>NZ_JARVCO010000002.1:0-307870 GCF_034531395.1 Pontiella agarivorans | reverse complement strand
GAATAAAACGCAGCGCATCGCCCACCACCCGGTCGCCCACGGCCACCAGATCCGTTGAATGGCGCTCTACGATGCGTTCCGGAGAAATCCGGACCGGTTCCTCGGGCGGACGCCCCCCCTGCATCAATTCATCGAGCATTTTTGCCGCCTGCCAGCCGATGCGCTCCGGACTGAGTTCAATGCTCGACATCTGCGGGTGCAGCATTTCGCAGGCAAACAGATCGTTGTTCACCCCCAGCACAGAAACCTCCTCCGGCACCCGCAAATCGTGATCAGAACAGGCATCGATCACCACGCGTCCCACCGGATCTTCCGTGGCGAATACCCCGACCGGTCCGTCGCCTTCCAAAGTCTGGATTTCCGCCCCGAGATTCTGAATGGCCTGACGCGATTTGAGTTCCAGACATTGGAACCCATATTCAGCCAGTGTTCCGAGATAGGCCTGATATTTCAGTGTTGCATCGCCGAAAACCCGACGCCCGGTAATGGCAAATCGACGAATGCCCTTATGGATAAAATATTCAGCCGCCATTCGGGCGATTTCCTGATTATCCACCACCACAGAGGTTTCAGGAAGTTCACTGAAACGGCCGAATATATTAACCGCGGGAATTCCGCGTTTACGCAAGCCGGAGACCGACTGACGATCCAGCATACCGATTACGCCGCCGCCCTTCCATTCGCTGAGTTCCGCCAACGTCACCTCGGGGGCTCCATGCGGAGCGAAAAACCGCCAGTTTCCCCGATGAAAGGTATAACGGGCTATCCCTTCAACCGCTTTGCGGACAAAAGGATTCGCATAGTTCATGGCCAGTGCGATTTCGACGGTTTTAGACATTCTCTTATATAGGCTTACACCCATGTTTTAGGTGATAAATAAAAACACCGGCCGAACCCGGCCGGTGTTATCAACAGACTTCTGAAGAGCTCTTTATTCAGGATCAGCTGTCACATAGCTCTGAACTTCGTCCATACCGGCAACCGTCTTGTACTCACCTTTGCACAGGCTGGTCAGTTTCTTGAAGTTATTTGCGGAGCTAGCACTCGCAGTTTTTCCTTTCGGAACAAACTGAATCACATTGAATGAAAAATCAATCTTACCCCTTTTCTTCTTCAAACCGCTCGTCATCGAAACTTCGTCTTTTTCATGATCCGCACGGTTCAGCACAAAGGCTTCAGCAAAATCTTTCGGAGTATAGTTATACCACTCCGGTGTCGGCGGTCGTTCTAATCCAGGGAAGTACTCTTTGTTTACCGACCACTCATTACGATTGAGCACCTTCGGCGGCTTGCCGGCTTCCCGCCTTTTCTTATTCTCTTCATCGAGTAGCTTCAGACCTTTTTTATAAGCTTCTGCCCATTTTTTCCCTGCCGATGTTTTATCCCACTCTTCACGCGACAGGTTTTTGGAGGAAATTGCCACACGTTGGAGATCCCAGCCATCGGTCAGCACGAAAATGGTATCTGCACCCATTTTATGCGCCAGCATTGTTGCCTGGTACCAAGACCGAGTATCAACCTTAGTCCCCTTTTTGGCCCCGACTTCGCTGGGATCCGCAAATTTTCCATACATAAGTCTTTCCGAGGAAACCGTACCGCCCGGTCCGAGCGTATGCATACCGAAGTCGCGATCACCCATTCCTTTAGTTACGGCATTGAGCGGCTCCAGCCAGCCCTGCATTTTCTGAGCGTTGGAATCGGTTGCCGGCACCATGTTAGGAAAGGCCATAGTCACCTCTTTCCAGTCATAGATCATCACATTAAACAACGCGGTCGGCGGAAGCTCCTCCACAATACGAATCATTTCATTTTTGATGATGGTGAATGCCGGGATACCGCCCATTTCATCCGACATCATGTCTGCATCGGCCCCGAGAATCAGAATGATCTTTTCGCCTTTTCCCTTTACCCCGAAAATTTCAATTTCCGGCATGGAAAAACCCAGCGCTTCGGCACCGCCCAGGCCGCCGGCCGCCGCATTGCCCAAGCCGCCCTTAACCCCGCTGATTTCCGGCATTTTGATATCAGGAACGCTTTGGTTCAGCTTCGGCTGCACGACGATGCGTTTACGCAGCTTCGGCTTCTGAACTTTTTTCTTTTTGATATTAACCGGGACCTGAAGCTTCCTCAGGTTCATCTTCGGCCGGCTCACCGGCTTGGCCTCAAAATTCTGCTCTTCCTTCTTGATTACGGTCACCGCAACAAAGGACAAAGCAATCACAATCAGGACCGCATGAATTCCCAGACTCACCAAAGCCGCACTCGACTTTGCATGTTTAGCAAAAAAGCGTTTTTGCATTATAATTCCTCATCTCGTTCGCGGATGGATTTCTCCATCAAATTGAAGCACCCGCTTTGTTTCATCATCAATTCGGGCGACTATGGTACTTTTGTACAACAATCAGATTTCATACTAACTTTCGGCCGATAATCCGCAATCCTTTTATTGATATTCCTGATGGTTTCCCGCTCAGTTTTCGCAGTTAAAGGCCTCTCATTTCAAACGGGGCTTCAGTTTGCGGACAAAAGAAGTCCAATTATGACGCGGCATGACGTTATTGTGCATAATATAGGACTAAAGTAGTATATTTTTATTTTCAATTACCCGTAAATTAAGTGCATGAATATGAAAACGATTTTCACATTACTGGTCGCCGGCACACTGGCCTCCGCCGCATACGCGGCGGCTTCTTTTGAAGCGCTGGTTCTCCATCCCGGATTTGAAGTTCAGGAACCTCGTATCCAGCCGGTTTTTCAGGTATTGAACGCAAACGGATTTATCAAAGAATACTATACCGACGTCGATTCCGTCATCTGCGGAGACGGCCAGTGCGAAATCATCACCGTCCGACTCCTCTGGGATGTGCACGGCGGATTTATACGCTATGAATTTCCAAAGGGCGGAAACCTCACCAAAATGGGGCATGAGCAGTTTACCCAAGCTGATCACGCCAAACTTATAAAAATCCTGAACGACGAACATTCCACTCTGGCCGATGTGAGTGCCGCAGACATTGTTTCGCCCGCCGATGCCATGATGAATGAAGAATCGGATACTGACGGAACTTCCAGCGCGACACTGCTCTCCGATAAATCCGCTTTTGTGGCTGGTGCGGTATACACCTGCTATACCCTCTGGCACTGGGTTCACGGCGACATGCAGACGGAAATTCAGAACATTACCGCTGAAACCATCGGAACAGAACAGCTGCTCACTATGCTGAAAAACAGCAACAGTTCTGAGGTGGCCTTTGCTGTAGAAGCCCTTTCTAAACGAAATATCACCGACCCCGCCGTGCAAAAACAGATCAAAACACTGGCGCTTGACGGCACGACCGAACTCGCCAGCGCCTCTATTGAATATTTTCAGAGCCAGGGCCCTGAAACCTACTATCAAACCATGGCTGAACTCTTTCCGCAGGGTGATTCCAAAAAGCAGGTGCTCTACCTCTCGTCACTGGCCTCCACCGATCTGGCGGCTCCAGAAGGATTCTACGACCTCCTCAGCGCCCAGCTTCCAAACCTTGGAAGTTATTACGAAGTGCATCTCATGCTTAATCTGATGACCGAGCACAATTTTGATTCCGAACTGGTGGTTTCCAACACCATCCCACTGCTCAACAGCGAATCATTCCTGATCGGCCGACGCGCTTACAATTTCCTGAAAGAGCACGAACTTCCCGAAGCCCAGATGGCCGAGGTGAAGGCCTTCCACACCAAATATGCCGACCGTTTATAATCAAACAGACCGCCCTGCAAAACGGACCGACAGAATGATTGCAGCAGCCTCCGTAAGAAGCACGCAATAAACACAGATTGAAAGGATAATCGATGGGCTTATGCGTTTTAAACTGACTCTACTGTTCGGCTCACTGACCGTTCTCATCCTGCTGCCTCTTCCTTTTGTTTTTCCGCTCTCCGGAAACCCCGGCAGTGACGCCGTTGCGGCAGTCGGCCGGTTTCATATCCTGATCCTCCATTTTCCTATTGCACTTCTGCTGATTGTCCCGTTGCTTGAACTGCTCAGCCGGTTTACGACACTGAACAATCTGCGGGAAGCAAATTTGGTCATCCTTTTCCTCTGTTTGCTCTTCGGTATCACGACATGCATTTTCGGCTATGCGCTGGCCCTCGGCGACGGCGGAGCAGGCGAACTGCTTCAAACTCATATGCAGAATGAAATAACAGCAACGGTGCTGATGGCCCTCACTTTGATATTAAAAGTGCTGCATCTCGACCGGCCCTGCCACGGCTCCGGCGTGCTCTACCTTTCCGCCCTGCTGCTGTCAATCAGCGTACTTGTCGCCGGCAGTCACCACGGCGCCTCGATGGTTCATGGAGAAGATTATCTTTACGCCAAACTTCCGACAGCTTTCCAAAACCTGTTCAACACAGAGCTCCCCAAACCTGCCGACATCACGGCCGATGCATCCGCCTATGAAGCTGTCATTCAACCGATATTTGAACGAAACTGCTATTTTTGCCACAGCGCAGCCATGGAAATGGGCGGCTTCCGCATGGATGTTTTTGAACGTCTTATGGCCGGCGGTGATGGAGGAATGCCCGGCATTGAGCCGGGCAGCCTGCAAGGCAGCGAAGTGCATTACCGCATCACCCTTGATCCCTCCTCTAACGCCTTCATGCCGCCGAATGGCCGCCCCCCGCTGACGGATGAAGAAACTGCACTGGTGAGCTGGTGGATTGCATCCGGAGCCTCCCCGACCGCATCGATTTCGGAACTGGATCCCCCTCCTGCAGCATTAACGGAACGGCTTTCCGGACAACGGTAAGCGTGCACCCCATCCACATCAGCCATGATTAAAAAAATGGCCGCCGCGTTTCAACGGGGTCGCATTTCCCAATGCGTCTTTTTAAGGCCCTGGCCAAAAGGCCCTGTCCAGCCACGAAACAGCCAGACGTTTTCTGATTGAGCCGGGCACACCGCTGCAGGTCGGACGAAAGCAATCAAAACCGAAACAATCTGCGCGCTCTTTATCCGGAAGAAAATGTAACAGGAGACCCCATGAAAAATCTGAGCAGGCGCACGTTTCAGAAAACCGCAGCAGCGGCATCCACCGCTATTCCGTTGTTCAGCATCGGAAAAACCGGACAATCAGCAAACAGCAAAGTGAATGTGGCCATGATCGGCGCAGGTAATATCGCAGCACAGGCTTACAGCGGAACACGGAATGAAAACCTGGTGGCAATCTGCGATGTAGACACCGCCCAATTCGGTCAGCATGCCGGAAAATTCCCGTCCATCAACAACGCCCGAACCTTCACCGATTTCCGCGTCATGCTGGACAAAATCGGAAACGACCTTGATATGGTCTGCGTCAACACCCCCGACCACACCCACTTTCCCGCTACCATGGAAGCCATGCAGCGCGGCCTCCACGTCTTCACCCAGAAACCGCTCGTGCATAATATCTGGGAAGCGCGCACCCTGAAAAAAGCCAAAGAAAAATATCAGGTGCTTACCAATATGGGCAATCAGGGCCACACCTTTAACGGCATTCGACAGCTGAAAGAGTGGTATGATCACGGCATTTTCGGACAGATTACCGAAGCCCACAGCTTCATCGGCGGACCGCATTGGGGGAACCCGTTTTTTTCCCGGCCGGAAACACTTCCTCCAACCCAAGACCCGGTTCCCGCAACGCTGGACTGGAACCTCTGGCAGGGTCCCACAGGTCCCGCCCCCTTCCATCACCGCTACCATCCCAAAACCTGGCGAGGATTCAACCGTTACGGAACCGGCACATTCGGCGACTGGTTCTGCCATGTCGCCGACGCCCCCGTCTGGTTGCTCGACCTCTACGAACCGGTTTCCGTTGAAGCAGTAAATACAGCCGGCGGGAATGAGTGGCTGGTCGTCGATGGCTGCAGCATTAAATTTGAATTCAGACACCGTGGTGATAAATCACCCTGCACGTTCTACTGGCACAACGGCGTCACCGATGAGTTCAAACCGAAAGCCCCTGCCGACTGGAGCTGGCCCGGCAATCCGCCCGCAGCCGGGACCTACTATTTCGGAACAAAAAATAACGGCTTTACCGATAACCGCTCCAACAATCCGCGCCTCGCCAATAAAGAAGCGCAAATCGAGTTTAAGGCCTCGGGCTATCCGGACGAAGTCATCCCGCGCGTAAAAGGCGGCCCGATCAAAGAACTCGTCGAAGCGGTCAAAGGAAACATCCCTGCATGCGGAGCCAATTTTGATTACGCCGCACCGTTCACCGAAATTATGCTGCTCGGTCTGATTGCCGCCAACCACGGCGGAAAAATCGAGTGGGATTCAAAGAATATGAAAATTACCAACCGGCCGGAACTGAACCGCTTTCTGAAAGAACCGGTACGCAAAGGATGGGAATACGGCGAAGAACTCTGGAAATAAGTTCCAGAGACTGGATACAAAAAAAACCGGCGGACACGTCCGCCGGTGCAGGAATCCGGAAAGTATGCCCGCCGTTACCGGCGGGCGTTCCCGTTTTAACCTTCGCAGATTACATCAGCGGGCCCACAGCCTGCATGAAGTCCCAGCGTCTCTTCGCATCTTTTTCTGCCAGAGCGAACAGGTCTTCAGCTTCATTCGGCGCGGTCTTCAGCAGTGTACTGTAGCGGCGCTCATTGCGAATAAACGTCTGGAAATCGCCCTTCGGCGGACGCGCATCCCAGGTGAACTTTGAACCCTCTTCGGCAGCCGGGTTATAGCGGTAGAGCGGCCAGTAGCCACACTCAACAGCTTCCTTCGCAATGGTCTGCGTCTTCATCATATCGATGCCGTGTGCAATACACGGAGCGTAAGCAATGATGATGGACGGCCCTTCATAGGCAACCGCTTCCTGAATGGCCTTCTGCGTCTGGACACGATTGGCTCCCATGGAGATGTGAGCCACATAAACCGTACCGTAGCTCATGCACATGAAACCGAGGTTTTTCTTACCGGCACGCATACCGCCCGTGGCGAACTTGGCCACCGCACCGATCGGGGTGGACTTGGAGGCCTGACCGCCGGTATTGGAGTATACTTCGGTATCCAGGACAAGAATGTTTACATTCTTGCCGGAAGCCACCACATGGTCGAGGCCGCCGTAACCGATATCATAGGCCCAGCCGTCGCCACCGAAGATCCAGACCGCTTTGTCTACAAAGTAATCTTCGAGTTCCTTGATTTTGCGAACCAGCGGAGCAGCTTCGGCAGAAGCTTCAGCCATGGCACTGTCGAGCAGAATTTTCACCGCGTTCTGCGCAGCGATGGCTTCGTCGGTAATCACATTGTCCTGGCAGATTTCCACCGCTTTTTCGAGTGCAGCTTTGAGGTCGACCGTAGTGCCGACTTCCAGCAGAGCCGCCACCGCATTGCGGAGCAGAGCCCGGTTATTGTCGACCGCGATGCGGAAGCCCAGACCGTATTCGGCGTTGTCTTCGAAGAGCGAGTTCGCCCAGGCAGGACCGCGGCCGTCTTTGTTGGTGCAGTACGGAATGGTGGGGAACGTACCTCCGTAAATGGAGGAGCAGCCCGTCGCATTCGCCGTCAGCATATGCTCACCGCACACCAGCGAAACGAGTTTCACGTACGGCGTTTCTCCGCAACCGGCACAGGCCCCGGAGAACTCGAACAGCGGCTTTTTCATCTGAATCCCTTTAACCGTCTCAACCTTAACGCCTTCAAGGTTGTTATCCGGAAGGTTTTCGAAGAACGTGGTATTTTCCACTTCGCCTGCAGCGCGCTCATCGTCGAGCGTCGTGAATTCCAGCGCCTTGGTTTTCGCCGGGCAGGTTTCCACACAGACCCCGCAACCCGTACAATCTTCAATGTAAACCTGAATTTTGTATTCCAGGTCACTTTCGTTCTTGGTCTTGGATTTTACGGTTTTGAAGCTTTCCGGAGCTTTTTCAAGTTCCGCCGGATTGATCTGTTTGGCACGGATTACAGCATGCGGACAAGCCATAATACACTGGTTGCACTGAATGCAGTTATCGCTGAGCCACTTCGGAACACGCGGACCGATTCCTCGTTTTTCCAACTTGGTGGTACCGGTCGGAAGTGTTCCGTCAAAAGTCATCTTAGAGACGGGAATGCTGTCCCCCTTCTGCTGCATAGTCGGCAGAATCACATCTTTAGTGAAGTCCGATGCATCGGCCGGAATGAGATCCGGCAGTACGTACGACTCGGTGATCTCGGAAGGAACCTCAACCTTTTCGATCGCCGCCGCGGCAGCATCGATGGCTTTCCAGTTCATTTCAACAATGTCCATGCCCTTACGCTCAAACGTCTTTTTGGCATAGTCTTTGATCAGCTGAATGGCTTCATCTTCCGGAAGTACCCCGGAAAGTTTGAAATATACCGTCTGCATGACCGTGTTGATGCGGAAGCCGAGCCCCACCTCAAGAGCGATCTTCAACGCATTCACGTTGTAGAAATTGATCTTCCGATCGATTATGATCTGCTGTTCTTCCTTCGTCAGATGATTGAACACTTCCGAGGTCGGAATTTCCGAGTTGAGCACAAACGTTCCGCCTTCAGCAACCGCGCCGAGCATGTCATAGCGGCCGATGTACGAAACATTATGGCAGGCCACATAGCCGGCATTCTGAATCAGGTACGGATAGTTGACCGAACTTTCCCCGAAACGCAGATGAGAAGTCGTTACACCGCCGGACTTCTTGGAGTCATACACAAAATAGGCCTGAGCGGTCATTGCGGTGTTGTCACCGATAATTTTGATGGTGTTTTTACATGCACCGACCGTTCCGTCTGATCCGAAGCCCCAGAAAACGGCGGACTTTACATCGTCGGGTTCAATATTAAACTCTTCGCCAACCGGAATGGAAAGATTGGTCACATCGTCGTGGATGCCGACCGTAAAGTTGTGCCAGGCCCCGTTATCAGCATGGTCATAAACCGCCTTCACCATGGCCGGAGAAAACTCTTTCGAGGAGAGGCCATAGCGGCCACCGATAATTTTGCATCCTTTACCTTCCAGTGCAGTTACCACGTCGAGGTAAAGCGGTTCACCCAGTGCGCCCGGCTCTTTCGTACGATCAAGTACGATGATCTTTTTCGCACTTTCCGGAATGCAGTCCACAAAAGCTTTTGCAGAGAACGGACGGTAGAGGCGTACTTTAACCAAGCCGAGTTTTTCACCTTTGGCATTCAGTTTTTCGATCGTCTGCTCAACAGTATCGCAGGCGGAACCCATGGCAATGATCACTTTTTCAGCATCTGCTGCACCGACATAGTCGAACAGATTATATTTACGGCCGAATTTGGCGGCAAACACATCCATGTATTCCTGAACAATTTCAGGAATTGCATCATAATATTTATTGGAGGTTTCCCGACCCTGGAAATAAACATCCGGGTTCTGCGCCGCCACTTTTACAGTGGGTTTTTCCGGTCTCAACGCACGGGCACGGAAACGTTCGATGTATTCCGGCTCAATCAGTTCTTTGAGATCATCATATTCAATGTTTTCAACTTTCTGCAGCTCGTGGGAGGTACGGAAACCGTCGAAAAAGTTCAGGAAAGGAACCTGCGCCTTCAGAGTCGACAAATGAGCAATGGTAGCCATATCCATCGTTTCCTGAATGGAATTTCCGCAAGTCATCGCCCAGCCGGTATTGCGCACCGACATTACGTCGGAGTGATCTCCAAAGATTGAGAGCGACTGCGCCGCCAGCGAGCGGGCGGAAACATGAAAAACAGTCGGCAGCATTTCGCCGGCAATCTTATACATGTTCGGAATCATCAGCAGAAGACCTTGCGATGCTGTAAAGGTAGTGGTCAGAGCACCTGCGCTCAGAGAACCATGAACCGCGCCCGCAGCTCCGGCTTCGGACTGCATTTCCACAACATCCACTGTTTTACCGAAAAGGTTTTTCTTCCCTTGTGCTGCCCATTCGTCCGAATACTCACCCATATTGGAGGAAGGGGTGATCGGATAAATGGCCGCGATATCAGAAAACGCATATGCAATATGCGCCGCAGCAGTATTACCATCGATGGTAACCATGTTCTTGCTCATGTGAGATTACTCCTTGATTGTTAACATCCCTAATTTTTAAAAAGTACGAAAATATTACCTATTTCACACTTCAGCCTCCAGCTTGCGCCGGAGAATCAACAAATAATCCCACAAAGCGTCCCGATTGAAAGTTTTTTTGCTGCTAATTTTTACGATAATTCATTGCGTTTCAGTTATTTATACTCAATATCAATAGTATTTTTAACACAAACACATAAAAAAAGCCCCGAAGCGGGGCTTTCCATTTAGATAAGTGCATTGGCTAGAAGGATGAAGGGGTATTCAACAAGGGGTCGCTGACCGTGACATTCCTCGCCGATTCATCCCTAGCCAATGCAAAGGTTACGTTGTCAGCCGAATCCGGCGCAACGGTTACAATCTTGGTTTCAAATCCGTCCAGCTGAAGCTCAAAGGTACGTTCCCCACGTACCGGCTGCTCGAGCGGAGTTGTTCCGATAAATTCTGCCCCCCCGGGGCGGTAAACTTTCGCACCACTGGGCGTGCTGTCGATTTTAACAATTTTTTCCTGATTACCGACCGTCTGCTTAAGCGGAACCGTGACCTCGCTTTTCGACTGCGGAGAAAGGGTAAACGACTTGATATCATACCCTGGCTTGTGCATTTCAAACGCGGTATCCTTACTCATCAGCACTTCTACCGGCGTGGTTCCGATCAACTCAACACCTCCGGAACGATAGAGCATGGCTCCCGCCGGATTACTGTTAATCGTAACATACGGCTCTTTTTCGAGTTCAACGCGCACTTCCCGGGGCGAATCCGGCGCAATGGTGATTTCAGCGGTTTTGTACCGGTTGTAGACCAGCTCGATGTCCATATCATTTTCAACAAGGCGACGGAACGGCGTAACGCCCAGCGTCACACCCCGATGTTTCACCAGCGCTCCCTCAGGCTCTGAATAAACAATCACAATCGGCTCGCGCTCCAGTTCAACCACAAACGGACCGGCCGTTTCTTCATCCACTGTAAATGATGTGGAATAATAGCCTTCTTTTCGCACTTCCAGAATCAGAGTATCTCCCGCCGGAACCCCTAAGGGCGTCCGGCCCAGAAAATCACCTTCCTCTGTAAAAACGGCTGCATTTCTTGGCTTACTTGTAATCATCAGTGAATTATCCCGTTCCAGATCCACCATCACGTCTCCTTCCGGATCCTCCGGTATCGTGCAGATCTGCGAAGCATAACCCGCCGAGCGAACCTCAAAGGTCCGCCACGCCTTTTTGTAATCCACACGATACGGCGTGCGTCCGACACGCCTGCCATCCACATACAGCTCGGCACCATCCGGATTCGAACGTAACAACACTTTATCGCGACGCTGCAGTTCAACATTTATACTTTCCGGGTCGGTCGGAGAAATGACGACCGTTTTAGAAAAATAGCCGTTCTTGCGAACAATCAGTTCTTTTTGATTTGCAACCAGATTCACTTTAAAAGGTGTCATTCCCAACGCGGTCTCTTCATGACCTTTATTGTATACATAGGCACCAGACGGTTCACTCGACAACGTCACAGGCGCGCATCCAGACAGGAGCAACGACAGGAGCGCCCCCACAGCAAAACTTACTTTCACAGCTGTTTTTCGGTTCATTTTCTCATACCCCTTGATTCATAGATTTCCGTTCAAAACAAGTTCCAGAATTTAAAGCATAAATCGTTCCAACCCTTGGAATAATTGATCTTATTTCCACCCTCCGGAACTCTGCCAATAGGGTTGACGGCATGCGCGAAATCGCCTTAACTCCCGGGCAATGACTTCGAATAAGACATGGCCGCCAGCCGATTAGGCCGGTTTTAACCCCACCCCTTCCGGGCCCCGAACAATGATCCGGCCCTCGTCCCCTTTTTGTATATGAATACGCTTACCATACATTTTAACAATTCCAGCGAAGCCCGCGAAATCGGCGCCGCTCTGGAACCCCTCGCCGATCTCATCGAAAAAGAACACAACCTCCAGCTGATACTGCGCGACCGGGATGCCACGGTTCAGGGCCCCGAAGAACAGGCCGTCCGCATCGCCCAATTTATTGAAAACCTGCGCGAAGCACGAAACCGCAGCCCTCTCGACAGCCATGCTGTCGGCTATGCCTACAACGCACTCACGCACGGCGAGGAACAGATTTTTGAAAAACTGGCGAGCATCCGCATCGACGTCAGTCCCCGAAAACCGGCGGTATTCCCTAAAACTCTCGGCCAGCAGATCTATCTGAGTGCCATGCTGAAGAACACGATCACCTTCGGCATCGGTCCTGCCGGAACGGGAAAAACCTATCTCGCCATGGCCATGGCCGTGGCGGCCCTCCTGCGCGAAGATGTCAGCCGGATTATTCTGACCCGCCCGGCCATTGAAGCCGGCGAAAACCTCGGCTTCCTGCCCGGCGATTTTCAGCAGAAGGTGGCCCCCTATCTCAGGCCGCTGTATGATGCATTGCACGACATGCTTCCGGCCGAAGCCATCGAAACCTACATCGAGCGCGGCATCATCGAAGTTGCTCCGCTGGCTTACATGCGCGGACGCACACTCAATCATGCGTTTGTTATTCTGGACGAAGCCCAGAATACCACCCCGCAGCAGATGCTCATGTTTCTCACCCGTATCGGATTCGACTCCAGGTGCGCAATCACCGGCGACCTCACTCAGATCGACCTGCCCAGCAATAAAACTTCAGGTCTCAAAGAAGCCCGTTCCATCCTCGGAAATATCCAGGATCTGGAAGTCTGTGAACTCAGCGAACGCGATGTGGTACGCCACCCGCTCGTACAGAAGGTTATCGAGGCTTATCAGAAAAAACGGAAAGCCTGACCGCTTTAACGGAGAACTGCCGTGAAAAAACGCTTCAAAGATAAAAAAAAGAAAGGGATCGCCGAGCGTAAGACTGAAGTCAAACGCAAACAGGAGATCCCTTATAAATCCGTCGGTTTGGGCCTGCTGCTCTGGCTGGGCATCACCTGGCTCTTTTACGGTCAGGGCGTTGTGCACACCCCCATGATCAGCTCCGGCCACGAAATCACCACTCCGGTCGTTGCCGTTGTCGATTTCTACTGCGAGAACCTCAACGAAACCGCGCTTAACAAACAGAGCGCAACCGATGCGGTGCCCGGCGTTTTCATTCTTGAAGAAAACACGATTGAAGAGGCCGTGCAGAATACCGATAATTTCTTCAACCTGCTCACCGCATACCACACCGCCAGTTCCAACCGGCAAGCTGAAATTTTCGTTGAGCTCGAAGAAGTAATCGCCGGCACCAAAATAAAAACTCAGGACCTAATTTCCAGCTTCCCGACCAACGGCATCCCCGCACTGAAGGAGGAGATAGCAAACGGCATACGCAGTGTCATGGCCGCCGGGGTGATTTCCGACGAATCACGCGTCAATCTGTTCAACAATAAAAACGGAAACACATTGACCATCGTCTCCAGCCCCGGCAACCAGACTCGCACAGCCATGCAGCAGGACATCTATTCCACCCGCACGGCCGTCTGGACAGTCACCGAAAACCTCAACAATGCCGCACAACGGAAAATTCTCAATCGCGTCCTCCCCTATTTTATTGAAGAGGATCTTCACTACGACAGCAAAGCCACAGAAACAGCGCGTAAAGCCGCAGCCGATCTTGTCCCGCCGGTTATTCAGAAAATCCCGGCAGGAAAGACAATTGCAAGGGCAGGGGAAAAAGCCACGGAACAGACGCTGATGCTCTTAAACGAACACACCAAACAGCGGATTGCTGAACAGGACCTCTGGGAACGGGCTCTGGAAGTACTCGGCAGCAGCATCATGCTGCTTGCAGGTCTCATTGCCACAGCCGTCATACTGCGTACCACCAACGCACCGCTCATTCACCAACCTGACAAAGTGCTTCTGCTCATCATCCTCTCCTCGATCACTTTGGGCATTGCCCGATTGCTTACCTATCTGTCCATCTCCTACGGCCTATTCTCCCACTCGCTGCTGATGTATGCCGTGCCCTTCGGCCTCGCGGTTCTTCTGGCCGGCATTCTGCTTGGAGGCAGCGCCGCCATAACCCTCGGGTTCTGGTGCAGCTTTGCATCCGCTGTGCTCTACGGCGAACAGTTCAATATTTTTGCACTCGGTATGATTGTAACCATCACGGCCGCAAGCTGCGTACGAAATATTCACAAACGCTCCAGCCTGTTCCGTGCGGGCATCTGGATCTGCGCGGTAAAAGTACTCTTTGTGCTCGCCTCCGCCATCCTGAACCGACCGGATATGCCCGTCATGATCAAGGAAATCATTACCTCCGTCATATCCGGCCTGATTGTCACAGTGATGACCCTCCTGCTTATCCCGCTATTTGAGAAACTCTTCAAAATCACAACCGATATCACCCTCCTCGAACTCTCCGATATGGGACACCCGCTCCTCCAGAAAATGGCCATACAGGCACCGGGAACCTATCACCACTCCCTAATGGTCGCCACACTCGCCCAGAATGCCGCCGAAGCAATCGGCGCCAACTCCCTGCTCATCCGAGTCTGCGCCTATTACCACGACATCGGAAAAATGGCCAAGCCGGAATTTTTCACCGAAAACATCCAGCACAAAGAAAACCCGCATGACGAGCTTTCCCCGCACATGAGTGCCCTGGTGATCTCCTCACACGTGAAAGAAGGGCTCACGCTGGCCAAACGTCATAAACTGCCGCAGCCGATTCTAGACGCCATCGAACAGCACCACGGAAACGGCCTGATCTCGTTCTTCTATCACAAGGCCAAACAGGCTGCCAAAGAAGGATCCGGCGGCTCCATGAGCGAAGTCATCAACGATTCCGACTTCCGCTACGGCGGCGCCCCCGCCGTCACCCCGGAAATGGCTATCCTTTCGCTGGCCGATGCCTCGGAAGCCGCGGCCCGCTCAATCGAAAAACCGACCCCGCAGAAAATTTCCAATCTGATGGACGAAATCTTCGCCATGAAAATCCGCGACGGACAGATGGACTATGCCAACCTCACCATGGCGCAGATCAACGTAGTGAAGCAGTCCTTCATTTTCTCGTTGTCTAACATGCTCCATGGCCGAATCCCCTACCCTAAAGACGATGATAATAACACTGCTAAACCAACAGACCCGCCATCCCCTGAATCTGGAAAAAATTCAAAAGCTGGCTGAATGGCTCGGTAAACGTCTGGCCCCGAGAACATCTGAACCCTGGAACGAAGTCTGCGTCGTACTGACCGATGACCCCGGGATTATTCCGGCCAATCTGGAATACTTCGGCAAAGAGCGTCCCACCGACGTCATCAGCTTCCGCTACGACCCGATTCCCGGCGAAGATGAAGGCTATACCGGCGATCTGATCATCAACATCGATCGCGCCGTCCAGCGTGGACCGGAAGAAAAGGGCGCCGACTACGAGCTCGCCCTCTATATTGCCCACGGCTTCGACCATCTCTCCGGCGCCGAAGACAACACCCCCGAAAAGAAAAAAGCCATGCTCGATACCGAAACCGCATGGATTGAAGAAATCGGCAAGGAAGCCATCAGCAACCTATTCGAATAATTCGCCCTGTCTCAGCTCCGCTACAGGCCGGAATGACTGACGATGCACCGGCGTGGCCCCAAACCGCTGAAGCGCTTCGAGATGCTTTTTGGTGCCGTAACCTTTATGCCCGGCAAATCCGTATTCCGGATATTGTGCATCAAGCTCAACCATCATACGGTCGCGGGTGACTTTAGCTATTATGCTCGCAGCAGAAATAGAGATCGAGAGCGCATCGCCTTTCACAATGGCTCTGTGCCCACAGGGCAACCCTTTCACCGGCAAACCATCAACCAGCGCAAAATCGGCATCAACCTGTTTTATCGCAAGCCCCATCGCTTTATGAGTCGCTTTTAAAATATTGATTTCATCAATCTCTGCGGGGCCGATTATGCCCACCCCGATTCGCGCATGATCGCAGGCTTCCAGAATTTGGAAAAATTCCTCACGCCGCTTTTCGCTCATCATCTTGGAGTCCGTAAGCTTTCCAAAAGTTGGAACCAGCTCGGCACGGATATAACCGGGATCAAAAATCACTGCCGCCGCCGCAACCGGTCCGGCCAACGGCCCGCGGCCCGCTTCATCAACTCCACACAGACGCAAAAAACCCGACGCCCAAGCTTCTTCTTCATAAAGCAGGACATCGGGATTTTTCATTGTCGATTTTTGATTTTAGATTACCGATTTAACAAATCTGAAATCGGCAATCATCAATCAGCAATGACTAGACTCGGCGTTCTTTAATGCGGGCTTTCTTACCGGCCAGATCACGCAGGTAGTACAGCTTTGCACGACGTACTTTACCGTGGCGATCGATTTCAATCTTATCGATGTTCGGGCTGTTCAGCGGAAAAATACGCTCAACGCCTTCGCCATAGGAAACACGACGAACGGTAATGGATTCCATTACGCCACCACCCTTACGGGCAATCACGGTACCGGAATAGATCTGAATACGTTCTTTTCCGCCTTCTTTAATCCAATAGTGAACTTTAATGGTATCACCGATCTGGAACTTCGGAAAACGATCCTGCTTAGCCTGTTCGCGGCTTATTTTTTCTACAGTGTTCATAAAACTCTCTCGCTTCTGGATTTATTCAAAGAGCGCCAGATAATATATGACTGGCCCGCTCGGTCAAGTGTTGTTTTCGTCCTTTTCACCGGAATGCTTCAGCAAATCCGGCCGGCGCTCTTTCGTGCGCTTCAGCGCCTGTTCATGACGCCACTGTTCAATTTTTCCATGATCCCCCGAAAACAGAATTTTCGGCACCTCAAATCCCCGAAACTCCGGCGGACGGGTGTACTGCGGATATTCCAGCAATCCGGAAGAAAAGGATTCCTCCTCGGTGGCAATCTCTCCTGCCCCCAGTGCACCGGGAAGCAGCCGAACCACCGCATCAATCACCACAACCGCTGAAAGCGCTCCATTGGTCAGCACATAGTCGCCAATCGAAATTTCCTCATCCACCAGTGCATCAATCACCCGCTGATCCACGCCTTCATAATGCCCGCAGATAAAAATCAGGTGTTTCCACTCTTTGGAAATCCGCTCTGCGTCGTTCTGCCTAAACGGGCTGCCGGAAGGTGTCATAAGGATCACGCGACTCTCCGGCGTCCTGACAGACTCAACCGCCGAAAACAACGGCTCGCATTTCATTACCATCCCCGGGCCGCCACCAAACGGACGGTCATCTGTCGTATTATGCTTATCGGTTGTGAAATCACGCGGATTAATGAGATTGAACTCCACGAGCCCGGCCTTGGCCGCCCGTTTCATCATACTCTCCTCCAGAAACCCTTTGAGCATTCCGGGGAACAGCGTAATCACATCAATCTGAAGCGCTTCACTCATATCAATCATCCAATAGAAGACCGTAAGGTATGCAAAGAACGGCGCTCAATCCATCGAATTCCCTGACCACCTTCTGTTCAGAAATAAAAAAGGCGTCCCATTACAGAACGCCTTTATTTCCAAGCACGGGAAGATTTCTAGTCGACCACTTCGAGCATGGCTTTGCGGCCCTGCTTTGCAGCCATGGAATTGAGGATGGTGCGCATGGCCCCCACCGTCTTACCGCTCTTTCCGATAATCTTACCCACGTCTTTAGCGTTACAACGCAGCTCGAAGATAAGGGTCTTTTCGCCGTCAACTTCCGTGATCTGCACCTCGTTCGGCGCATCCACCAGCGATTTGGCGATAGTTTCGAGAATCCGTTTCATTACTCGGCTTTTTCCGCTTCTTCAGCGGCAGGCGCTTCTTCTGAAGTTTCTTCTGCTTCTACGGCTGCTGCCGGGACTTCTTCTTCGGTAACTTCACCGGAAACCGCTTTTTCAGCCGGAAGCGCTTCCGCTTTTTTGATCAGGCTTGCTGCGGTATCGGAAGGCTGCGCACCGTTTTCGAGCCAGTAGTTTACACGATCAATATTCAGCGAAAAGTTGTTGCCTTGCTGTTTCGGGTCATACCAGCCGAGTGTTTCAATGAAACGGCCGGTCGGTGCATAACGACCGTCCTGAACAATTACACGGTAGAACGCAGCGTTGCGGCTGCCCATTCTGCGAAGTCGAATTTTTACTGCCATTTGTTATCTCTCCTAAAGAAAATTAACCGGTTTTCCGGATAAAGGGGCTACTTTGTAGTGAACTTCTTCAGGTGCCGCAACCTTTTTTCCATCTTTTTGAACTGCTTGCCCATTTTTCCCATTTGATCAAACCGTTTAAGCAACTGGTTGACATCTTGGAACTTGCGCCCGCATCCCGCCGCAATACGCAATCGGCGCGACCGATCGATTTTTTTCGGATTCCGCCGCTCCCACGGCGTCATACTCTGAATGATCGACTCAAACTTCTTCATTTCCAGCTCTGAAGCGGAGGCGATGGCATCCTTCTTTTTCTGGTCCATTTTCATGGCATCACCGGGCATCATATCAAACAAATTACTCATCGGACCCAGTTTTTTCATCTGCTGGATCTGGCTCAGGAAGTCCTCCAGGTCCATCTGATTCTTCGAAAGCTTCTCCTGCATCCTCAAGGCTTCTTTCTCATCGATCAGCCCCTGTGCTTTCTCCACAAAGCTGACAACGTCGCCCATGCCCAGAATACGCGAGGCCATGCGGTCTGGATAGAACGGCTCCAGATCCTCCATCTTTTCCCCGGACCCCGTCATCAGAATCGGACAGCCCGTCACAGCATGAACCGAAAGTGCCGCACCGCCACGCGCATCGCCATCGAGCTTCGTGAGAATCAGGCCCGTCAGACCGACCGCATCGCGGAACGTTTCCGCCACATTGACCGATTCCTGCCCAATGGCAGCGTCCAGCACCAGAACCCGGTTTTTCGGCTGCGTAAATTCGCTGAATTCCTTCAGCTCCTGCACCAGCTCATCATCCACCTGAAAACGGCCGCCGGTGTCATAGATCACTACATCATACTTTGCATTCCGGGCATGCTCCGCCGCGCGTTTTCCAAGCATTGGAACCGTTTCACCGGGCTCGGGGCCGATCACATCGCAGCCTACCTGCCCCGCCAGAATCATCAGCTGCTCCACCGCGGCCGGACGACGGATATCGCAGGCCACAAGCAATACCCGGCGGCCCGATTTTTTCCAGCGCAGCGCCAGTTTACCCGACGACGTTGTTTTCCCGGAACCGTGCAGGCCCATCATCATTACAGAGGCCGGATTACCGGTGAGGTCAAAATCCTTATGCGCGCCGCCAAGCAGTTCTTCGAGGTGATCCTGCACCCGTTTGACGACGAGCTGACCGGGCGTAATGCTGCCCATCACCTCTTCGCCCATGCAATCTTCCTGCACTTTTTTGACGAAGTCGCGCGCCACCTTAAAATTGACATCCGCCTCCAGCAGCGCCATGCGCACCTCGCGCATCGAATCCTTGACGTTTTTCTCCGTCAGCTTGCCATAGCCTCGCAGGTCTTTGAATGTTTTCTGCAGGGCAGAACTTAAATTTTCAAACATGGGAATCCGGTCTCATTTAAGTGTTAATCGAGCCGTGGAGTTAAGCGGAAAGCCCTCGGTGAGGCAAAACCAAAAAACCCCCCAACCAATATTCCTTAAATAATCTCGCACCGACGGCTCGATATTGTAGTTTACGCGGCTGAACATATTCCCCCATTTTATTGCCTAATGAATTGAGGGCCCCGTTTAAACGAGCAAAACACATGACCGAACAACTATCCAGCGAACCTATCACCCGTCAGCAACTGAACCGGATTATTCTCCAGTTCACCACACCCAGCCGCGGCAAAGCCGCATGGCAGATGATCAACACACTGATCCCCTATGCCCTGCTCTGGGCCTTGGCCATCGCCGCCTTCACCACCGCACTGCCCCTGTGGACCGGCATTCTGGCCATCCTGATCGCCGGCCCGCTGCTCGTGCGGATTTTTATTATCTTTCACGACTGCTGCCACTCCTCCTATTTTAAATCCAGCTGGGCCAACACCCTCGTCGGCTATATCACGGGCATACTCTGCTCCACCCCCTTCCGCGACTGGGGAAAAGCCCACATCCAACACCACGCCACCGCCGGCAATCTCGACAAACGCGGCGTCGGCGATATATGGACCCTCACCGTCGATGAATATATCGAAGCCCCGAAAATCAAACGGATCATCTACCGGATTTTCCGCAACCCCTTCTTCCTGCTGGGCGTCGGCCCCTCCTACGTTTTCCTCGTCTTCCACCGCTTTTCCCAGAAAGGCATCCAGCATAAAGGCCGACTCAGCGTCTACATCACCAACCTCGCCCTGCTGATCATCCTGCTGATCGGCGGAATGACCATCGGCTACACGACATTCCTGTCGATCTACCTGCCCATCACCATCATTGCCGCCACGCTCGGCGTCTGGCTGTTTTATGTGCAGCACCAGTACGAAGAAGTCTACTGGGCCCGAAACGATGTCCGCGATTCCCTCAAAGCCGCTCTGGAAGGCAGCTCCTACTACAAACTGCCCAAGGTCGCCCAGTGGATCACCGGCAACATCGGCCTGCACCATATTCACCATTTGAACCCCTCCATTCCTAACTATAACCTGCAGCCCTGCCACGATGAGATCCAGAAGCTCCAGCACATCGAACCGCTCGGCGTGCGCAAAAGCCTGAAATCGCTCCGCATCCACCTCTGGGATGAAGAGTCCAGAAAACTCATCAGCTTTAAAGCCATGAATCTCATCCGCAAGGCCCGTCGAAAGAAAGCCCCTTCCAATGACCAATAACGATTCCCTGCGCCGCCTTCGCTACGCCCTTAATATCAACGATGAAACCGTAGCCGAAATCATGGCTCTGACCGGCCGGACCACCACCTCCGAAGAAGTGGTAAACTGGCTTAAACGCGAAGATGAGCCGGGCTATTCCCCGCTCAGCGATCCTGATCTCTGCCGCTTTCTCGACGGCCTGATCATCAAAAAACGCGGCCCGCATCCCTCCGGAAAAATTCCGGAACCGCTGGAGTTTGTTTCCAACAACGAGATTCTGAAAAAACTCCGCATTGCCCTTGAGCTCAAAGAAGACGGCATGCTTTCCGTATTCAATAAAGCCGACTTCAAAGTCACCAGCGCTGAACTCGGCTCTTTTTTCCGCAAAGAGGGCCACCGCAACTACCGCAAAGTTCCCGAACAGGTCCTGCGCAAATTCATTCACGGTCTGAGTGTTTAGCTCACCTTCTTAATTTCAAGGAGAAATGATATGCCGAAGATTTTCACAAAGACAGGGGACAAAGGAGAAACGGGGCGCTTTGACGGAACACGCGTACCGAAAAATGATCCGCAGATGGAGGTGCAAGGTTCGATCGACGAATGCAACTCCGCCATCGGCCTGGCCCGCGCCTACATTACCGACAAACCGCTGGACAGCATCCTGAAAGGCTTTCAGAGCTTGCTGCTGGTCGCCGGATCCGAAGTCACCAACGTCAGCATGGATCGGCGTTTGCCGTATATTTCGGAGGATAACATTACCGCACTCGAAACCCTGATTGATAAAACCGAAGAAGAACTCGAACCGCTGACCCACTTTATCCTGCCGGCCGGCGGAAAAGCGGCCGCTCACCTGCATATCGCCCGCGCCGCATCCCGCAAGGTGGAACGGCGCCTCGTCACTCTGCGCGAAACGACAGATGTCAACCCCACCCTGCTCGCCTATTTCAACCGCCTGTCGGACACCCTTTTCGTGCTCGCGCGCTATGCCTCGAAACTGGACGGCATTCCCGACGAAATCTGGGTAAATCCGAAAACCGAACGTCCCTGACCTGCCCGACATTCCTCAGATTACTCGAGGGTTACCCAGCCGACAGCCACACCACTTCCTGCCGGCAGTTCCTTTTCTCCGGTTTCAGGACGGATCGATATCTGCAGGCTTTCGACTTTGGTCAGGTCAAACTCAGACACCTCGGCCGACTCAAACCAATAACTCTGAAAACTGGGATACGCCCGGGGAAGCAATACATTCTTCACCGGCTTCAATGCCGACAACGGCAGCCTATATGTTTCCAATTCCGGCGAAACGGTCATCGTTGCCCCGTAACACCCCCCATTTTCCATCAACAGTCCTACCTGAACAGTGCATGATTTATCATTCAATGCATGCCCGTAGAGCGAAAGAGTTTTCCGGGATTTAAGGGTTTCCTCCCGGTTTTTCAGATACGGCCGGCAATACATACGTACAGAAAAATCCTGCATTTCATCTTTTTTGGCCTGCACATTCAGGCGAATAAGGCTCTTGCCGGAAATCGGTGCGGGGTAGAGATCGAACCGATGCTTTCGATGCGCTTTGGTGATATCGCGCCAGTCCCTCTCCGCATCAAAAAGACAGACCGGTATATTTTTTTCGACCACACGAATCTTATACGACTCTTTATCAATCAGTCGATCGTCCCCATAAACCCTGCGTTCGAGCGGATGTCCACCCACCGTGCCCGATGGAAATGTTTTCCAATCCGCCTTCCGCTTCACACAGATGTAATAGCGTAATACCCCGGAATGCTGCAGCAGATCTGCCGGAAGCTCAGCCTCATAATCAAACCCCCGCTGTTTTTTCATCGGAATCCGACGGGCGGAACGCCCCACCTCATGCACCAGCAACTCCACAGCTTCAGGTGCTTCTTCCGAAACCACCCGGGCCGAAAGGCGCAGCATTTTTCCAGCATCCACCTCCGCCGGCGGCGTGTGTAACATTCGGTTATCCGTCACACCGCGATGCGGTGCCTGAAATTCTCCCAGTCGAATATTCTGCCAACAATCATCGGCATCCCAGTCGGTTTTCACCCCTTCCCGCACCAGCAGGTAACTTCCAGGCTCAATCGTAAACCCTCCGTCTTCCGCCATTTTCTGTATTGTATTTCCCTTATTCAAAGCGCAAACCGAAAAACGTCGGCCAAGATTCGGAAGAGACAGTTCAACCGCTCGTTCCCTCCACACCGCAACCGCCGTTTCCCGCTCAATATAGGGAACAAAGAACGGGTCCTCCACCCAGACAGCATCCGGCATAACCTCCATCCGCCACACCCCGTCTTCCAGTTTATCAAAAAAATAAGCTCCGGTTCCGTCATAGCGCACCACCGGCGAACACCCTGTACCTGCCACCTTCTCCAGCAGCGCGGGCGTCGGCGGCTCCGTTTCCGTATCATTGGAATAAAGAAACTTTTTCTCGGTCACCAGCTCGGCAAGATCATCAGGATAACTCAGCCGAAACGCTTCAAAGCGGTTGTTATGCGGATAACGGCCATACCCCCTGTTCCGCGGAACAGCATGAAAGGCCTCCGCAGCAATCAGCATGCCGATGGCCTTTTTCGGCGTATAGGCCAAATTCAGAAAGTGCGTACGATAGGCCACATTACAGTAGGCCGCATGCATCGGATCATAAGCAAAATGTGCCGCAAACTGAAATCCAGCCTCCCGAAAACTGCGAGCCATCGCCGGATACAGGTGCGACGATGCCCCGACATCCGCAGGACTGAATTCATACCCGAACTTTGCAAACCGCCCGTCCAGCCGATCCGCAAAAGGAATAACGTATCGATCCACATTCGGCAGCATATTTCCCTTCAGATCGTGATTGGACGTCAGACCGGTCGGATACCACTGAAACGTACCGCCATCAATTTTCCCTTTGAGGATTTCATCAATATGCATGGCACTGGTGGTCATATTGTAAAAAAGCGGCTTATCGCATCCGGCCGTGCGAATGGCATCGGCCATGCGGTTGATATACCCCTCAATCAGATCCGGGCGTTTCCAATGCGCCGGCTCATTGACAATCTCGAACCCGAGAATGTCAGGATCATCCTGATAAGCCACTCCCGTATACGGATTCACATGTGACACAAACCGGGCCAGATAATTGGCCTGAGCCGGAAAGGCTTCCGGATTTGACAGGCAACCCACCTTGCCCCCGAATTTTTTCGGAAACCCGTCATGGGTTCCGGACAGATACATCGGCGTAATAAAAATTTTAATGCCGCGCTCTTTCAGCTTAAACAACAGATAGTCAAAAAGCTCAAAATGTTCATTGTAGACCAGATTTCCGTCTTCATCGCTGATATATGACGGCCAGACATGCACGCGATACCCATCAATGCCCAGTCGGGCAATATGATACACATCTTCGTCGATCGCCTGATGCTGATCGTAACCGATTGGCAAACGGCTTTCCCAATAGGCAAACGGCGGAGCATAGTTGATCCCGAAAACACAGACTTCCTTCTGCGTCTCCTTCCAGCGCATCACCCCCTGATCATCAACATAGGTAGACGCCCGAACCTGAAGTCCGGCAAACACACACAGCCACAGCAAAAGAAATTTACGCATCCGAAAAGCCTCCGATATATTCACAGCATCAACATGCCACACCCCAACCGGAAGAAATATCGGGGTTTGCGTCAATTATATACGACCAATAAGCACACCCGAAACACCGCCACTCACAATCCTCCGGATTCGGCCGAACACGGCCGCAAACCTTAAAAGAAGTGCTGACGGTACAGATGCCCTCTTATTCCGCATGCGGGGCGCAGCCTTTACCGCTGCGGTAACGCTGAAGCAACGCCCTCATTTCCTCCACTTTTTCAGGATACTCTTCATACCGGTTATGCTTCTGCTCCGGATCATCTTTTAAATTATAGAGCAGCCCCGGCGTAGTCGCACGTCGGTACCCCATTTCTTCATCATACCACTCCGGCGGCATCGAATGGGTCCCGCTTTTAGCGTCAATCAACACCCAGTCGCCTTTGCGCAGAGCATAGACCTGAGGCTTGGTATTCTGAACCGTGGCAACCCTAAGCGGCGTATTCAGCACTTTTCCATCCAGCACCGGGGAAAGGTCATAACTATCAATCGCTTCGTCTGATTTCAGCTCATAATCCAGCATCGCAGCAAACGTTGCCGCCAGATCCACCTGACTCACCGTTTCGTCCGACACCGCTCCGGCCTGCACACGCCCCGGCCATTTGATCACAAAAGGAACCCGGTGACCGCCCTCCCACACATCGCGTTTCAGCCCGCGCAGATGACCGGAGCTCCAGTGACCATATTTCCGGTAACGTTCAAACGCATATTTTTCCGGACCGTTATCGGCCGTAAAAACAACGATTGTATTTTCTGAAAAACCGTTCTTTTCCAATGCCTGGAGAACTCTCCCGGCCATAGCATCCGTTTCGCAAACAAAATCGCCATAGGGACCCGCCTGAGAAGTTCCGCGGAATTCATCGTTAGGAATAATCGGTGCATGCGGCGATGGAAAAGCCAGGTATAAAAAGAAGGGATTTTCCTTATCCTGCTTCCCGATCCACTCCACCGCCTTGTCGACCAGCGTCGGCAGAACCCGATAAGGATCCCACCCTTTCACCATCGGCCCCGGCCGGAACTCCCAATTGCCCTCCGGAATTGTTTTAAAGGTTTCCGTATTCATCATTACCGTCGGCGGCTCAACCACCCGGTCATTTTCCATAAAACAATACGGGGCGAAATTGATGGTTCCATCGCCGAAATAATAGTTAAACCCCTGATCCAGCGGCCCCCTCGGAACCGGCTTGCTCCAGTCAAAAGCGTCTGGTGTATACGCCTTCTTTTTCCGTCCGTCTTGTTCCACCGTCACCGGCCTGGCATTCGCCCGTTTAATCGCATCAAATCCCCAGCCCAGATGCCATTTCCCAATGGCGGCGGTATTATACCCGCTGGCCTTGAACATTTTTGCCAGCGTAAAATCACCGGGCTTGAACACCGAATCGGTGAAACTCTGCGTAATTCCGTGAAACCGCCGCCAGTGATGCATTCCGGTCAGCAACGCAAACCGGCTGGGCGTGCAGATGCCCGACGAACTGTGACCGTCCGTAAACCGCATACCCTCGGCGGCCAGCCGGTCAAAATTCGGCGTCGGAATTTTTGACTCCGGGTTATTCGCCCCCACATCGCCGAATCCCATATCATCGGTATAAAGAATCACCACATTCGGCCGCTCCGCGGCCAACACAACACCCGCCCAAATCAGGCCGCCCAACAGTATAAATCTCCTCATCATCTTTCCCTTCATTTGGCTTTTCACGAATGGACGTGTATAGTTTGCGTGCTATGGACAAATCATTTCAGATCGAAGCCGGTTTTCAACCCACCGGAGACCAGCCGGAGGCCATCAGCAAACTCGTCAAAGGCCTTGCCGAAGGACGAAAGTTCCAGACCCTGGAAGGCGTTACAGGCTCAGGAAAAACCTTCACCATCGCCAACACGATTGCTCGCCACGGACGCCCCGCCCTCGTATTATCGCACAATAAAACCCTCGCCGCCCAACTCTACGCCGAGCTCAAAACCTTTTTCCCGAACAACGCTGTCGAATATTTCATTTCCTATTACGACTACTACCAGCCCGAAGCCTACATTCCGCAGACCGATACTTTCATCGAAAAAGATTCCTCCATCAATGAAGAAATCGAACGCCTGCGCCTCGCCGCCACAGATGCTCTGCTCAACCGCGACGACGTCATAATCGTCGCCTCAATCTCCTGCATCTACGGTCTGGGATCGCCGGAAGATTATAAAGAAATGGTCGTCAGCGCCAATGTGGGCGAAGAGCTCAATCGCGATGCCATCCTGAAAAAACTGGTCGAAATTCAATATGAGCGGAACGACTACGAACCCGGCCCCGGAAAATTCCGGGTCCGAGG
This sequence comes from Pontiella agarivorans, assembly GCF_034531395.1. Taxonomy (NCBI): domain Bacteria; kingdom Pseudomonadati; phylum Kiritimatiellota; class Kiritimatiellia; order Kiritimatiellales; family Pontiellaceae; genus Pontiella; species Pontiella agarivorans. The sequence goes on along the minus strand of NZ_JARVCO010000002.1, from coordinate 281,158 downwards.
CGACACACTCGACATCTTTCCGTCCTACGCCAAAGACTACGGCCTTCGCCTCGAATTCTGGGGCGATGAGATTGAAAATATAAAAAAAATCGATCCTCTGACCGGGGATACCATCGAAGCCTACGATCACATCATGGTGTCACCGGCGAAACATTTTGTGATGCCGCAGACAAAAATCGATGCCGCGCTCATTGCCATTCGCCAGGAAATGGAACAGCAAGTAGCCGTATTTGAACGGGAAAACCGGCTTATTGAAGCCCAGCGCATAAAAATGCGCACCGAATATGATCTCGAAATGCTCAAGGAAATCGGGTTCTGCGGCGGTATTGAAAACTATTCCCGCCATCTCGCCGGTCGCAATGCGGGCGACCGGCCGGAATGCCTGCTCGACTATTTTCCCGATGACTTCATCACCATCATCGACGAATCCCACGTAACCCTCTCCCAGGTCCGCGGCATGTACAACGGCGACCAGTCGCGCAAACGCACGCTGGTGGACCATGGTTTTCGTCTACCATCCGCACTCGACAACCGGCCGATGAATTTTGATGAATTCATCAGTATCACCAACCAGATCATCTTTCTTTCCGCAACCCCCGGCCCCTATGAACTGGAACACGGCGGCGTACCCGTTGAACAGATCATCCGGCCGACCGGAATTGTCGATCCACCGGTCGAACTGCGACCGCTCAAAAACCAGATCGACGACCTGATGGAGGAAATCCGTATCCGCGCCGAACGAAATGAACGCACGCTGGTGACCACCCTCACCAAACGCACCGCAGAGGACCTGACTGAATATCTGGAAAAAACCGGACTGAAAGTATCTTATCTCCACTCCGGCATCGATGCGCTGGAACGCGTGGATATTTTGCGTGAACTGCGCAGCGGAACGGTTGACTGCCTCATCGGAATCAACCTGTTGCGCGAAGGGCTCGATCTCCCCGAAGTTTCACTCGTCGCCATCCTCGATGCCGACAAAGAAGGCTTCCTTCGTTCAGAAACAGCATTGGTTCAGACCGCAGGACGTGCAGCGCGGCACATCGACGGAAGGGTCATAATGTATGCCGAAAAAATCACCGATTCCATGCAGCGCATGCTCGACAAATGCGACCACCGACGGCGCAAACAGACTCTCTACAACAAAGAACACGGCATTGTACCGCAGGCCATCAAAAAAGACATTCAGGACAGCCTGAAAACGATCTACGAAACTGCAGAAGAAACGGTCGAAGCCGCCGTCGCGGAAGCGGGCGTGGAATATTCCGTGGCCGAGACACTCCATCAGCTGGAGCAGGAAATGATGGAAGCGGCTGAAAAACTCGAGTTCGAACGCGCCGCCACCCTCCGCGACCAGATTCAGGCCTTGCAGGAAAAACAAGGGTAAGAACCGGCCGCCGGAGCGGCCCGCACCGGGATTGTACTCTACCCGCGGGTTGCGCGCTTGAGCATTTCCCGTTCACGCGGCGTCAAAGCCCCCATGCCTTCTTTCCCGATTTTATCAAGAATGGCATCGACCTCAGCTTTCGAGAGCGTCGGCTGCGCCGACGATTTTGCACGGGGCTTCGCCTTCTTTTTTCCAAGGTCTGGAAGTTTTGTTTTCAGACGTTCGATAATATGCGGATGACGGATGGTCATCGCATAGCCCATCCCGGCAAGGCCTCCGACAAGGTGAGCCGCGTTGGCAATGCCGCCGATGAGGGGATGCACAAACGTCTGAAAAAATTCAAACAGCATCAGCACCAAAACAAATTTCCAGGCTTTGAACGGCACGTTGGGCAGAAAGATAAGGGCCACTTCTGTATTGGGATACAGCATGGCAAAAGCACCTAAAACCCCCATCACCGCACCGGATGCCCCGACACAGATCTGCCCCGGCCCGGCCAGAAGCGACCAGCCGAGTCCTCCGAGAATACCGCTGGTGTAATACAGAATAAAAAATCGGTACGGCCCCAAACCCCGCTCCAAGGTGGGCCCCAGAAAATAAAGCCCCATCATATTCATCAGCAAATGGCCGATACTGGCATGAATAAACATATAAGTGAACAGCTCGCCGAAACCGAACGGCGTGGTCCACCAGCTGGCCTGCAGAGCAAACGTGTTCGTGAGAAAACGGTATTCCGGAACGGAGGACGTGAAGGAATCAATGAAGTAAACAACAACATTCACAATCAGCAGAAACTTTACCGATGGCGTGATTCGGGCAATCCCCCCGATATTCTGTGCTTGGCGATTATACATCTTTCCCTTTCGAATTCCGCAGAGAAGACCAAAACCGGTGAATCCGGTCAATCTTGCTCGTCGTCTAAATTATCGACCCCGCCAGACACAAACCGTTGAAAATGGGGCTTGCCCGTTTTCTGGGTTTGGATAGGATGACGCGCACATTTTTCCAACGATTGGACCATTATGACTGACGAAACCAAACTGACCGGACTGACCTTGCTGAAAAAAGGCGAAACGCGCTATCCGACCTCCCCGGATGAAGCAAAACTGGAAACCTTTGAAAATGCGAATCAGGGCCGAAACTACCGAATCTCTTTCCAGACCTCGGAATTCACCTCACTCTGCCCGATCACCGGCCAGCCCGACTTCGCAACCATCACGATCGAATACATTCCGAATAAAATCTGCGTCGAAAGCAAATCGCTGAAGCTCTACCTCTTTTCTTTCCGTCAGACCGGTACGTTCTACGAGGAAATCGTAAACCGCATTTATACGGACCTTGAAAAAGAGCTGCAACCGTTGCGGCTCATCGTGAACGGCGACTTCACCGCACGCGGCGGCATTACCTCTTCCGTAAAAATCGACTCTGCGGAAGCATAAGTAATCAACCGCAAAGAGATTAAAAACGCTGAGTTTCATCCCGGTAACTTCCGGAATATTCAGAGCCTTTTCGATTAAACCTATTCGCCGGCGTACATGCAGACGTTAGTGGGATTTTCCTTCACGACCACTTTGGCCAGTTTCGGAAGATCCGGCTTGATTTTGTTCCAGAACCAGACCGCAATCATTTCAGCTGTGGGATTTTCCAGCCCCTCGATATCGTTCAGCACTTTATGATCCAGCTGATCAATCAGAGGATCGACCACTTTTTTCACTGCGTTGAAATCAATCACCCAGCCGAGTTTCGGATCCAGTTCCCCTTCGCAGTGAATCTCAATATAATAGGTATGTCCGTGCATATTTGCACACTTATGATCCGCCGGCACATACGGCAGAAAGTGCGCAGAATCAAACTTGAACTCTTTTGAAATCGTCATTTTCGGCATAAATCAGTCCTCAATATACGGGCGTGGATCGGAGGTTCCGGCATCGGCAAATCCCTTTTTGCGCAACAGGCAGGAATCGCAATGCCCACACGCTTTTCCATCCGGCGCCGGGTCATAGCAGCTCGTCGTTTTAGCGTAATCAACTCCTAATTCAAGTCCGCGCTGAATAATTTCCGCCTTGGTCAGATCAATCAGCGGCGTATGAATCGTAAGCTTCCGGCCCTGCACTCCGGCGACCGTGGCAAGATTGGCCATTTTTTCATAGGCTGCAATAAATGCCGGCCGACAATCAGGATAGCCGCTGTAATCGAGCGCATTGACGCCGATAAAAACATCATCTGCCTCAAGTACTTCGGCCCAGGCCAGCGCATAAGAAAGAAAAACGGTATTTCGTGCGGGGACATACGTCACCGGAATTTCTTCGGTCAGATCGTCCACCGATTCGTGTTTCGGCACATCAATATCATCGGTCAGTGCCGAGCCGCCGAACGAACTCAAATCGATATCGACAATTTTATGCTGTTTTGCACCTTCAGCCGCCTGTTCCACCGCGCAGTCGAGCTCCACGGAATGCCTCTGGCCATACCGAAAGGAAACCGCATAAACATCAAATCCATCTGCCACCGCCATCGCCATGACTGTAGCGGAATCCAACCCGCCGCTCAGCAAAACCACCGCTTTTTTCGCCATCAAAGCATCTCCAACATTTTATGGGTCTGGGGAATAACCCGCACATTCGGCAATACCGACGCCACTTTATCCTGCCAGCGGAAAAGCTGCTCTCCAGAGGGTACAGCATCCGTTTTACTCGCTTTGGTCATCGGTTGAATCACCACCAAGGTATCTTCGCCGCCGGCCTTTTTGATCCCCTTGGCCGCTTCGATCAGCTCGCCTTCATGCGTATTGGCCGAGAGCACCAGTTTCACAAAGGTCTCCACCTTGTAATCGCGACAGATTTTCAAAAACTGCCAGTGTGCCGGATACGTTGCCGGTTCCTCCGTCACGCTTTCGAGTTTCACATCCATGGCAATGACATCCACAAACTCAATAATCGCTTTCAACGGGCCCGGCAGATCGCCCGCCGTTTCCAGATAAATATTATGCCCGGCATTTTTCAGCATCGGCAGAAGCTTCAGCAGAAACCGATGCTGCATCAACGGGGCTCCGCCCGTGATCGAAATCCGGTTATTGCGAGTTTTGGCATCGACCTCCTGAACCAGGTCGAAAACCTGTTCCACAGACATCGCGTTTTTGATCTGCTCAAACTCACCGGAACCCGGCCGGCGTTCCACAATACAATAGTCCGAAAGCGACGTATCGGTGTCGCAATAAATACATTTCCGGTGACAGGCGCAGAAACGCACAAACAGATGGCGTTCACCGACATACGGCCCCTCGCCCTGAATCGAACTGAAAATTTCTGACAGGTACGTTTTCATAGGCTAGACAAAGTACCCGACCAGCTCCGGAAACGAAGCAAATTGTGCATCGGGTTTATAGCCCCGCGCCTCCCCGAAACCATATTCCACCAAGGCACTGCGAACCCCCGCATTTTCCGCCACGGCCAGATCTGTATAGTGATCCCCCACCATCCAGACCCTGGCTTTTTCCATTCCGGAACATTCCAGGCACCGGAAAATCCCATCCGGTTCCGGCTTCAGGTTCGGCACATCTCCGCCGCCGATAATGGCCGTAAAAAATTCTGAAAGACCAAAATGCTCGAGAATCGCCCGGCTTGGACCGCCGGGTTTATTCGTCAACAGCGCCACACGGTGCCCAGACTGAACCAGCTCCGGGATACCCTGTTTCACTCCGTCATAAAGCACCGTGTGCGTCGTCAGGTCTTCATAATAAAATCCGGGATAAATGCTCATCGCATCATCGAGCGGAATATCAGAATCCTGCAGTGAACGCTCCACCAGTTTGGCCATCCCGTTTCCGATGTAGCTGCTGACCGTTTCAAAATCCAGCGGTCCAAGCCCGAAATGCTTGCGCATCCGGTTAACGGCCGCCGTTAAATCCCCGCGCGCATCAATCAAGGTGCCGTCGAGGTCAAAAATAATCAATTGGGATTCCATCGATGCAGCTCCGAAAGTTTTAAAAGATCATTCCACGTATGCACCGCCACATCGACGGGATAGTTCACCGGCTGGCCGTTATCCACCGCAATCACCTTGGCCCCGGCCGCCCTCGCCGCTTTGATGCCGATCAGCTGATCCTCAAAAACCAGCGTATGTTCAGGCTCCACATCCAGCCGCTCCGCCGTGATCTCAATAATCTCCGGATCAGGTTTACGCCGCTTCACATCACTGGCTGTGGTAATCACATCAAAACAATTGAAAATCTGCGCATCCCGCAGCGCGGGCTCCACAAATTCCAGCGGAGAATTGGTTGCCAGCGCCATCGTTTTTTTCCCGCACCAGAATTCAAGAAACGCCTGTGCACCGGCAAAAAGCTCCGCCACAAAAATTTCCTGCACCCTTTCGCGCTTGTGCTTCAGCACCTCCTGCGGATCCAAAGACAATCCATAGCGCTCGTTCAGATCTTCCGCAAACCAGATGCTGTGCTTACCGAAAAACTCATGATGTTCATATGGTTTCAAACGGTATCCACTCTGCGCCAGCACCGCATCAGCAAACGCTTGCGCATGGTATTTCCCTGAATCAATCAGGGTGCCGTCCAGATCCAGAATAAAGGCGTCATAATCCCACAGTTTCATCGTTCAGCATACCCTTTGCTGTTTGAATAACATCGATGGCTTTTACCATTCTGATACTGTCTAAATCCTGCTTTGAATACGTCCGGACACCGGAAACACGCACCACGCGATGCTGATCGCCAAAGGGGCCGACGCGCGTCGGATCGGTCGGCCCGAAAATCGCAAGGCACGGTGTACCCGCTGCCGAAGCCATATGCATCGGCCCCGAATCCACCGTCACCACCAGATCCGCCCGTTGCAGCACACCACCGAGTTCCAGTAGCGAGGTTTTTCCACACAGGTTGGTGCAGGCCCCCTCCGGCAGGTGATTTTCAATTTTTTCACACGTTTCCACATCGGTCGGTGCCCCCACAAGGATCACCTGGCAATCCAGATGCTCCCCTAACTCAACAAACCGTTTCCAGGGCCAGTTTTTAGCTGCATGCCGCGAACATGGCGCAAAAACCACCACCGGCTTTTTTTCCAGACACTGGAAGTCAACATCGGGAAAACGGATCGGGAATTCAACCGGGAAATCCGGTTTTCCAAGAAAACGGAGTACATCGAGATTTTCCTCCACCGCGTGGCGCTGTTTGTTTTTTTTCCCGACAACCGCAGAATAAAAAAACCGCGCACCTTCCCGCTGAAACGACGGACCGAGAATTTCTGCCCGTTTCGCCCGTTTCGCCATCCGGCAGATCAGCGCACTCTTCAGGAGTCCCTGCAGATCCACCACCAGATCATAGGTTTCCTTCCGCAGCTCCGCCCTGAATGCTCCAAGGTTTGAAATCAGGCCCTGACGCGGAAAAGGGATCACCTTCCGGACATCGGAAAAACACTCCGCAAGCCCGACATACTGCGTGTTTACAACCCAGTCGATTTCGGCATCCATTGCGGCTTTCAGCAGATGCACCGCCGGCAGCGCATGAAACAGATCCCCCAGCGAACTGGTTTTGACGATCAGGATGCGCATCACCGAAACTTACGCCGCCCCGCAAAGCGTAAGAACAACCGCTTTCTGCGCGTGCAGCCGGTTTTCCGCTTCATCAAAAACAATGGATTGCGGACCGTCGATCACTTCCGCAGTCTGCTCGCAACCGCGGATCGCCGGAAGGCAGTTCATGAAAATCGCGTCCGGTTTTGCATGCGCCATCAGCGCGCTGTTCACCTGATAGGGCATAAATTTAGCAATGCGGGCTTCCTCCTGATCCTTCGGAATATGGTAGCTCATCCACGAATCTGTGTAGACGACATCAGCATCCCGTACCGCTTCCACCGGATCATCAGTCACAAAAACAGATCCGCCGGATTCCTTTGCAAATTCTTCACAATCCGCAACCACATCCGCCCGCGGAGAAAACTCCTCGCCGGCCGGCGATCCCACCGAAACATGCATCCCCATTTTGGTTCCGCCATACATCAGCGAATGCGTCACATTATTGAACCCGTCGCCCAGATAGGCCAATTTCAGCCCGGCAACTTTTCCCTTTTTCTCCTCAATCGCCTGGAGGTCGGCCAGAATCTGGCACGGATGACTGTCATCCGTCAGCGCGTTGATGACCGGCACGGTGGAATACTCAGCCATTTCCAGCAGATCTTCATGCTTAAAAAGCCGCGCCATAACCACATCGACAAACCGCGAAGCGGTCCGCATGGAATCGCTGATGGTCTCTTTTCCACTGCCCATCGGCGACGTGGACATATCATAATAAATCGCATGCCCGCCCATCTGAGTCATCCCTGATTCAAAGGATAGACGGGTGCGCAGACTGGGCTTCTCAAAAATCATCAGCAGATTTTTGTGCGCCATGGCGTTGTAATATTTTTCCGGATTCGCCTTCACATCCTTCGCCAGATCCAGCACTTCGCGAATCTTCTCGGGACTCCACAGTTTTAGAGAAATTAAATGTTCCATCGTATTTTCCTCGTGATTCGTCAAATGTGAGCCGCGACCTTTCGCGCCTCCATCCTCATTTTTCATCCAAATTAATAGTCGTCGTAATAACGGTTCACTTCATCTTCGCGGCCGAATGTTTTCAGAATCAGCGCCGCACGGATCCACATCCCGTTACGCATCTGCCGCCAGTAAACCGCACGAGGATCATTATCAATCTCCGTGCTGATTTCCTGCCGACGCGGAAGCGGATGCAGAATCACCGTCGTATCCTTGATGATATCCATATGCTCCGCACCGATATAATAATCCGAAGCCTCCGTGGTACTGCCGTCACCATCCACATCCCATTCATCCTGAATCCGGGTCATATAAATGGCATCGGCCTTCGGCATGACGGATTCAAAATCCTCTGTCACCACATATTTTGTACCCGCTTCGTCCAGCTGATCGAGAATATCCTGCCCGATCTGCAGCGAGTCCGGCGCAATAAAATAAAGCGTCATATCCTTATAAAGGGTCAGCAGCCAGGCCAGCGAACGCACCGTACGCCCACGCGCCAGATCCCCCACAAAGGCCACATGCTTGCCGTCAATCCCGCCGATCTTTTCAAAACTTCGTTGCAGCGTGTAGATATCCAGCAGCGCCTGCGTCGGATGCTGATCCGCACCGGACCCCGCATTCAGAATCGGAATTTCCCGTTTCGTATGCGCCATCATCCAGGCCACGCGCTCTGCGAACCCCCCCACCGGATGGCGCATGATAATCATATCGGCATACGAACTGAAGGTCCGGATCGTATCTTCAGGCGTTTCGCCTTTCACCTCACTCGACGTCTTCTGGTCGCGCACATCCATTGTATCCAGCCCCAGAATCTGACAGGCCGCATTGTGAGAAAGATAGGTACGCGATGACGGCTGCGCAAAATAAAGCATTGCGCGCTTGTCGGACAGCAGCCCCTTCAGGAAGTTGGCCCCGGCCCGCCGCTTATTGATCCGTTTAATCCGTGTTGCCAGTGTACACAGCTCTTCAATCTCACTGCGCGTAAACTGCTGGGCAATCAGCGTGTGTCTTCCCCGAAAATAGCTGCCCTTCTCCGCCAACGACAACGTCTTGAATGCCTTCCACGAAATATCACTTAAATTTTTCACATCAGCCATGATCTCTTCCTTCTTCCGAAAACAAGTGGGTAATCATAGCGCGACGGATCGTAAAGTCCACCCTTCCCATATCCCATTTCTTCCCCTACATTTCCGCCATGTCATTTCAAGAGAAGAAAATCAGCACCCTCCGGGTAAACGGAGAGGTGCTTAAAGGCGTTTCAACCAGCTCCATTCAGCTGACAGACACCCCGATCAGCGCTCAGGCTCTGCTCTGCGCCGACCTGTTCCAGACCTTGGAAAAAAATGTACTCTGGATCGCAGCCGACGTTCGCGAAATGGAGCGTCTCCACGAATCACTCCTTTCGTTGCAGCGTCTACTGCAAACAGGCGGCACCGCATCACCGGAATCCGCCCGCCCCTGCTTATTCCAACCTATGGAAAAAGACCCCGCGGTCTTCGGCGAACACCTCAAACTCGTTCAACTCCTCTCCGAGAAACAACGCTTCATCATCATCACCTGCCCCCAGGCCATGGAGCAGGACGTTCCAATCTCCGGAAAATCGGAACAGGCTGTTCAGACCCTGAAACTCGGCGAAGAACACAACCCTGAAACACTCTGCGCATGGATGACCGAAGCCGGGTACGAATTCGGCATCGAAGTCTATGCCCAGGGCGAAGCCGCCCTGCGCGGCGGCATCCTCGACTGCTGGCCGCCCGGCTCGCCCCGCCCCGTCCGTATCGAATTCTTCGGCGACGAAATCGACTCTATCCGCTATTTCGACGACCAGACCCAATGCTCCATCGAAAAAACCGAATCCGTCCAGCTTCCTCAGCTCGACTTCGGTTTTGCAGGCGACGAAACCTGCCCGCTCACCGACCTGCTTCCGGAAAACACGCTCACCGTTAACGACGTACAAGTCACATCATCGACCCGGCATCGCCCTGTAGAAACCGGTTTCAGCTTTTACGATACCGGGCTCGTCGCCGTTTCATACGACACCCATCCCAAAGAAGCGGAAGAATCCCGCCGACGCTTTGTCGATCAACGCTGTGCCGAAGCATCCAATGACTGGAATATCCATTTCTTTTTTGAAACCGAAGGCACGCTCAATCGTTTCACGGAACTTTATTCCGACCTCGAAGGCTTCCAATCCCTGGAACTCCACAAAGGCGTAATCCATGAAAGTGCGGTGGATTTTGATCGGAAAATTCTGCTGATCACCGAAGCCGACTTCTATGCCTACCACACCAACCGCAGCGCCCACGCCCGAACGGCCAAACGCTTTCAGAAACAGGAGCGCGTCAACGAGGCGGCCGACATCCAGCCCGGCGATTTTGTCGTGCACGTCGAGCACGGCGTCGGTAAATATCTCGGCATCGTTGAAACCACCTTTTCCGACAAAAGCATGGAAGTGCTCGCCATTGAATATGCTAAAAGCGAAAAAGTCTACCTTCCCGTCACCCAGGCCCACCTGCTCACCCGCTATAAAGGCATGGGAAAAAATGCGCCGAAACCACACACCCTCGGCGGCCGGAAATGGCGGAACGACAAGGCCGGGGCCGAAGAAGCCGTAAAGGATATTGCCGCCCAGCTGCTGCAAACCCAGGCCGAACGTCAGGCCAAACGCGGATTCCGTTTTTCCAAAGACACCGCCATGCAGGCCGAATTCGAAGCCGCCTTTCCCTATACCGAAACGGCCGACCAGCTGACTGCTGCCGAAGAACTTAAACGCGATATGGAAAAACTGCGCCCCATGGACCGCCTGCTCTGCGGCGATGTCGGCTTCGGAAAAACCGAAGTCGCCATGCGCGCCGCCTTTAAAGCGGTCATGGATGGCATGCAGGTCGCGGTACTCGTGCCCACCACCGTGCTCGCCCAGCAGCATTTTGACTCATGTGCTGAACGTATGGCTGCATTTCCGGTCACCGTCGATATGGTCAGCCGCTTTCGCACCAAAGCACAGCAGAACAAAACCCTTTTAAAAACCCTGGAGGGCGAAGTTGATATCCTCATCGGCACCCACCGCATTCTGTCCAAAGACGTAAACTTTAAAAACCTCGGCCTCGTCATCATTGACGAAGAGCAGCGTTTCGGCGTCACCGCCAAGGAGCACCTCAAAGAACTGCGGAAACAGGTCGATCTCATTACCATGTCGGCCACGCCGATTCCGCGCACGCTCTATATGAGCCTCACCGGTGTTCGCGACCTCAGCACCATCAAAACCGCTCCGCAGGAACGCCAACCGGTCGATACCAACGTCATTCCTTACGACGAGGAAATCATCGCCGAAGCCATTCGCGCTGAACTCCACCGCAATGGACAGGTCTTCTATCTGCACAACCGCGTCAAAACCATTCATACCGTCGAAACCAAACTGATGGCCCTCGTCCCCGAAGCCCGCATTGCCGTCGCTCACGGGCAGATGGGCGAAAAAGAACTTTCCGAAATTATGCACGCCTTTGTCGAAGGCCGGTTCGATATCCTGCTCTGCACCACCATCATCGAAAGTGGTGTCGATATTCCCAACTGCAACACCATGATCGTTGAAAACGCCGAACGCTTCGGCCTCTCCGATCTCTACCAGCTCCGCGGCCGCGTCGGACGTTCCAACCACAAAGCCTTTGTCTTCATGATGCTTACCCCCGGCGGCGACCTCATCGACGCCGCCCGCGACCGCATGAACGCCATCAAGCGCTACACCGGCCTCGGCTCCGGTTTCCGACTCGCCCTGCGCGACCTCGAACTGCGCGGTGCCGGCAATATGCTCGGTGCCAAACAAAGCGGCCATATCTCCGCCGTCGGTTTCGACCTCTACTGCCAGCTGCTCAAACGCACCATCGCCATCCTGCAGGGCAAAAAACCGCCGCCGCTCATGGACGTCACCGTGAAAATCGACTTCCTCGACCTTTCTCCAAAGTCTGGAAACCGGGAAAACGGCGCCTTTATTCCCTACGATTACATCGAGGATGAAAACCTCCGGCTCCGCCTCTACCAGCGGATTTCCGCTCTCGCCACCAAACAGGAAATCACCCGGATGAAACGCGAGATCAAAGACCGCTTCGGCAAACTGCCCCCGGAGGTACAGCGTCTCATGCTCATCGCCGAACTGCGCATCACCGCCGCCGAACACGACCTCAAATCGATCATCGTCCGTAATTTCCAGGTCATGATGTCCAAAGAGAAAAAGTACAAAACCTACGGCGGACGTCACCCCACCCTCAACCGCGACAAAACCACGCCCATGCTCAAAGAGATCATATCCCTCGTAGCCGAAGAGTGGTAGGGACCGACCGCCGGGCGGTCCGAAAGGCAGGGACGGCTCGCCGAACCGTCCACTGCACCCTCAGCATGCACGAACTGCCAGCTATATTCCGGCCCCCGCAGACTCGCGGCGCGCCCGGCGGTCGCGCCCTACCACTGTCGCATCACTTGGCGATCGCACGTTACCAGCTTCGGTTTTCCCAAACGTAAAGCCAGTCTTCGGGCTGTTCACACAACCCGGCGCGGACCGGGTTCATCCGGATATAATGCGCTTTCTCGATATAGGATTCATCGGCGCGGAGACGATGATCGAAAAAGTCGCGCTGCCATTGGATACCGGACTGTGTGCAGGTGTACCGCTTCCAGTCCGTAATAGATTTCTGCATGCCGACATCGCGGTTAAAACTCATGATCGCATGCAGGTGATCGGGCATCAGCAAACAGAGATGAACCCACAGGTCCCCGCGATCCTGCCGAAACTGAAGGGAATCACGTAAGCATTCAAATCTGCTTTCCTGGCAGAGCTGATTCACGCCCCTGGGTTTCGCGCAGATCGTAATGAAATATTCCGAACCGGAATCAACCCAATACGGAATGCCATGCGGAAGCCCTTTTCTTTCAGGAAGCATGAAAGAATATTAAATGCGAGAAAAGCGCCGGACAAGCCCAAAGGCAGGGACCGTCCGCCGGGCGGTCCGAAAGGTAGGGACGGCTCGCCGAGCCGTCCGCCGCACGCTCAGCATGCACGAACTGCCAGCTCTACTTCAGGCTCCGCGGACATGCGGCGCGCCCGGCGGTCGCGCCCTACCCAACGCCCCGGTTTTATTTCCGGTTGCGCTTCATGGCTTCGTAATCATCCAGTGTGCCGGGATAATCGATGATGCCGGTTTCGGTGACTTCGAGAATGCGGGTGGCGAGGGTGGCGATAAAGCGGTGGTCGTGGGAGACGAACAGCAGTGTATTCGGAAACAGCGACAGGCCGAAGTTGAGCGCCTCGATGGATTCAAGGTCGAGGTGGTTGGTGGGCTCGTCGAGCGCCAGCACATTCCCCCCTTCCATGGTCATTTTAGAAATAACCAGACGGGCCTTTTCGCCGCCGCTCAGAACGCCCACTTTTTTCAGCACGTCTTCGCCGCGAAACAGCATGCGGCCCATGAAGGAGCGCAGCTCAACTTCGTTATATTCGCCGTCACCGAAACGGCCGAGCCATTCCAGTGCGCTGACCGCCGGATCCAGCAGATCCGCCGTGTCCTGCGGAAACATGCCGATTTCAACGGTTTCGCCGAAAATAATAGATCCTGTATCACTCTTCAGCTCATCACACAGAATTTTCAGCAGCGTCGTTTTTCCAATGCCGTTTTTACCGATAATCGCCACGCGTTCTTCCGGCCCGATGGTGCAGGAAAAATCCTTAAATAACACTTCATCGTAGGTTTTGGAGAGATCCTTCGCCTCGATCACTTTGTCACCCAGCCGGTTTTTCGGATTAAAGCGGATAAAAGGCGAAACGCGGCTGCTGGGTTTGATTTTGGTGACTTCGAGCTTATCGAGCTGTTTTTTGCGGGACGTCGCCTGTTTGGCTTTGGACGCATTGGAGCTGAAACGCGAAATAAACGCCTTCAGGTCATTGGCCTGTTTCTCGACTTTCTTATTCGCCTTTTCCTGCTGCTCGCGTGCATCCAGAGCCGCGATGGTGAAGTCGTCATAATTCCCGGGGAACATGCGGATTTCGTGATAGTCGAGGTCAGCAATATGGGTACAGACCTGGTTCAGGAAAAAGCGGTCATGCGAGATCGTGATCAGGGTCCCTGTGTAGCGCTTCAGCAGATCCACCAGCCACTCGATCGACTCCATGTCCAGGTGGTTGGTCGGTTCGTCAAGCAGCAGAATATCGGGTTGCCCGAACAGCACCTGCGCCAGCAGCACCCGCAGTTTAAAGCCGCCCTGCAGCACGGTCATATTCTGTTCAAACAGGTCTTCCGTAAATCCGAGGCCCACGAGCAGCGTCGCCGCCTCGGACTCCATGGTATATCCGCCGGCTTCGCCAAACTCATCTTCAATATGGCCGCACCGGTCATTTTCTTCGTCGGTCAGCTCGTCTTTATTGTAGAGATATTCCCGCTCACAATGAATTTTCCAAAGTTCGGGATTACCCTGATACACGGTATCAATGATTGAAAATTCATCAAATGCGGCGTGATCCTGCCGGAGATATCCCAATGTGCAGTCATTCCCGATGACCACTTCCCCTTCGCTCTGCTGCTGTTGCCCGGTCAGAATTTTCATGAAGGTCGATTTTCCGGAACCGTTTGCTCCGATCAGGCCGTAGCGGTTGCCGGGGGTAAACTTGACGGAGACGTCTTCAAAAAGGGCGTCTTTACCAAAGCGCATGGTTATATTCGATGTCGCAATCATAGATAAGAAATCCTGTTTAATCAAAAATTCGGGTTAAAGAGCGCGCTTTCATAACAGGATCAGCCGATTGAACCGACAGGAATTTTGATAAAAGATATTCTGTCTAAATGAAAACAAACGTAATGAAACACGAGATTGACGGCCGCGTCGGCAAGCTTCTCCGAAAGCACAACATTTTCTCCTTATTGACAAATTGAGAATAATGATCACCGTTCAGACCCACAGATCCACCGTTGCCAAAAATTTCCAGATCATGATCCCTTAATAGAAACCGTCAAAATCATCGCCTCTCTCCTAACCGCAACAAAACCGCCCTTATGCTCCAATACATTCTTTCGCGGTGCAGCGGGTCTGCAAATACCGCCCACCACTCTCCGAAGCGCTTCGCTACCCTTCACCGAAAACGGATGATAAGGACTTAATATTCATTCAGCTAAGGTATAAAAAATGCTTATTCAGAAAGCTAATATATCAAAGGAGGGTTAACATGAAATTCAGGCTTCCGATAAAGTCGCTGAGCCCCGTACTCATTATAGTTGCATGCTGCACAGTCGAAGCATCCTCCGATGTACTGATTTCAGATTTCGAAACAACAAATCCACTCGTATCCTCGTATACGGGATCCACATGGGCTTCCCCGGTTGACCAGTTTCAGTCCTTCACCGACGGCAGTGTTTCCGGACAGGAAGTGCTCCCGCTGGAAGGCGGAAATCCAACCGTAAGTGGAGGTGCGGAAACGCTCGGACTGAATTTAAACCTATCAGGAACCATCGCTCTGGAACTTACAGCGCGCCTTCTGCCCGACCATGGAGCAAACGTAATTCAAGTGCTGCTGTTGGATGCAGACGGAACCCGTGAACGATTCAACTTTTCCAGCTCCGACTTCAACACCAGTACATTCTCCTCTGCGTGGGTCGATTTCAACGATGGAATCACGTCAACGGCCGGAACAACCCCCGGATTGGATCTAACGGCCATCACCGCTTATGGAATACAGGGAAATTACTATGATAACGGCGGCTCTGCAGATGCCATGTTCGGCGTGCAACTCGACAACCTGAATGCATCCGTTATTCCCGAACCCAGATCCATAATCATGATTTCATTGACGGGAATTTCCATCCTGATTATCCGACGTCAGCTTATCATCTAATCGCTTCGGGCTCAGGAAATGATGACGGAAAGCCCACGGACTTTCCGCAAAGAACCCCCGAGAAAACAGACCGTCGTTAATGGGAAAATCACGGACTCTGTATGCGTGCTGCCGTCACTCCGGGCATTGACCCGGAGCCCGACCCACCCATTATAAACAGATCAGCACACGTCTATATGCGCGGCTTGAGCTGCGGAAACAGAATAACATCGCGAATGGCATCCGAGCCGGTCAACAGCATAACCAGGCGGTCGATGCCAATACCCATTCCACCGGTCGGAGGCATTCCATATTCGAGCGCTTCCAGGAAATCTTCATCGATTTTTGAGCCATCGCCTGCGGCCTGCTCCTCGAAGCGTTTTCGCTGTTCAACAGGATTATTCAACTCACTGTAGGCCGGCGCAATTTCCTTACCGCCGATAATCAGCTCAAATACATCGACCAGTTCCGGATCGTCGGCACAGTGGTTGGCCAGCGGAACCAGTTCTTTCGGCAGACGGGTGATAAAGGTCGGCTGGATCAGTGTTCCTTCAATAGTCTTATCATAAATCTCGTGAGTCACCTGCTTGAAGTCCATATCGTCTTCAATGTGCACTTCGAGTTCTTCGGCTTTGGTCCTGGCTTCTTCGAGCGTCTTATCAAACCAGTCCTCGCCGAGGTGCTCTTTAATGAGATCATAGTAGGGCACTTCACGCCAGGGCGCCGTCAGGTTAATGGTGTTCCCCATCCACTCAAATTCCATTTTACCGAATACGGTTTCGGCCAGATGAGTGAACATCGACTGAATCAGCTCCTGCATGGTGCGCATGTCGCCGAAGGCCTCATAGATTTCCAACGCGGTGAATTCCGGGTTGTGCGTGCGATCGAGCCCTTCATTGCGGAAATTCCGGTTCATTTCATATACGCGATCCATACCGCCCACAATCAGCCGTTTGAGATACAGCTCTGGAGCAATCCGCATATAAACATCGGTACTGAGTGCATTATAGTGCGCTTTAAACGGCTTGGCCGAGGCCCCGCCGGCAATCTGATGCATCATCGGAGTTTCCACTTCAAAATAACCGCGCCCGTCCAGGAAATTACGAATCTCCTTCACGATCTGCGTGCGCTTCTTGAAGAGGTCCATCACTTCCTCATTGGAGATCAGGTCGAGCGAACGCTGACGATAGCGGGTTTCCACATCAGTAAGACCATGAAATTTTTCCGGAAGCGGAAGCAGGGCTTTGGAGAGCAGCGTCCAGCTGCTTACCCGAATCGTTTCCTCTTCAGTACGGGTAATGAAAAGCTCGCCTTCCACCCCCACAAAATCGCCGAGATCGAGCAGTTTAAACGCCGCGAAGTTATCCTCGCCGAGCACATCCTTTTTCACCATGAGCTGAAATTTGGCCGAGCCGTCTGAAATGTGGGCAAACGCCATTTTGCCCATTTTTCGAATCGCCACAATCCGGCCGCAGGCTTTCACGGTTTTATCCAATTCAAAGTCCGCATGCAGATCCGCAAGGCGCGCCGTGCGCTCGAATGCTTTTCCAAAGGCTGGGAAACCGGCCTCCTCAAGCTTTTTCATATTTTCAATACGCTGTTGGCGGTATTCGTTTCCGGAAACTTCTTCGCTCATGATTTTCTCCTGAAAAATTGGCCGCAAACCATAGCATTCCCCGCCCCCAAGTCAATGCACAGAAAAATTTTAAACGGAAGAATGCAAAGCCCCTCCATTCAGGAATCTCTAACGGTGTCTGTGTTCTGCGGTAAAAAAACTATTCCCAATCGGCCAGGCGCAGATTGGGATTTACATCGATCGGCTCATTGGCAGCTTTGCCCAGCCGCACCTTTTCATAGGCCGCGCCGGCAATCATCGCGGCATTATCCGTACAGAGCGGCGGCGGGCAAAGCAGCAGCGTAACACCGGTTTTTTCAGAAAGGGCCGCCAGTTTTTCGCGCAGCACCCGGTTCATTGAAACCCCGCCGGCACAGGAGAAGCTTTTAATTTCGAACCGGTCAAGCGCTCGCTCCACGCGCATCGTCAGCGCATCAGCTACAGCTTCCTGATAACTGGCCGCAATATCAGCCAGCTCCTGACCCTCCGGCTCATGATCAAGATTTTTCACATACGTCAGCAGCGAGGTCTTCAATCCGCTGAAACTGAAGCAAAGGTCGCGGGCATATTTATACACCCACTTCCCCCGATCAACACTCTCCAGCCCGCGTGGAAAACGAATCGCCTTCGGGTTTCCGCCCTCGGCGGTTTTCTGAATAATCGGTCCGCCGGGATACCCCAGCTTCAGAATGGCCGCCGCTTTATCGAGCGCTTCGCCGGAAGCATCGTCGATGGTACTGCCGATGATTTCATAATGACCCGGCGCTTTCATCAGCACCATACTGCTGTCACCACCGGAAACAAGGAGTCCCAGCATAGGATAGGCGTCCTCCTCGGCCGGCGGATTTTCAATCATGAAAACCGAATGCAGATGCCCTTCGTGATGATTCACTCCGATCAGCGGCTTATCCAGCCGTTGCGACAGCGTTTTTGCTGCGGAATAACCGATCAGCAGCGAACTCGCCAGCCCCGGACCGTAAGTCACGGCAATCGCATCAATGGAATCGTAGGTCTCGCCTGCATTTTCCAGCGCCTCTTCAATGATCGAAGGCAGTTTGGCCACGTGGTTGCGCGATGCAATTTCGGGCACCACTCCGCCGTAAGGACGGTGCTTGGCAATTTGGGAGTAAATGGCATTGGAGAGAACATGCCGACCGTTTTCAACCACGGCCGCTGCAGTTTCATCGCACGAGCTTTCAATTCCTAGGATTTTCATAGCGGGTAGTTAAACGGGGCCTGAATCTGAGATTCAAGCCCCGTTTTCAAACTTTAGCTTTTTTTGCGGATTACATGCCGAGCATACCCTGGCGTTCCGCCTCTTCGAATTCCTTGATTTCCTGATCAAGCTCCTCGAAAGCTTTTGATGCACGGAAGCGCTCGTAGAGTTTATTACCGCTTTTCTGAAGTGTGGCCGGAATAACATCCGGATTGAGCACCATCAGCACATAAGCCGTGGTGACACCGTCGTTGGCTTCATATTTCTGCATTTTCGGCACAGTGCCCTGCAGTTCCTGTGCGGTGATCTGCTTGGTGGCCGAACTGAACAGCTCGTTGATTTCAGAACCGCTGGCTTCTCCCACCTCTTCGATGAACGCTTTTTCCAGGTTTTCAATTTTCACCTGAACCAACTGCGCCAGATTTTTACGCGCTTCGACTTTTGCTTTGGTGATGGCCAGCTGGGTGTTGCGGGATTCACCGAGACCGACAGACGCCATACCGCCTTTTTCCGTGATTTTACCGACTTCTTCCTGCATGTAATCAAACATGGTTTTATCCGAATCTGCTTTCGGGGCGGATTTGCAACCGGTGAATCCGATGCTTACGGCGAGAGCCAAAAGGCCAAGGGCGAGTTGTTTCATTTCTCTGTCTCCTGTGTAATTTCCAGTTATCGGAACACCCGTTCCACACACACTGTTGTACGGCGGCCAGTATTAAAGGATTAGTAAGCGTCCGCAACTGTTTTTTCGCGGTAACTAGCTGAGGAAAATACGCTTTTTTTCCAGACATTGGAAAAATATCCCTTATCTTTACCCGCTTCATCTGTTGAAAAGGAAAAACCATGTCCACGGGATTCAAGGGAAAATTCTACCGCCAGAACATGCTGGCGCGCTATGCAAAAGACCTCGTCCGCCGTTCCCGTTCCCACTGCGAACTCTGCGGGAAAAGCGGTGTTAAACTCGAGGTCCACGAAGTCCCTCCGCTGGATGAAGAACCCAGCGTTGAAGGTTGTGTATTCATCTGCGAAGGCTGCCACCGACAGGTTGACGATCCACGAAAAATTGTTCCTTCACACTGGCGCTGTCTCAACAATTCTCTCTATTCCGAGGTCCCTGCGGTACAGGTCATCGCATTCCGCATGCTCCGGCACGTGGCCGGCATGGGGGAACACTGGGCCGAAGAACTGATGGAATACGCCTACCTCGACCCCGAGGTGGAAGAATGGGCCAACGCCGCGGAATAGCCCCAAACACCCCGCCCACTCTTCCAATTTCCGGAAATCGCTTCTCATCACTTCATAAAAAAGCCTATATTCCGGCTTTCGTTCACAGATGGAGTTGATATGCAGCGGGCAAACCACAAAAAAGCGGATCAGGTTACGGTACGACGGCTGAATATGTCAGCCATTCTTAAACTGTTGCGCGAACGCGGAACGCTGGCCCGCGCCGACCTGGCCAAAGAACTCGGCATGACCCGTAATACGGCCTCCAACATTGTCACCGACCTGCTCAGCGCCGGGCTCGTGGTGGAAACCGAATTCCGTCGCACCGGTGCCGGACGCCCCGGACTTCTGCTTGAACTCGCCCCCAACGGCGGTTTTGCCGTCGGAGCTGAAATCGACATCAACCGCATCATCGTCATCGCGGCCGACTTCAACGGAAAAATTCTCTGGGAACAGTCCGCCGGAATTTCAGCCGCCCAACCGCAGGACGAAAGCATCCAGCTGGCCGAACGGCTGGTGCAGGATGCCCTCAACTGGGGCCGTGGCGAAGGACTCAATCCACTGGGCATCGGCCTCGGCCTTGCTGGACTCGTCGATTCAGAAAACGGCGTACTCACCTATGCTCCGACCCTCAACTGGAGTGATGTCCCGTTCAAAAAACGTTGGGAAAACAATTTCGGCATTCCGGTCTATCTCGACAATGAGGCCAATACGTCCGCGCTTGGGTATCACACCTACTCCGACCGTTCCAAAGCCCGGAACCTGGCCTATCTCAGCATCGGCGTCGGCATGGCCGCCGGACTCATGCTCGAAGAACGGCTCTTCCACGGAAGCTCCGGATTTGCCGGACAGGCCGGACATATGAAAATCAGGACGGACGGCGAAACCTGCACCTGCGGTGACCGGGGATGCTGGGTGACCGAAGTCGGCATCACCGCCCTCGCCCGCAAAGCCGGCCTGCAGTCCATTGATCTGGAGCAGATTTCGAAAGCACTCCGGGATCAGGATGAAAAACTGATTCCGGTCGTCGATGAAATGGCTGAAATGCTCGGACTGGGCATTGCCAATCTGGTGAATCTGTTCAATTTAGACACGGTAGTGCTCGGCGGTGCCATGCGCCCCGTTCTTCCCTATATGCTCGAAACAACCAAATCCGTCGTCGATGAGCGTGCTCTGAAACAGCCGCGAAAAAATGTCCGCATCAAAGTCTCCGGCCGCGATAACGACTCCGTTTTCGGTGCCGCCTGTCTGGTCCTCGACGCCATTATGAACGATCCGGTCCCTCTCGTTCGCTCGCTGATTTAGCTGCAAATCAGTATCGGCAAACCGGCCGCTTTATTCAGCATGTTCCTTTTTTTCAGCGGCAAGCTCTTCCTGAATATCAGTCGATTTTTTCAGATCTTCTTCAACCGTGCGCAACTCATGCTCGAGATCTTCTTTCCCTTTTTTGAATTCTCCGAGACTGCGACCGAGCGAGCGGGAAAGTTCCGGCAGTTTTTTCGACCCGAAAAGCAGAAGCACAATAAATAAAATAACCAGCAGTTCTGAACCGCCCGGCATACCAAGGGCTAATATATTCATAATCAATCTCCGTTAAAATTCTTCATCACCGACAGCAGATCCGGACCTGTATAGAATAAAAACTTCCGTCGGCCCCCGTCCCTGAACCCCCCGGATTTCAACAGTCTGATCGTTCAGTTGCGCGATAAGCCGAAAGGCCTGCCGGTCAATTTCCATAGTGGAAATACTCCACCCCTTGTCGGCCAGAACATCACTGTACTCCTTCCGCACGGTGGCCAAACTGAGCTTTGTCCGCAATCCGGCCCCGATCAGCTCCGTCTGGGGAATCCGGCCGTGCTGATTGAGCTCGTACTCTTCCATCAGCATATACTCCGGAAACAGCAGCACATCCGGACGCAATCCGGGTTGCAGAAACTCCATGGAGGCAGCGGGATCCACCACCGGTTCAGCCGGAGGCTCAGGTGCAGCACAACCGGCCAGCAGCAAAACCGAAACTACCAAAAATAAATACCTCATCTACTTCTCCTATATGATCGTTTCAATACGATCAGGGAATCCGTGCTTCTGTTCCTCCACACGAATCAGTGCTCCACATCACCGATAATCGGGCTGTTGCTGTTCTTCGCCAGTTTTCCAAACGCTGGAAAACATACGGGGCCGGCCGACGGATACCTTCCCCGCCCGAATCATCCTTCTTTTCGCCAGCCCGACCGGTGAATACCGCTGCAGATAAAATCAGGAGCAGCAATCGTTTCATCATCTTTCCCAACCTGTTTCCATACAAAATAGTGACGCCGGAATGTAGGCCAAACAGACATGCTAAACAATGTTTAACCCCTCGCCCGCATTCCAAATCCTGGAAATACAGTTACTGCACCTCCAGACTCTCCGCCATTTCAAAAACACGTGTTTTCATCTCCGCACGTGCAGTGATTTCCCCGAAGGCCTCGATCCAGAACGCCTCTTTCAAATTACCGATCAGAAATATCCCCTCATACGCTGTCGGCTCGGCATTTTTCTGGAAATAGGGCCTGCGGCTTCCGCTGATATACCACCCGCGCTGCCCATTGATTTCAAGCTGTTCGGAATACGCCGCAGTATCGTTGATGATGACCTTCTTCCGATTGATCATTTTCTGTATAATATATTGTTTATCAACGGATGTCAGACTGTTCCAACCTCTGGAAAAATTATAGGTCTCCGAGATAAAACTGAGATAAAAAGACCGCGCCGAATTTTGAAAAAGAAACTGTTCGTAATAGGACGTGTGATAATCAGCCACATAGCGTTCGTTCGCTTCCCGATAACGTTCGCGGATCTCCTCTTCACGGTCCGGCACATTTTCGTCGGCCGACGAACGCAGCCTCTGAACGCCGTCGGGAACGCGTATGGAATATCCGTTCCAGCCGACATTCGGATTGCAAATCGCCCCATCGGAAACCGATGCGGGCTGATAAGACCGGCATCCGGCCAGAACCAGCAGTATACACAGCGAGGTGTTCCATCTTTTTTTCATAGGCAAAGGCTATCTTCCTGTTAGATTGAAAACAAGCCGGCGCTCACCTACTATCCTTCGCCTATGAACTATCGCCCCAAACACATCGCTGAATATGCCGCACTGAAATTTTTTCAGTTCTGCTTCAATATCCTGCCCTACCGCCTCGCTCTGGCCCTGGGGGCCGGCCTTGGCTGGCTGGCCTTCTACGTGGTCCGCTGGCGTGTCGCAAATGCAAAAGAACGCATCCGCGAAGTACTGGGCAGCGATCTGCCCGCCCGGGAGGTCAACCGCATCGCCTTCCTCTCCATGCGATATATGTTTTTCAACATGGTCGATGTCCTGCGCTACCGATTCTGGACCCAGGCGCGTTTCCGGAAATATACCGATTTCCAGCTCGCATCCGACCGGCTGCATGAATTTCTGAAAAGCGGTCGGGGTGCCGTCTGCGCCACACCGCATATGGGCAGCTGGGAACTCGGCGGACGTGCCTCGGAGGTATTTGATGTTCCGCTCTTTTTTATTGTCGGCGTACAACGCAACCCGCTCTTCAATCAATTCATCAACCGCCTACGCGGCGGCACCGGTGAACAGGCCCTGCCGCGCGACGACCCGATGCTGCTGCGAAAGGTCATGCGAAAACTGAAAACCGGTCAGGTGCTGGCCATGACCAATGATCTGCGCTCGAGAACAAAGGGTATCGCCGTTCAGTTTCTCGGCAAGGAAGCCAACATGGTCGGAGGTATGGCCCTGTTTGCGCGGCAGGCCAAGGTGCCGATTTTTCCGATGGTGGTCTACCGCGAATCCTGGACTCAGCACCGCTGCATTCTTTTTGATCCCATCGAACCGGATTTCGCACTCAGCCGCGAAGACGACTGGCAGCGCATGACCCAGCTGACCATGACCATGTATGAAAACGAAATCCGGAAACGGCCGGAGCAGTATTTCTGGTATAATAAGCGCTGGGTGCTCGATCCCTTTATCGAGGAAGTTCCCGAGCCATCACCCGGTCAACCAGCGCCGTCGGAACAAAACGCGCCATAAACGCGCCAAGGTACGCCGGCAGAGTGATAACATAGCGGCGTTTCGGACGTGAACTTTCCAGCGCATGGAAAACTTTCTTCGCCACGTCTTCCGGCGGACGGTTGATAAAATCGACTTTTTTATACTGCTTCTTCCGCCGTGCCGCCTCTTTGCGGTAATTTTCCGCATAACGTACATCATCCGAAATCACATTCTCTTCCAGCGCGGCCGCAGCATTGCGCCGAAATGCAGACACAATCGGACCGGGCTCAATCAGACTCAGCGAAATCCCGCTTCCGGAAAGTTCAACCCGCTGGGCGTCGGCCAGCGCTTCAACCGCAAATTTGGAAGCGCAGTAATTTCCAACCATTGGAGCGGCAATCACGCCATAGATGGAACTGACGGTCACAATACGCCCCCATTCCTGCGCCCGGAAAGTCGGAATCAGGCCGTTGGTCAGCTCCTGCAATCCGAATACATTCACCTCAAACTGCCGTCGAAGTGCATCGCGACTTAGATCCTCCACCGCACCGGGCATCGCCATTCCGGCATTATTCACCAAACCGCCCAGCCCTTCCGGAACTTTTTCCAGCAGCGTATGCACGCAGGACTGCACCGACTCACTGCTTCCGAGATCCAGTTCCAGTGCATCAAAGCCTGCATTTCTCAGCGTCTGAAGATCATCGGCTTTCCGCGCCGTCGGAAAAACCGTCCAGCCCTGATCACGTAGAAAATACGCCGTCGCTTCGCCGATTCCCGACGAGCATCCGGTCACCAATACGGTACGTTGTTTTACCTGGGCAGCTTTCATAAGCCCGCCATAAAATCGGAATTGCCGCGGCAGGTCAAGAACCACACCCTGACCGGCCCGCCTTGATACCGGACCAATTTTATACCATTTAAAATTGCAACGCGCCGGATTCCCGGTACCTTTCCCGAAATTCACGGACGGAAAAATCATGGTAAAACTGGACGAAACACAAACCCCGTTGCGAAAAGATATCCGCTTACTCGGCGAAATCCTCGGACGCACCCTGAAAGCTCAGGCGGGCGAGCGACTCTATGAACGGGTCGAGGAAATCCGCGCGCTTTCAAAAGCTTCGCGCAACGATCAGGATGAAGGTGCGGCGCAAAAACTGCGGGAACTGATTCGCGGACTGGATGATGAGGATACCCTGACGCTGGCCCGGGCATTCGGCCACTTTCTGAATATGGCCAACATTGCCGAGAACTATCACTCGATGCGCTGTCACCGCAACCATGCCGAAGACGCTTTGAGCGAACAGTACAGCAAACTCGAAGAGCTGCTGCCCGAACTGGTCGAACAGGGCATCCCGAAAAAAGAGATTCTTGAAACGCTCAGCCGCATGGAAATTGAACTGGTGCTGACGGCCCATCCAACCGAGGTTAAACGGCGCACGCTGATTCAGAAAAACAGTAAAATATCCAGCCTGCTGGCCAAGCAGGACCGACTGAATCTCACCCCCTTTGAACAGGCCGAACTGCGCTCCGATCTGGAAATCCTGATTACCGCCATCTGGCAGACCGATGAAATCCGTCGCTCCCGCCCCACCCCCGTTGAAGAGGCCAAATGGGGCATGGCCATTATTGAGGAAATTCTCTGGGAGGCCGTGCCCCGCTACATGCGAAGCCTTGACCGTATCGCGGAACAGACACTGGGCGAAAAGCTGCCGATCGACTGCTGCCCGATCCGCATTGCCTCCTGGATGGGCGGCGACCGCGATGGAAACCCCAATGTAACCGCCGAAGTGACCCGAGAGGTTTCTCTGCGTTCGCGCTGGATGGCAGCCGATCTCTATCACCGGGAAATCAACAAACTCATCCTGCGTCTTTCCATGGAAAACTGCAGCGAAGAATTGCGCGCCTGCTGTGTGGGCGATGCCCGCGAGCCCTACCGGGTATTTCTGCGTGGTATCCGCACTAAAATGAGTCTCACCAAAAAATGGTGCGAGGCCCGACTGACAGGCAAAAAGGGCATTCCGAAAACCGACATCTATTACAACACCGATGAACTGCTCGAGCAGCTCAAAATCTGCTACCGCTCTCTCAAGGAAAACAACGGCGATCTGATCGCCGACCGAAGCCTTCTCAGCCTGATCCGCCGCGTCTCGTGTTTCGGACTGTCGCTCGCCCGCCTCGATATCCGGCAGGAAGCACCGCGTCATGAAGAGGCCATCAATGCCATTACGGAATATCTTGGACTTGGTTCCTATAAAGAATGGGACGAAGAAAAACGCCAGACCTTCCTCATTGCCGAATGCCAAAACCGGCGCCCGCTGATTCCGGCCGATATGCCTTTCACCCCGGAACAGCAGGAACTGATGAATACTCTGGATGTGGTGGCCACGTTGCCGCGTGACGGACTGGGCGCTTACGTCATTTCAATGGCCGGTTCACCTTCGGACATACTGGCGGTACGCTTGCTGCAGAAAGAAGCCGGCATCACCCGCCCGCTGCGCGTTGTTCCGCTTTTTGAAACGCTGGCCGATCTGGAAAACTGTGGAAAAACGATGGAACGCCTGTTTTCCATTCCGTGGTATGCTCAGGATATTCAGGGCGATCAGGAAGTGATGATCGGTTATTCCGATTCCGGTAAAGATGCGGGGAAACTGGCCGCCAGCTGGGCTCAGTATAAAGCCCAGGAAACACTCACCCGTGTGGCAAAGGAATTCGGCATCCGGATGAACCTGTTTCACGGTCGCGGCGGCTCAGTGGGCCGCGGCGGCGGACCGGTTGAGCATGCCCTGCTCGCCCAGGCCCCGGGAACCGTTGACGGCCGTATACGGGTTACGGAACAGGGCGAAGTGATTCAGCAGAAATATTCCATCCCGGACAATGCCGTTTTCAATCTGATGCAATATACGGCCGCCGTCACGGAAGCCACGCTGGCCCCGCCGCCCGTTGCCCGCCCGGAATGGCGGGAACTGATGGACCGGATGTCGGATATTTCGTGCACGGCCTACCGCGATATCGTCCGGGACCATCCTGACTTCGTGAAATATTTCCGGCAGGTTACCCCCGAACAGGAACTGGGACGGCTCTATATCGGCAGCCGTCCGGCTAAACGGAAAACCGGCAGGGGCATTGAAAGCCTACGAGCCATTCCCTGGGTCTTCGCCTGGACGCAGATCCGCCTGATGCTGCCCGCTTGGCTGGGCATCGGAGAAGCCCTGAAAGCCGCCGTGGATGACGGAAAAGAACCTGTTCTTCAGGAAATGATTGAGCAGTGGCCGTTTTTTTATTTTTTCATGGATATGCTCGATATGGTCCTGTGCAAAGCCGATGCACGTGTTGCGGAATACTACGACGACTGCCTGGCATCAGATGAACTGAAACCGCTCGGCCGCACACTCCGCGAAAAACTGGCACTCACCAAACAGACTGCAGAACACATTGTGAAAAACCTGCCGGTGAAAACTGAACGGGAAACCCTGCGAGCATCGGTGCTCGTCCGCAATCCCTATGCCGACCCGCTGAACCTGTTGCAAGGTGAAGTGCTGCGACGGATCAAAAAAGATGAAAACCATCCCGAAGTACTGGAAGACGCCCTGATGGTGACCATTGCCGGCATTTCCGCCGCGATGAAAAATACCGGCTGATTTTCTGTCGAGAAAGGCCCTATCCAACGGCCGGAAAAAAAAGACGGGTTTCCAATGATTGGAAACCCGTTTTCATTTCCAGCGATTGGAAATGTCTAACCGAAAAACGCTGCGCCCAGAGAACGGATGGCTATGATGCGATCCGTATCTTTCACAGCAAACATCATGCTGATTTCGGAAGCCCCCTGGTTAATCATTTCCAGGTTTACGCCGGAGGCATGGAAAGCCTCTGTGGCTTTCGCGGCCATCCCGGGCGTATAGTGCATGCCTTCGCCCACCACCATAACCAGCGAAAGGCCGTGATCAATCACCACTTTATCCGGATCCAGCTCATTTTCGATCCGGCTGAGCACAGCAGCTTCCTTGTCAGACAGCGTCGATGTGCGGAGGATAACCGACATGTTATCGATACCGGATGGCGTGTGCTCGAAAGGAATCCCTTCATCCTCCAGGATCTGGAGTAAACGCCGGCCGAAACCGACTTCGCGGTTCATCATATATTTATCGATGTAAATCGCACTGAATCCGTCAGCACTGGAAATGCCGACCACCGAACCGAGCTCCGGCTTGCGAGAAGGGACCACCATGGTTCCCGGTGCGGACGGATTATTGGTATTTTTGATGCAGATCGGAATTTCGGCATGAACGGCGGGAATAATGGCCTCATCGTGAAAAACGCCGAAACCGGCATAGGCCAGCTCCCGCATTTCGCGGTACGTCATACAATCGATCGCCGGCGGGTTGTCGATAATCCGCGGATCCATTGCACAGACCGAATCCACATCGGTGAAATTTTCATAGACTTCAGCCTTCACAGCGGCCGCAAGAATAGCCCCGGTGATGTCAGAACCGCCGCGAGGAAACGTCGCCACTTCACCACTTTTGGTACAACCGAAAAATCCCGGAAAAATGATAATCTCCGCTTCGTATTTCAATTTAGCGAGATTCTCGAAAGATTCGGGAAGCACCTCGGCGTTGCCGAATTCGTCAGAAAGCAGCATTCCGGCAGCGCCCGGGTTGACATATTTTGCCGGGCAGCCTTTTTTGATGAATGCTTCAGCAATAATCTTGGCGTTGTTATCCTCACCGGAGGCTTTCATCGTATCCATAAACTGCAAGTCGTTGGAGCTGCGGTTCTCAATACGTCCCTGCAGATCGGCCCGGATGGTTTGAATGATCGTTTCCGGCAGATCCAGTTCCTGCCGGATTTCGCCGTACCGGCCGACCACTTCTTCCAAAGCCGGTTCATAGTCGTCTCCGGCCAGCACTGTTTCGCCGAGCGCAATCAGCAGATCAGTAACTTTGGTATCCTCGCTGAAACGTTTTCCCGGAGCCGACACCACCACCATGCGGCGATCAGCATCGGATACCACAATGTCAATAATCTTGGAAATCTGCTCTGCATTCGCGACGGAGGAGCCGCCGAATTTAACTACTTTCATATCTTACCTTCTTTCAAACCCTCGCACACAGACTTCATCGTCTGTGTTTAGGGGTTCATCATGAATTATCCAAAGTCTTCAAGGCGCATACGGATCGGTTCGGCGCAGGACACATCCAGTGCCTGGATCGCATTCATCGCCCCGACGAATTCCGATTCTCTGGCTTTCTGCGTCAGCATCACCACCGGCGCACGACCGCTTTCATGACGCTCTTTCTGAACCACAGATGCAATACTGATATTATGTTCACCAAAAATATTCATCACTTTGGCCATCGCTCCGGGCTTGTCTTCCAGACAAAGGCGAATGTAGCAACGCTTCTCAATATTATCGGCCGAACAGTATTTCAGCTCCGTTTTCTGCAGCATCATGGTAACGCTGACCGGCGGACCGACCCTGTTCAGGGTATCGGATGCTGCTTCCATAATATCGCCGATGACGGCCGACCCAGTCGGCAAACGCCCGGCACCACGACCGTAATACATGGTATCATCAACGATGTCGCCCTTCACAAAAACGGCATTAAAGGAATCCGCAACCGATGCAATCATATGCTCTTTCGGAACCAGTGCCGGTTCCACGGAAAGTTCAACTTCGCCGTTATTGTCTTTGATGATCGCCAGCAGCTTGATCTGATAACCCAATTCATCGGCATTTTCGATTTCCGAGGCAGAGAGTCCGCGAATTCCGCTGGTCGGGCAGGCCGACATAGGCACGGGGGCGCCATAGGCCATCGATGCCAGCACAACGGCCTTGTGTGCTGTATCGATCCCATCGATATCCAGGTCCGGCGGGGTTTCAGCATAACCGAGCGCTTGTGCGTCGGCCAGAATTTCATCAAAAGGAAGGCCTTCGCGCTCCATTCGTGTGAGGATATAGTTGCAGGTGCCGTTAAGGATTCCGTAGATACTTTCAATCTGGTTTCCAATCAGCCCTGCACGCTGGGACCGCAGAATCGGAATACCGCCTCCGACGGCCGCCTCGTAATAGATCCCGGTATTGTTATCCCGTGCAGTTTTATAAATTTCCGCGCCGTAATCCGCCAGAAGCGCCTTATTGGCGGTAATGACCGGCTTGCCCTGCTTCAGAGCTTCGAGCGTGAAGGTCCGCGCAATTGAGGTTCCTCCGACCAACTCAACAATCAGATCAATTTCCGGATCGGCAATTACCGCCATCGCATCGGTCGTCAGCACCCCATCATCCACAGTGATTCCGCGATCGGTTGTAATATCGAGATCAGCAATCTTAGCAACTACCGGAGTAATCCCGGTACGCTCGGCCATCAGGCTTCCATTTTTCTGAATCCCTTCCACAACACCGGCCCCAACTGTGCCGAATCCGAGAATGCCGATTTTGATTTCTTTCATCTATAATATCCTGCTTTCTGGTCAAAAAAAGAGAAGCGCAACCATAGTGATTTGACTTTTCGACTCAAGCCAATTCAGGACATTAAAAGGGGGCTCCACAAACCGGAACCCCCGTATTTTAAAGCCGATATGGATCGGGTTAATAGTCCCGTTTCGGCCCCGACGGATGAACCCTCCGGCAAGTTTTATCGAAAAATCCGCCCAAGGGAACCTTCTTCAGATTTTCCAATCCCAGGAAAAGCCAGTCGTTCGATGCTTCGTACTGAATAATTTCGCCACGGGCATCCGTTACGGTAATTAAATATCCCATATACTTATGACCGAACTGCTGAGAATGCATATTGTAATTCATCAGTTCCACGGCGTTATTGCTCCTGAACACCTTTTCCCGGTCGTTTTCTTTTGTCGGAACAAATTCTGTAACCTGACGATCCAGCAGAATAAACTTATCATCATCAAGATACTGCTCACCGACAGCAAACATTTCGATGGTGAGCGGATGAGGATATTCCCGGGTATTGACCTGCCGGATCTTCAAACCAAACGTCCAGTCAAAGACACGCGGAGCCTCTTCATTAAGAAACGGAGAAGTTTCGATGATTCGCTGAGAACTCTGCTTCGTGAAGCCAATCTCGAACTCCGGCGGATTCGCGAGCGTAATGAATGCCAGATCTTCATCGTTCAGCTCATCCACCGGCACTTT
Source organism: Pontiella agarivorans (assembly GCF_034531395.1). Taxonomy (NCBI): domain Bacteria; kingdom Pseudomonadati; phylum Kiritimatiellota; class Kiritimatiellia; order Kiritimatiellales; family Pontiellaceae; genus Pontiella; species Pontiella agarivorans. The sequence goes on along the minus strand of NZ_JARVCO010000002.1, from coordinate 250,156 downwards.
CATCTGTTTTCCCTGAAGGCTTTTCAGCACCACGCTTTTGCCGATTGAACTGACATATATGCCCTCCAGAATTTCACCGTTTTTAAGCGACCATAGCCGAACCGCGGATTCTTCCGGGCTTTCAGAGGAAGCAACAGCCGGCTCAACATCCACAGCCGGGGCATCCAAAACTTCGACATTTCCCCCCGAAGTAAAATCGCTGAACACCGGACCGCCCTCAATAAAACATTCTCCCTCGACTAAATGTTCATAAATCCGGTCCCGCAGATCATGATTCGGCTCCGCCGTTTTAAACATGGGAAGAATGGGCCCCTGTTGCGAATTGAGTTCATAGTCCACCCCCTCTTCTTCAACCACCAGCATCATATCAAAATGACCACCGGGCACTTCCCCGCAAATGACTTCCATATCGAGCGGAACCCCCGGTTCCAACGTAATCCAGTCTCCGATAACCGCAGTATTATTTCCGAGTTTGTAGGTCCGGTTTTTTGAATCATTAGACTGCCACTTGGAAATTTCCTCGGCCGTACCCGGCCAACTGGCATTCAGCACCTCTTTGCCGTCCACACGCACCACCAGAATATCATCGCCCTGCCCCCGGAAACGGAAGGTGATGCCGTCCTTGTGAACCAGCTGACCTTTATAATGCGCCATCCAGCACCAGCCTCCGGTCTCCGGTTCCCCAAAAGCTGTCGGTGCCGTGGAGGAACGTACGGTGGGCACCATAAATGAGGTAGCATACAGTTTTTTTGGAGAACGATAGAACTGAGCCAGCGCGGATGTCCGCCAGCCACTGCGAATGAATTTGGCGATATCTGTTTTAAAGCTGTCCGTGTCCGTAGAGTTTCTGGGTCGCCCCTGCCGATCACGTTTAAAATCATAAAACGTTCCGACGAAATCATTACCAATTGTCTGACCACCACCGAACAGCGTTACCTCTTCAAGATTGGGAACAATTTCAAACCCGCCGATATCCCCCGCAAGCCCATCACCGATTCCACTCATTTCCGGTAACTGGATATCCGGCATACTGGCCTTCCGAACCTGAGTCACAATCCGCTGTGTCTGCTTCGGTTTCGATGACTTCTTCACATTTACCTTCGGCTTCTTCAGCTTCATTTTCGGACGATCCACCGGTTTTGGCGGAACAAATTTTTTCTCCTCTTTCTGAACCACTGTGAACACCACAAAAAGCCCTGCCAGAAAAAACGCGGCAGCATGGATGCCCAAACTGATCACAAACCCGCTTGGCGCACCTTTGACAACTCCCTTGGCTTTTCCATCCCTCTTTACGTCCATCGATACCCTCCTGCTCTATTTAACTTGATGGTACAAAGATACAAAGATTCTGCCTATTATCCTTAATTTTAATCCCTTACATCAGCACTATAATCCCATAGGCATTTTCCGGATCTATATCTCTTGAAAGTTCATTGTATTGCCCATACGGCGCTCTTTGACACCAAACAGACCGTCGACATTAAACAGCTTTGCCTTGCACTCCCCCGAATATTCGAATCATCCGCTCTAATGACACAAATGACTTTTGACTTATCAGGCTATAAGAGCCCCCCCACGGGGAATATGGTCATTTCCTTATTAATTATAATATTTTTTCCATTCAGATTCGCTCTTTTCGGTATATTCAGGTTTGCAGCGGTTCATAAGACATCCGGTTATTCCCGGGGTCTGTTAACAAAACGGGAGCATGTCTACTGTCAGAGCGAAATGGATAAAGGCACAGAACATTACGTCGAGTTTCGAGAAACGAAAGAAGATCCGGCGGGATTCCGTTAATCGGCGGTTAACTGCAGACAAAAAAAACCGCCGGCAAAACCGGCGGTTTAAATAATGGCGGAAAGAGAGGGATTCGAACCCTCGGTACCCCGTAAGGAGTACACCGGATTAGCAGTCCAGCACCTTCAGCCACTCAGTCATCTTTCCGCTAAAAGTGAGGAGGGAAGATAGATGAGCACTCCGGGCTTTGCAAGCGGTTTTTAGCCAAAAACAACCCTCATCCCAGCATTTGAAAAAACGGTTACCAAAAGTGATACTGCCCGTACTTCAAAACGTAGAGGCCCAGTACAAAATTAGTCGTTCCATGCGCGATAATTGCCGCCCAGATATCACGCGTTTTGATGTACAGCAGTCCATAGGCCAAACCGCAGATAACCGCCGCGCCCAGCTCAAAATGCGACACGCTGAAAAAGAACGAAATCAGAATCAGCATCGGCCAGTTCAGAATACCGGCATCAATATTAAAAAACGGACTGCCCTGCATCCAGCGATACAGAAATCCACGGTAGAAAAATTCTTCAATAATCGCGATGATCACCGACGATCCGAACATATGCACCCAGAATGCCAACCAGCCCGTCACACGCGGATCATATTCATGCAGCCCCGCATGCTCGCCCTTCTCAATCACCTCATAGGGCAACTTCGTCCGCTCAACCGTTTCGCCCAATGCGACGGCCTCCTGGATTTCCATGGATTCCGCCGAAAGCGGAACCTCGTAAAGTTCCCGGGTTTTAAACGGCTTCATAATCGGATCCACAAAAAGCCGGTCATACCACTCGGTCAATTCCGGAGCTTTCTGCTGAACAAAAGGCGCCTCAAATCCAACCCAGACGATAAAAATAAATAATCCGACCCCGATCGCCGCCGGGATATTTTTCCAGTTGAGCTTTGGATACCACCGCCAAGGACGGAACACCGCCAGCAGAATCAGACCGCCGATGGTTCGAGCGTTATAATCGCTGAACCAGACCATCATGGTCAGCCAAATGGCAAAGGGAAGAACGTGGGCAATAACGGCCTTCCCGTTTTCTTTCTGCTCTTCCGGAGAAAGCTCTGTGCGCTGTCGTTCGCTCATGGGCCTGCGGACCATGAAAAAGAGCCGCATTTTCCATGGTCTGGAAACGGCGGCCCGATTTCATTGGGTCACTCCTTACGATCCTCGTCTGACGAGGAAATTTCCTGTTTTTCAACCTCGTCTTCCGAGCTGTCCGGCAGGGTACCTTCCTTCTGCCCTTTTTTAAATTCGCCGAGACTTTTTCCCAGCGACCGTGACAATTCCGGCAGTTTTTTTGCTCCGAACAGTAACAGCACAATAAACAGAATTACTAAAAGTTCCGGTCCGCCCGGCATGCCAATGGCTAATGTTTGCATTTCATTCACTCCTTGCTTAAATCTTTCTTCGGTTGGTTTTCATCGTCATCCGGCTCATCCACCGGCGTTTCTTCAGCAACGTGGCTTCCCGTTTCAGGCTCCGCATCGACGCTCTCCTCCGTTTCCTCTTCACGAGGCGGGAGATCACGGTTTCCACTGAAATAGAGGAACCATACACAGAACTCATACAGAAAAATCAAGGGCGCCGCCATCAGGATCTGAGTCACCACATCCGGCGGAGTCAGAATCATGGCCAGCACAAAAATTCCGACAATCACATACGGGCGTCCGGCGCGCAGACTGCTGGAACTGACCAGTCCCATTTTCCCCAGAATCAAAATCACCACCGGCATCTGAAACGCCACACCGAATGCCAGCAGCAGCTGCAGGGCAAACCCGATGTATTTGTTATAGAACCAGATGGATTCCCCGCCAAGCTGACCTCCGATCTTCAACATCAGCCCAAGCGCCAGAGGAAGCGTCACCTTATAGCCCATGTAAATTCCAGCCAGAAAAAGTCCCCCGGAAAACATGGAGATACGGCTCATCATCTTCCGTTCCACATCCCGTATTCCCGGCATTACGAAGAGGCCGACAAAGAAGACCACAAACGGAAGACTCAGCAGCAACCCACCGAAAAAGGTTACCGTCAGCCACATTTTGATAGCCGCCGCCGGTTCGGAAAACTGGAGGCGAATACCACCGGTATGAACCTGTTGCCCTTCATTAAGCGCGACTTCGGCTTTGACGTCATAATAACGGGTACCGTCTTCGGCTGTATACAGTGTATTTGTTGATAACGCATCAACCGGAATCCGCAGCTGCACGGCAGCTTCGCTCAGCACCTCTTCTGCATTCTTAATAATATACGGTTCAGCCGGTGCCCGCAGCACTCCGATCAGGTGATCCGCAAACGGAAGCACAATCAACATTCCCACCGCAAGCGACGCAAACACGCGAATGATCATCCGACGAAATTCTTCAAGATGCTCAAGAAACGGCATCTCTGAATCGTCGTAGCGGAATTTTCCGGTGAGTGACTTAAGCTTTTCGAGCATCGTCCACCTCACCTTCTTCCGGCACTTCAGGCGCGGCTTCGCCAGCTGGCTCAACCGTCCTCTTTTCAACACCGGCATCCTCTAGATCATGTTCCAGATTATGGAATGTTTCATCGGAATAATCCCGCTCCTGCTCCTCTTCTGAATAGCCGTATTCCTCGTCATGATAATCGGCGGAATAGTCGTAATCATCGTCCTCATACGACACATCGTCTGTATCGGAATCGGCGTGGAGATCGCCATACATAATCTCACGTTTAAAACTGTCCGCCGTATTCCTGACCGAAGCCATAAATTCGTTGATTTTGCGAAAGATTTTCGGGGCATCCTTGGCGCCAAACACCATGATCAGCACCAGCATCACCACGATCAATTCCGGTCCGCCCGGTCCAATAAATCCAAGTTGTGAAAAACCGGCTGTCATTTATTCCTCAACAATTACCAGGTTTTCAATTTTTGCTTCAGCCCGCAACGCATCCGCCACCGCACCGATCGCTTCGTTCTTACGCTCATCATACAGCAGGCTCTCAATATCATACCGCACCTCATCATAAGGCCGGGTTTCCGCAGGTTTGTACTCATATACCTTCAGAATATGATAACCGAATTCCGTCTGAAAAATATCGCTGCATGCTCCGGCCGGTGTGGAAAAAGCCACCTCTTCGAATGACGGCACCATCTGCCCGCGTCCGAACCAGCCCAGATCATGCTGACCATCATCACAATGCGAAAACTCTTTGGCCAATGCTTCAAAGTCCTCGCCCTTTTTCAGGCGCTCAAGCGCATTCAGCAGATCCGCATTCACCCGCTCCAGCGGAAGCTCCGGCGAAGGATGCTGAACAATATGAGCGGCATGCACTGATTCCGGAATACGGAAGTTTTCCTCATGAGCGGCATAGTAAGCACGCGAATCCGCTTCCACAGGGCGCTCCACACCCGCACATATTTTTTCAAAATATTTTTCAAGGCGCACACCGTCGGCGATATCGTCCTTGATTTTTTTCACATCGTCCCCGGTCAGTTCAAACCGCTTATTAAATTCATCACTTCCGCCGTGCTGCTCCTGCAGGGCCAGAAAACGGGCTTCGACCTCCTCGGGCCGCAGCTCCTCAATTTCCTCTCGCGCTTTCTGCATCAACAGCACCCGCTCCACGGCGTTTTCACGGGCATCAGACTCAATCTTCGCCGCTTTTTCGTCCATTTCCGTATAAGACATTTCCTGCGAATAGCGCTCACGCAGCATTTGCAGCTCCTGCTGAATCAGCCCTTCACTGACTTCTTCACCATTCACCAAAACCGGCTTCGCTTCTTCGGTCGTTATCTTCTCTTCGCTCATACTACTTTCCACAGCACTTTTTAAATTTCTTTCCGCTACCGCACGGACATAGATCATTTCGCTTCACCGTTCCAGTCTTTGGAACCTGCCCAGCGACCGAGATGTCCGGCGTTTTTCCAACCTCCGGAACCGTCATTTTCTGCTTTTCAACATCTATTATGTCTGCCGCCGGCCGTCCTTTTTGGACAAGCGCGGCCATATCCTTCATAACAGGATCAATGTGCTCGAAGAACGTTTTATAACCTGCACACAGATAGTTCAACCCCGGTTCACCATCCGGCGCCTTCACAAAACGGTGCTTCGGACAGCCGCCGTTACAGGCAAAAAGAAACGCACACGCCTTGCAATACGCCGGAAGCGTATCGGATTTATTTTTTCCGAACTGCTGTTGCTCCGGCGAATAAATCATCTCCTCCAGCGATTTCTCCGCAATATTACCCAGATAATAATCCGGGTACACATAATGGTCGCAGGAATACACCCCGCCATCGTGCTCCATCGCCACCGCCTGCCCGCACCGCTTCGAAAAAGTACACAGATTCGGTTCCAGTCCGCACCAGGCCCCCAACGCAACATCAAACATATTCACAAAAACGCGGCCGACATCCTTTTTCACCCACGCATCGAAAATACGGCTGAGAAAACGTCCAAAACCCTCCGGCGACACCGCCCACGGCATCATCGCCTCTGAATGCTCCTCTGCCGCCGGATCCGGCGGAACCGCCAACCCCAGCCCAATATCATGAGCCGCGCGGTCACCCACACGTTCCACAATCGGAATAAACTGCATAAACGTAACGCCCTGCTCTTTCAGAAACTCATAAATTTCGACCGCTTCGTCCGGACTCTGACGCGTCACGCAGGAGAGCGTATTAAATTCCACCCGATGTTTTTTCAGCAGTTCCAACGCCTGGAAAACTTCTGCAAAAGATCCTTTTCCGTTTTTATTCACACGGTAGCGGTTATGAATATGCTCAGGCCCGTCAATGCTCAGCCCCACCAGAAATTTTTCCCGGGCAAAAAATGCACACCACGCATCATCCAACTTGGTGCCGTTGGTCTGAAAGGCATTATGTACCGGACGTCCACCGGCGTAACGCCGTTGAATCGCCACCGCTTTACGGAAAAAGTCGAGTCCAAGCAACGTCGGCTCTCCCCCCTGCCACGCAAACGAGATTTCCGGCGTATTCTGGCTCTGAATATATTTGCGGATATAGGTGTCCAGCACCTCATCGCTCATCCTGTAGTTTTCCGCCCCGGGAAAGAGTTTCTCCTTCTCCAGATAGAAACAGTATGTGCAGTCAAGATTACACAGCGGACCGATCGGCTTGGTCATCACATGAAACGAACTGGACGCACTGTAGCGAGAGGAGGACATTTTCCAGACTCCGGAACTACGCCTGACGATAGGCCTGACGCAACACAAAATCCATGAGCGTAATCGCCGTCATGGTTTCAACAATCGGAATCGCGCGCGGCACCACACAGGGATCGTGACGGCCGCGGGCTTCAAGCACCGTTGCCTCTCCATCAAACGTTGCCGTATCCTGTGCCTTGCCGATTGTGGCCGGCGGCTTGAACGCAATTCGGAAAACAAGCGGTTCGCCATTGGAAATGCCGCCCTGCACTCCTCCGCTGAAGTTGGTCGTTGTCCCGAGACGCCCGTCGGCCTTGAGCTCAAACGGATCATTGTGATCAGAGCCGAACATACGGGCACCGGAAAATCCCGAACCGATTTCAAACCCTTTGGTTGCCGGAATGGAAAGCATCGCCTGAGCCAGGCTGGCTTCCATCCGTTCAAAAACCGGTTCACCCAGCCCGGCCGGGATATTTCTGACCACGCAGGTCAAAATGCCCCCCACCGAATCTTTTCGCGCCGCGGTTTTTTTCACCAGCGCAATCATCTGTTCCGCCGCCGCTTCATCGGGACAGCGGATCATATTGGAATCAATCTGCTCACGGGTCAGACTTTCCGTACTCATATCCCGGGCATCAATATCACCCACGGAACTGACCCACGAAATAATTTCGGTATTGAACTGCTGTTTCAACCATTTTTCAGCAATGGCCCCGGCCGCAACACGGCCGATGGTTTCCCGCGCGCTGGAACGGCCGCCGCCGCTGGCGGCACGATTCCCGTATTTCATCTGATAGGTGAAATCAGCGTGCGAAGGACGCGGCACCTGACTCATTTCACCGTAATCACCGGGCCGCTGGTCTTTATTGTTCACCATCAGACCGATCGGAGTGCCCAGCGTTTTACCGTTTTCAACGCCAGAAAGAATGATCACTTTGTCTGCTTCGTCGCGAGCCGTGGTCATGGCGCTCTGGCCCGGGCGCCGACGCGTCAGCTGCGGCTGAATATCCGCTTCGCTCAGTTCAAGATTCGCCGGACAGCCGTCAACAATGGCTCCGACCGCTTTTCCGTGCGATTCACCGAATGTGGACACTTTATACAGGGTTCCGAAGGTACTCGACATGGGTTTTCCTTATCTACCGGGTTCCAATCCCTGGATTCCCGCTGGGTTCAAGTTGCTTAAAACGCGTGTTTATAGCACCAACAGCCGCCGGAATGGACGAAAAAACCAAGAAATTCTTCTGCACCCGCAACCCTTTTCCACATAACCTGCACCGCGATTTGAATTGCAAAACCGTGCCTGATATGGACAATCCGCACTCTCTACGCCAAAAAGGATATCGCTTTATTATGGAACCAGAAAAACGCCAGCACCTTCAGGATATATACGCAACCGATACGACACAACGGGACGACTACACGCCGCAGGTCTCTCAGGAAATGATTGCAGAACGAAACCGCGAAATCCGGCGGCACCAGCTGGTCAGTTTCGCACTCGGCACGGCAGTACTGCTCCTTGGTGTCGCCCTGGTCTTTGTCGTGGTCCGCGAATACATGGAAATTATCAGCGAAGCCGAGGCCCCTGCACCGATTACCCAGGAATATATTCCGCGCTATTCCCTCCCCTCCGAATCCCAATGGGTAATGGATTTTCCCAGCCACTATGCCGACCCAGTCTGGAACGGTGAAGGAGAACGCCCCTTCAACTCTGCATGGGTAAAAAAAGCGGCCTTCAACCTCATCCTCGCTGAGCAGGCCATGGAAATCGGTGAATTCAACAAAGCTGCAACGCATTACGAAAACGCCCTCGAAATTCTGCCGGACCTCGACGGCGTGCGGGTCCCGCTCGGCATGGCCTATTTCCAGCAGAAAAAATATGACGAAGCCCTCGCACTGCTTGAAGATGCTTCCGATGCCGATCTCACCTTCGATGTGCTGAACAATCTAGGCGCCGCCTGTATTGAAGCCAAAGCCTACGACAAAGGCGAAGAATATCTGATCCGGGCACTCGAATTGCGCCCCGCCTACCCGGAAGCGCTCAAAAACCAGGCCATGCTATATCGGGAAATGGGCAAAGAGGCCGATGCCGTCAGTGCATATGAAAAATACCTGGATCTTCGCCCGCAGGACAGCAACACCCGCCATAGCTTTGCACTGTACCTCACAAAAATCGGCAACTGGGATCTGGCGGCGGAACAGCTTTATACACTTACTGAAGAGATCAAAAAAGATGCTACACTCTATCAGCTTCTGGCCCGTGTTGAAATGCGCCGGGAAAACAATAAAGAAGCCATTGCGGCCTTCCAGCGTGCCGCTCAGCTTTCCGACCCCAATCAGGCACTCAACTACATGAACGATGAAGAGTTTGACCGCCTTCGCGGCGATGAAGACTATCAGGCGCTCATGCGCAGCATCGAAGAACGCTAACCGAAATAATAGAAAATAGCGTGATTCAGCCCCAGCGCAATTAAGGCCGCCAGAAAGTCATCAATCGTAATACCAAAGCCGCCGTGAATGTGCTGAAGCTGCTTAATCGGCGGCGGCTTTGTAATATCAAATATTCGATGCAGCACAAAGCCGCTCAACAAGGCCCAGGGATCAGTTAATCCGATCACCGTGATCGGCAGCGTCAGATACTCATCGGCCACAATACACCCTGGATCTTTTCCGCCGATAACCTTCTCCGCCACTTCACAGATCGGAATAGAGAGCAGACTCAATACGGCACAGATGATCACTTGCGTTCCGATCTCCGGAAGCCGCATCACCCACCACGCAATCGGCAATCCCACCAATGTTCCCACCGTTCCCGGCATCACCGGACTCAATCCCGTCCCGAATCCAATTGCGATCCACTTAATCAAATTTTTCATTTTCACTCCTGTAATCACACCTGCGCAGGTGTGCGCATTATTAACCTGTTACATATTCCATGAGCCACTGTCTGAGGCGGTTCCGCGGAACAGCAACCGACCAGCACCCCTCTCTGTGAAAAACCATTTCCCGCGCTTCAAGCTTTCTTAAATGCCGCAACAGCGCATCTCCGGAAATACCCGTTTCCACTCTGAGTGCATCAACAGACTTCGGTTCCGTCATCAGTGAGCGAACGATTTGAATACGCCGCTCATGGGTAAATGCCGTCAGACTTTTAAGGATCGTTCCGATATCCGCTTCCGGCCGATCGATCTCCTCAAGAAGTGCTGCAACCAGCGGATGCTCAGTATTGATTCCATAATAGAGATATCGCCCTCTGCGCCACGAACGCAGAAATCCACCATCTCCCAGTCTCTGCAGATGCTTACTCGCAATATCCTCTGCACAGCCGAGCAACTCTCCAATCCGCTGCACATACAACTTCGAATCGGTACTGAGCAGAGTCAGCATTTCGATTCGCAACGGATTAGCCAACACCCGCAGTTGTCTCCAGATCAGATCTTCGCTCATACGGACATTGTTACGCGTACGCTCACACCTGCGCAAGTGTGCACCTTCCAAAAATGCACACCTGCGCAGGTGTGTACCTCATTCCGCCCATTCATGAAGAAGCGACAGCAAACCTACGACAGCCGTATCTGTGCGAAGAATCCGATCCCCCATACCGAGCAACGCAAACCCCTTCCCCCGCAACATCTCCAGTTCATAGTCCGTCCAACCGCCTTCCGGACCGACGGCCAGGACGGTTCGCTGCGCACCATCCGGACATTGGAAATCGCGAATACGCTTTTTACCTGAAGGATCTGCAAGCAGTTTCCAGTGCTCGGAAAAATCGTTTGCAAACCGATCTTCGATATAGGGTTTAAACAACGGCTCAATCTGCACTTCCGGCAAATGCGTACACCGGGCCTGCTGCAACCCTTCCAGCAGCAGATTGACATAAAAATCCGGCTCGATGACATGACTGTCAAAATAGCAGCGCTCCACCTTTCCGGCGCGCAGCAACACAATCTTTCCAACGCCCAGCGCGGCGAACTGCGCCCACAAACGTTTAAGCACTTTCGGACGGGGCATCGCCAGCAACAGATCGACCTTCGGACGGGCCGGCAAACTTTTTTCAAATGAACATACCAGTTCCACATCTTCAGAATCTATACGCTCCACCACACCATGCCCCAACGGTCCGTTTACCACCCCCACCCGGAGCGATTTCCCGGGCGCAGCCTTCAACACCTTGCGGATATGTTTCGCCCGCGCATCAGTCAGCACCGTGCGGTTATTTTTTACTTCATCAGGATGGAGCAGAATAAGATTCATCAGGACAGGATACGGCTCCGAAGCGCTGATGCAACCATCCATTCTTGATGTTTTATTCCCTGAACGGCATGATCAGAAAATGAAAATCCTGCTGTGCAATGACGATGGAATCCACGCCGAAGGCATTAATGCTCTATATGAAGCACTCTGCAAAACAAACGAACTCCGCGTCGTTGCCCCGCATACGGAACGAAGCGCAACCGGCCATGCCATCACGATTTATGATCCCATCCGAACCCTGCCGGTTAAACGGGAGAATGGACTCAGCGGCATTGCCGTTGACGGAACGCCTGCAGACTGCATCAAACTCGCCTGCAGCTTTCTTCACAAAAAGGATCCTCCGGATCTCGTGGTAAGCGGCATCAACCTCGGCCCCAACACCGGAATCAGCGTACTCTATTCCGGCACGGTATCCGCAGCCAGCGAAGCAGTCGTTCTCGGCTTCCCCGCCATCGCCCTCTCCCTGTGCACCTGGGAAAACCCCAACTGGGAAACGGCCGCCAAAGTGGCCCGGCTTGTAATTTCCAACGTCCGGAAAAATCCTTTACCGAAAGACACCCTGCTCAACGTCAACATCCCGAATCTGCCGTTTGAGGCCATTAAAGGCATAAAAGCCGGAAAAATGGGACGATCGCGCTTTATTGAAAAATTCTCGGAACACCGCGATCCGCGTGGCAACCTTTACTACTGGCTCGATGGCGAACTGGAACTGCAGGACGAACATCCCGATACGGACATCCGACTCATTGAAGCCGGCTATGTATCCCTCACCCCGATCCACATCGACTTAACAGCACATAAAGCACTCGATGCCATCCGGAAATGGGAAACGGAATTCTAAAAGTACATCCCTAGCTCTTCGGGAAGCGCGTCATCCGCATCATACCGCTCCAGTTCCCGGTTACAGACCTTGGAAAAATGATTGAGCATGGAATCGCGCACAGTCGCCATTTCAGGACAAACTTCGCCAAGCAGCGTCTTCATCGTAGCCACCGGTTCTCCCACCAGACCGCAAGGAACAATGGTGCCGAAGCCCATGAGATCATTCGACACATTGAAACTCATGCCATGAAAAGAAACCCATTTTTTTAAGCGAAACCCGATGGCCGCAACTTTACCGGCATCAGTCCAGGCTCCCGATTTGCCCTCACGACGAAACCCTTTGATTCCAAAATCGCCCAGCGTTCGGATCGCTATTTCTTCGAGATTTGAAAGGTAGCCATGAGAATCAGCCTCGTTGCCCCCGAGATAGAGAATCGGATAGATGACCCACTGCCCCGGACCATGAAAAGTGACATCACCGCCACGTTCCACATGAAACAGATCAATCCCCAATGCTTTGTACTCCTCTTCAGTCTTAAGCAGATAATTGTCACGCCCGCGGTTACCAAGAGTGACCGTTGGTGTATGCTGTAACATCAGAACGGTATCCGGAATCCGATCTTCCTGCCGCGCCTTCAACAGACGGTGCTGCAAATCGAGCCCCTCCTGATAAGGAACCGGCTCATTAAAACTGACAGACCACGCTTTCATACAAAACAAAAAAGGGAGGACATCGGTCCTCCCTGAATTTTAAATTCGCGGAAGAAATTATTCCGACGGACAGAGTTCCTCATAGGAATCCGCATCCATCATATTATCAACTTCCGATTCATCGTTGACCTTGATCTTGAAAATCCAGCCTTTACCGAACGAATCGTTATTAATCAGTTCCGGCGCGTCTTCAAGCTCGCCGTTTACCTCAACCACTTCACCGCCGACCGGGGCATAAACATCAGCAGCCGCTTTCACGGATTCAACCACGGCAGCTTCATCACCCGCCTCGAATACGGTCCCGACTTCCGGAAGCTCAACAAAAGTCAGATCGGAAAGCTGGCTCTGTGCGAAATCCGTAATGCCGACTGTGGCAATGCCGTCTTCAAGCGATACCCACTCATGGGATTTAGCGTAGAACAGATCTTGTGGAACCGACATTTTCTTCTCCTGGTTATCGATTAAGCGGACCTGAAAAAATGGAGGTGCGGATCGGAGTCGAACCGATCTAGATGGATTTGCAATCCACTGCCTAACCGCTTGGCTACCGCACCTTGTGTTTCAAAAGCGGACACCAATGTAATGATGCGCTCATGCTTTTCAAACAGAAATGACTAAAAAAAACAACGGGTATCGCAACCGTCTCCGCTGTAGCGGACTACGGATTCAAAACCATATTATCAATTAAGCGTGTCGCCCCGATTTTTACCGCAAGCGCCACCAGAGTTTCGGACTCGATAACCTCAACCGGGGCCATCGTTACGTCATCAACAAATTCAATATAGTCAATTTCCGCCCCCGACACCGTCCCGATCAGCACACGCATCTGCTGTCGAATCGACTCCACACTGCGGTCGCCTTCAGCGACCAGCGATTCCGCCAAATCAAGAGCCTGCTTCAAACAAAGAGCCTGCCGACGTTGCTCCGCATTCAGATATCTGTTCCGGGAACTCATCGCCAATCCGTCCGGCTCGCGCACAATCGGTCCGCGGATAATTTTTACAGGAAAATTCAGGTCCCTCACCATCCGTTCGATCACCCGCAACTGCTGGGCATCTTTTTCACCGAAGACCGCCCGGTCCGGCTGCACCAGATTAAACAGCTTTGCCACTACCGTGCAGACGCCACGGAAATGGCCCGGCCTTGATCCCCCGCAGAGCCCAACGCTCAGCCTCGTTTCATCCACCCAGCAACTGGCGTCTGAGGCATACATACCCTCCCCCTCCGGATAAAAAAGGATATCCACGCCCTCCTCCACACAGAGGCTTTCATCGCGTTCAAAATCGCGCGGATACGCATCAAGATCCTCGTTCGGTCCGAATTGCGCCGGATTCACAAAGATGCTCACCACCAGCACATCGCACTGTGAACGCGCAGCCTCAATTAAAGAAAGGTGTCCTTCATGCAGGAAGCCCATGGTAGGGACAAAACCAATCGTTTTTCCGGCACGCTTCAGCTCCAGCGCCGTCTGCTGCATTTCCCTGGGAGATTCGATAATTTTCATACTTAGCCCACTCATCAGAACAACTCTTCAGGAATACGCCCTGGATCAGAGCGGTTCAATGAAGGTCAATTGCCCGCAAAATTAATAGATATTTTCGTCAGCAGGAAAGGTTCCGGACTCCACTTCCGACTTATACGCCTGCAAGGCGTCAATAATCTGACCGTGCAGATGTGCAAAATGCTTCACAAACTTCGGGACAGGTTTCCCGCTCATACCCAGCAGGTCTGTCAGCACAAGTACCTGCCCATCGCATCCCGACCCCGCACCAATTCCAATGGTCGGAATCGTCAGCGCCTTCGAGAGGGTTTCGCCCAGCTCCGCCGGCACACATTCCAGCACGAGTCCAAACGCACCGGCCTGCTCCACCGCCATGGCATCATCCATCAGCTGTCTCGCCTGTTCAGACGTTTTTCCCTGAACCTTATATCCGCCCATTTCCTTAATGCTCTGCGGCGTCAGCCCGATATGTCCAAGCACCGGAATACCGTTTTTCACCAGCGATTCAATCAGCTCGCCGCGAATCGCACCGCCTTCGATTTTCACCGCATCGGCTCGGGCTTCTTTCAAAAAGCGGCCGGCATTTTCCAGCCCCGCGGCCAGCGAAGGCTGATACGACATAAAAGGCATATCTGCAATCACCAGTGCATTCTGAACCCCGCGCGAAACCGCCGCCGTATGATGCACCATTTCATCCATACTCACCGGCAACGTCGTATCATAACCCAACACCGTCATGCCCAGCGAATCGCCTACCAGAACAGCGGGAATACCGGCATCATCCGCCAGCGCACCGGTCAGCGCATCGTAGGCCGTTACCATGGCAATTTTCTGTTCGCCCTTAAGGGCCCTGAGTTTTGAGGCAGTCCATTTCATCCTGAGTTCCTAAATTGCAACGAAGCAGTATGCAGTATGCTTCGTCTACATCATTTCACCAGCGCTCATCAAAAACGCGAAGTCCTTCATCAGGCGCAAGCGACGCCAGAATCTCCACCACCGACTTACTCGCTTCCGGCAGCACCATCTCCGGACGCACATCCGCCAGCGGACGCACCACAAACTCGCGCTCGGCCCAACGGGGATGCGGCACCTCCAACCCACCGCTGTCAATAATCGAGTCGCCGGCATAAATAATATCCACATCAATTGGGCGCGGCGCATTGCGATCCTCAATATTCCGTTCACGTCCCAGCATATGCTCAAGTTTCCCGATATAAGAAAGCCAGCTGGCCAGCGGAAGTTCGCTCTCCACCACCACAATGGAGTTCAAATACGCCATATCCTGATACTCCGGCTTCACATCCACCGGTGTCGTTTCGTAAATCGGGGACTGCGCCGAAAATGTGGTACGCGGAGCCGACAGCAGCAGATTCTTCGCCTGCATCAGCAACCTTTTCCGATTATATAAATTGGACCCCAGACTAAACCCGATCTCCATATTCGACCGTCCCTTCAAAAACATATTCCGCCCCACCGGTCAGCGTGGCCTTATTTCGAAAAAGATCAATTACCAGATCATACCCGCCGGCGCAATGCACAGGAACCGGCAAACTGACCCAACCCTTCTCCGCGGCAATCAATCCAACCGCCGCCGCACCCGTCCCACAGGCCAGCGTTTCCGCCTCAACCCCGCGCTCATAAGTACGCAATATAATCGACCCATCCGCTTCCACCTTCGCAAAATTGGCATTGGTTCCACCCGAACCGAAAAGCGGATGTTCCCGGATTTTTTTTCCCAGAACCTGAACATCAATTTCCGACGGATCATCCACCCAGTCCACCGCGTGCTCCACACCGGTATTCAAAAAATCAAGCGGACGTTCCAGTCCAGCATCCAATCCCAGCTTCAGATCTTTCGGTTCAGTTAAACAAATCCGCACCTGCCGACCCAACACCTGTGCCTCAACCCTGCCAGCACCGGTTTCAATCGTCATGTCCTCTGTCACCAAACCCAAATCAAACGCCCGCCGAGCAATACAGCGCGCCCCGTTGCCGCACATGTCCACCTCTCCGCCGTCTGGATTAATAAACCGCATCCGGAAATCCGCCGTTTCCGAGGGCTGGATCAACAGGACTCCGTCGCAGCCAACGCCGGTCCGGCGCGCAGTCATCTTCTGAATAAACGGCGTATCATCCAGCGGAAACCGAAGCCCGGAATCATCAATCACGATAAAATCATTCCCGGCACCATGCATTTTATGGAAAGAGATATTCATCAGAGTCCCGAAATATTCATATCCCGCGGGGCCTCTACACGGAAACTGAAAGGGATTTGCCACTCTTCGCCCGGCTTAAGCGTGCGAAACCAGCTGATCCGCATCTCATCATCAATCTTCAATGCATCCGTATCCTTAGAATACTTCGGCTCGATCAACTCCACATCCAGCCCTTCACTTCCGGAAATGGGAAGCTGATCCCATACAATGACTTCTTCAGGCACACTGTGCGTATTCTTCACCGTCATGAGATATTCATACGTATGCCGCACCGTTTTCCCGCCGAATCCTTCCTTACTCTGATATTTTTTAATGAGCTTATGCTCCACCTTCATACTTTCATCCGCACCGAGAAAAACCCAGAACTCCTCACCCGGGGCCACCAGCTCCATCTGAGTGGACGTCACAAAGTTTCCATCAAGAAACACATTGGCTTTCCCCTCTAAAAACGGATGCTCACCTGTATTTTCCGCATTCGCTTTCAGGTAAGCCAACGGACTGAGTTTCGGAACCGAGGAATAACGGAAGACCGAAGGCAGTTTCACCGAGGTCACCGCCACACGATGCTCCACATTGTCCGATTCAATATCACTTTGCCCTTTTACTTCAAAAACCACCGATGCCCCCTTGCGCGATACCGAAGACATTCTCTGTTTAATGGGAGCCGGCTGCGCTTCTGCCCACGAGCTCACCTCGCTATCCGAACCGAAAGAGTTCGCAAGCGAAACCTCCGCGCTGCCGGCCAGGTCCGGCAGTGCTTTTGCGGAAAAACTGTAGGCCCGCGATTTTGCCGCACGCGGAGAAGACATACTGATCCGCCATGGATCCAGTTCCGGATGCTGACCGCCGAGACCGGGATTGGCCGTCGAAAGTTTCAGTGCCACACCGCTCCAGTCCTCGCCGGTGCGCTGCCGAACCAGCGCAAAATAGTTTACCTCCATCTCACGCGTTTCCGTATCCACCCGGATATCATAAGCCGGAACCCATTGGGGCCCGCGCACAATATAGGAAAGATGCAGCACCGCATTTTCCGCCCGGTCACTTTCCAGATCCACCTCCACCACACGTCGCGTTTTCCGCTGATGCATCCCGGCATCGCGGATATCCGCATTCACCTTTTCCAGAGCCTTCCGAATACCTTCCAGTTTTTCCCGGGCAAGGCGGCGGCCTTCGTCATACTCCTCGCTTTTGGTGCTGTAGAGCGCCAGCATGCTTTCCCAACTGCCCGGATCGAGCGAAGCGGCCCCTTCCTCTTTTCCCGACGCAGAAGTCACTTTTTTACTGATGGCATTCAGAAATTCCTTCGATGCCTCAAACCGCTCAATTTGCTGCCCGACGCTATCCGCCTCTTTTTCCAGCCGCGCTTTTTCATCTGAAAGCTTTTTCCAGGCTTCTTCCGGAATCTCTTCATAATTTTCGGTTTTGAAACGTACATCGAGCACCACCGCATCTCCAGCGCCCGTCACCTGAATCCCGCGCGAATCAATGGCCTCCGGAAGATGATCAAACCTGATCGTAGAGATCCCCTGCTCCAGCTCCACCTCTGCCGAACGCACCACCAGCGCGCGATCGTTGAACACGGTGACATCCGTCACCTGAGAAGAAACAGCCAGCACCGCAACAGCCAATATATTCATCATAATCTCTCCTGCACCTCAGTTTTCCAATGATTGGAAAAGCCTACCGCAAAAGCTCCGCAGTCTGGAACCAAAAAGGGCCGCCGTTTGGCGACCCTTCAGACTTATTCCAATGACTGATTGATGTTTATCCGCAAAGTGCGAGCAACACCCCCGCAGCCACAGCAGAACCGATCACACCGGCCACATTCGGCCCCATGGCATGCATCAGCAGGAAGTTCTGCGGATTCGCCTCAAGACCCACTTTATTGGAAACACGCGCCGCCATCGGCACCGCGGAAACACCGGCCGAACCGATCAGCGGGTTGATCTGCTCTTTGCTCAGCTTATTCATCAGCTTCGCCAGCAGAACTCCCGCCGCCGTGCCGATACAGAAAGCAATGAGCCCCAGAGCCAGTACGCCGAGCGTCTGCACGTTCAGGAACTTTTCAGCCGCCAGCTTAGAACCGACCGCCAGACCGAGCATGATTGTCACAATATTGATCAATGAATTCTGCGCGGTATCCGAAAGACGATCCACCACCTTACACTCTTTCATCAGGTTGCCGAGCATCAGCATACCGATCAGCGGTGTCGCCGAAGGCAGCAACAGCAGACAGAGAATTAACACCAGCAGCGGGAAGACAATCTTTTCCGTTTTGGTGACATGACGCAGCTGCTTCATTTCAATGGCACGCTCTTCCGGGGTGGTCAGCAGCCGCATAATGGGCGGCTGAATAATCGGTACCAGTGCCATATAAGAGTACGCCGCGACAGCAATCGCCCCCAGCAGGTTTGGCGAAAGACGCGAAGCCAAAAAGATGGCCGTCGGGCCGTCTGCACCACCGATGATACCAATGGCAGCCGAATCCTGCAGCGTAAACATTCCGAATGCACCGCCGAGCCACATGGCACCCAACAGCGCAATAAAGATCCCGAACTGCGCCGCCGCACCCAGCAGAGCGGTCTTCGGATTGGCCAATAGCGGACCGAAGTCCGTCATGGCGCCGACCCCCATAAAGATGAGCAGCGGAAAAACGCCCGACTCCACGCCTACCGTGTAGAAATAATACAGAAAACCACCCGGCTGCCCCGGCATCGGCCCCGCCGCAATTCCGGCCATCGGAATATTGGTCAGAATGGCACCGAAACCAATTGGCAACAGCAGCAGCGGCTCAAAGCCCTTCTTAATGGCCAGAAAAATCAACACCAGCCCCACGATGATCATAATAAACTGACCCGCGCCCTGCGGCAGCGAAGCCGGCGCATGATACCCCTCCGCTTCGGCGTCCTCTACTTCTTGCGCCAACCGATCGAGCCGCTTCTGATCCACACCGTGTGCTTTATGGATCTGCTCCCAGGCCCCATGAAAATGGCCGGCGGCAATTTCCGCATCAACCGTCTTTTCCAGTGCCGCAACATACGCATCGTGCTTTTCCTCCGCCGTCTGCGGATTAAAGAAACGATAAACTCCGGTTTCCCTGCCGAGTTCCATAAAACCTTCGGCAATGGAAATCCCCTTCTCGGTCTTCTCTGCTTCCGCCGGTGCAGCCGCTTCATCTGCAGCCCGCACCCGGGCGGCTCCGCCGAGAACGGCGGCAACGAGAAGCCCTATTGTGATGAATTTCTTCATTTGGATTATTCCCTTCGCTGTGCGCCTTAGTTAATGGATGCCAGAGCTTCGCCGGACGTGACCTGCGCGCCGGCTTCGGCGGCGACCGAGGAAACGGTTCCTGAAACAGAAGCTTTCACTTCAACTTCCATCTTCATGGCTTCGACAATGAAAAGAACATCGCCTTCATTCACTGAGTCACCGACATTTACAAGCACCTTGATCACCTTGGCATTCATCGGAGCAGGAACTTCGGTGGAATCGGCCGTTTCATGAGCAACCGTACCCGTGCCGGAAGTTTCCACTCCATCCTGAATAGCGATGTCATACGATTTTCCGTTAACAATCGCTGCATCGCCTTTAACTTCGACCGCGAACTTTTTGCCGTTGACGGAAACGGTGTAACCGCCGTCACCGCCGGGTTCCGCAGTTTTCTCTTTCGGCATAAGCGATTTTTTACGCACGCCGTTCACCACGGATTTTCCGAGCAGGAAGTCGATCCCCTTCTGTTCACAGCAGGAAGCAATGAAAATATTCTCTTCGGAATGATCGGAAATACCGGCTTCGTCGAGCATTTTTTTGGCGGCATCAATCCCTTTGTTCGGATCGGCGTCATTAAGATCCACCGGATTTTCGGTGGTCGGCTCAAGGCCCATTTTTTCGGAAGCAAGTTTCACCAGTTCCGGATCCGGCTCGCACGGGGTTTTTCCGAAATAGCCGAGGATCATTTTTCCGTAGCCTTCCGCAAATTTTTCCCAAGGACCGAACATCACATTATTGAATGCCTGCTGGAAATAGAACTGCGAAACCGGAGTCACAGACGTTGCAAAACCGCCGCGGCGGACCACTTCGCCCATCGCCTTAATGCAGTCTTCATATTTATCCATCAGATTATTATCGCGCATCATCTGCGTGTTGGCCGTCAGAGCACCACCCGGCATCGGAGACCAGGGAATCAGCGGTTCAACGGCGAGCGCTTCAGGCGGAATAATGTAATCTTCCATACATTCTTTAAAGACGTTGGAAGCTTCCATCATTTTATCGATGTCCACATCGAGCTCGTAATCTTCGCCGCGCAATGCGTGCCAGAGGGTCGCCACATCCGGCTGGCAGGTACCGCCGGAGGCCGGAGCCAGCGAGCAGTCGACCTGATCAGCACCGGCTTTAATCGCTGCCACGTAGCCCATGGTGGCCACACCGGCGGTTTCGTGGGAGTGGAAAGAGATTTTAGTGTCGCCCGGCAGAATTTTACGGGCTTCCAGAATGGTGTCGTAGACTTTTTTCGGTGCCGACGTTCCGGAAGCATCCTTAAAGCAGACGCTGGTGAACGGAATTTCAGCGGCGAGAATATCCTTCAGCGTTTTAATGTAAAATGCAACATCGTGCGCGCCGGAGCAGCCGGGCGGCAGTTCCATCATCGTGACCACCACTTCATGATTGAGGCCGTGCTTCATGATGGATTTTCCGGAGTCGATCAGGTTGTTGACGTCGTTCAGGGCGTCGAAGTTGCGGATCGTGGTCATACCATGCTTTTTGAACATCTTCGCATGCAGGTCGATGATATCGCGCGACTGGGAATCCAGAGAAACCACATTAATACCGCGGGCCAGCGTCTGCAGATCGGCATCCGGGCCGACGGTTTCGCGGAAGGTGTCCATCATATCGAAGGCCGATTCATTACAGTAGAAGAAGGGCGCCTGGAAACGCGCGCCTCCGCCGGCTTCGAAGTGAGTCTGTCCGGCTTCACAGCAGACCTTGACGGCCGGCATGAAGTCTTTGGTAAAAACGCGGGCGCCGTAGACGGACTGGAAGCCGTCGCGGAACGCGGTGTTCATGATATGAATTGTTTTTTTTGCCACAATATTTCTCCTGATTACTTAAAATTAAATACCCATTAACCCCGTTTGGCCCGAATGGCTGCGATAATGGCTGCGACTTCCTCTGAAGGATCTGCAGTTGCCGCTGCAGATGACCTGGTTTCGACCACTTCTTCCGGGAAGAGATGGGCGAATTTTTTGAAGAATCCTGCTGATGCAGCCATCACGGCGATCAACAGAACGAGGAAGACAAACACTGTTGCCATACCGATAACCATCAGGGTGACCCCCTGCATCAGTAGTTCCATCTTTATCATCTCCTTGATTTTGATAAAATGAGCCCCATGTATACGGATTTCCCATTTATATGCCTAGTGAAAAACAGATAAACGCTAGCAATTCCAATTAATAGAACCCAATCTAAATAAAGGATTAATAAAAATGAGTTATCGTATTGAGTGGTTCGATCGGCTGCCCTCCACAAATGCCTATATGAAGGAGTGTTTTTATCAGAATTCTCCCCCGGAAAATGGGACCGTTTTTGCAACCCGCGATCAGACAGCAGGTAGAGGCAGATCCCAGCGTCGCTGGACCTCCGGGC
Organism: Pontiella agarivorans; assembly: GCF_034531395.1. Lineage (NCBI taxonomy): Bacteria > Pseudomonadati > Kiritimatiellota > Kiritimatiellia > Kiritimatiellales > Pontiellaceae > Pontiella > Pontiella agarivorans. The sequence goes on along the minus strand of NZ_JARVCO010000002.1, from coordinate 228,087 downwards.
CCGACACCAACCTCTGCTTTTCACTGTTTGTCGAAACCGACTGCCCGCTCATTGAAGTCGCCTCTTCAACCATGGCCGCCGCATTGGGCATCGCCGACTATCTCAACGGCCGGAATATTGCTGCCGCACCCAAATGGCCCAACGACGTACTCGTGGGAACCCGAAAAATCTGCGGCATTCTCTCCGAACGCGTCGATGTGCCAGCCTCACGCGGAATTATTGTGGGAATCGGACTGAATGTGAACATGAGTTCCGAGGAGGCCGCTGCCATTGACCGTCCCGCCACCTCCATGCTGATCGAATCCGGGCGCGCCGGCAACCTGTCCCGGACTCTGGAGGAACTGATTCCCTTTTTAAAGCACTGGATCGAACAGTGGAATGCCGGAGGATTTTCCAGCCTTCGGAACAGCTGGACCGAAAAAGCGGGCCCCATCGGCAAACCGCTTAAAGTACATGACGGAGCATTCTACAAAGAAGGCACACTCGCCGGCTTCGGCAATCACGGCGAATTACTGTTGCAAACTTCCCAGGGATTGGAAACCATCTGGTCGGGAGATGTTTCATGATGATTTCAAAGCATAGGAGTGCGTGCAGCGCCGCAGTGCAGTACCTCTTCATTTCAATATGTATTGTTCTGCTATCCGGTTGCGCAACCAACAGAAAACGCTACCGAATCCCGCGCAGCCAGAAACCGGAGGTGATTCATATGGAAACCACCGGTTATTGCAACTGCGGCAAATGCTGCGGATGGAAACGCAACTGGAAATTTCAGCCGGTTGTCGCCTACGGCCCGAATAAAGGCCAGCCGAAAGCAGTCGGCATCACCGCCGCCGGCACCGAAGCCGGCTGGGGCACCATTGCCGCCGACACCCGCTACTATCCCTTCGGCACAATTATGTATATTCCGGACTACGGCTGGGGCCGCGTTGAAGACATCGGCGGGGCCATCAAAGGCCAGCACATCGATCTCCACTTCCCCTCGCATAAAAAAGCACTGCACTGGGGCCGGGTATGGAAAGACGTCAAAGTCTGGAAACCGCGAGGGTAGAAACAGAACCGAAGCGCCGCTCCGCCGAAAATTGAAAAATACCTGCATTGCATTTCACCGAAAGGGCCCTATAGTAGCGCGTTTTTCGAGGAAATTATGGGAACACCACGCTTAGTCAGAGTAAATGAATTGCTGAAACGCGAAATTGCGGAAGATCTCTACCGTAATTATGCGGGGTCAGATTTCGAAGCCTCCGCGGTAACGGTCACACGGGTTGAATGTGCACCGGACCTGCGCGATGCCAATGTTTATGTCTCCATTTTCGAGCACGAAGATGAACGCGAAGGCATGATCGCCTATCTTAACCGTCACCGGCAGGAAATCATCCGGATGATGGTGAAACGCGTTAAACTCAAATATACTCCCCGCCTTCACTTTATTCTGGATGAATCGCTGGAAGGCGGAGACCATATTCTTGCTATGCTCGACGAAATGGAACGCGAAAATCCGGACGCGTTTAAAGACAGCGAAAAGAACGATGAGAAATCGTAGGCGCCGCGCTCCGGACCCCTACGACGGCATCCTGTTGGTTGATAAACCGACCGACTGGACCTCGCACGACGTGGTGGCAAAAATCCGCAACTATTTCAAACTGAGCAAATGCGGCCACGGCGGAACGCTCGATCCTCTCGCCACCGGCCTGCTGGTACTGCTGATCGGGAAAGGCACCAAACTGTCGGACCGCATCATGAACGGCGACAAGGTATACGAAGGCACTCTGCACCTTGGTGTGACCACCAATACCCAGGATGCCGACGGTGAAATCCTGGATGAAAAAGATGCTTCGCACATCACCCGCGAAATGGTTGAAAAGGTGATTGCTGAAAAATTCATGGGCCCGATTGAGCAGATTCCCCCGATGGTTTCAGCCATCAAAAAGGATGGCGTCCCGCTGTATAAAATGGCGCGTAAAGGGCAGGAAATCGAACGGGAGCCGCGCAAAATCGAGGTCTTTGAATTCGACGTTCTTTCCTTCGAAAATCCGCTGGTGAAATTCCGCGTAAAAAGTACAAAGGGAACCTATGTACGCACGCTTGCCTTCGACATCGGCCAAACACTCGGCGTCGGCGGGAGCCTCGATGCACTGCGCCGGACCGCCTCCGGACCGCTCTCGGTTGACAAAGCCTATACGATGGACGAAATTCTCGCGTGCGACCGCGAGACCCTCTGCGAAAAAATGATCCTTCTGGAAGATTTGATCAAATGAAAATAATCCATGCACTGGAAGAGTTTCACGAAAAAGATACCCCGGTGGTGCTGGCGGCAGGCAGTTTCGACGGCATACACATCGGCCACAGTGCCGTAGTGGAAAAAGCACGCGAACATGCCCGGGCCATCGGCGGCGAAACCTGGGTTTTCACGTTTGACCCGCACCCCGCCAAAATCCTGATGCCCGATCGAGCGCCGCCGCTTATTTTTACAACCGGCCAGCAGAGCCTCTACCTGCAGAAACTCGGTGTCGACGGCTGCATCCTCCAACCGTTCACCGTAGATTTTATGAAACAGGAACCGGTCGATTTCTTTGAGAATCTCTGCACCGCCATTCCTCACCTCTCTGGAATTTCGGTCGGCGAGGACTGGACCTTCGGCCGCAATCGCGCCGGCAATGCAACACTGCTGACCAAACTCTGTACAGAACGCGACATATGGTTTTCCACACTGGCCGAGGTACAATGGAACGGAGAACGGGTCTCCAGCACCCGCATCCGCGAAGCCATCCGCCTCGGCCATCTGGCCGATGCCACGGCCATGCTCGGCCGACCGGTTTCAACCATTGGAAAAGTGGAGCACGGTGAAAAACTCGGACGGCAACTGGGTTTTCCAACTGCCAACATTGATCCGGAAAATGAGATGCTTCCGCCGCGCGGCATTTATGCAGCCCGACTGCGCGTCGGACAAAACCTGTATAACGCCGCGGCCTATATCGGGCATCGAAGAACCTTTCATGAAAATGAGCCGCAGGTGCTGGAAGTGCATCTAATTGATAAAGAAGGACTCGACCTCTACGGCCAGCATGTCGAAGTCAGCTATATTGAATACATCCGTGGCGACGAAGTATTCGAAAACGCCGATGCCTTGAAAAAACAGATCGAAGCTGACATCACCGCCATACGCACAGTCCTCGCCTGATCGCTATCGCCACCGATTAAACAAAAAAAAGGCCGACCCAATGGATCGGCCCGTTTCCGAAGACTGGAAAAAATCAGCCTTCTACACGCGCGATACCATCGGTGGATTCGGCAATACGCTGAAGAATTTCCTCATAACTTTCCGCGGCCAGAAAGGTCGACTTGCTGGGCAGAATAATTTCCGCACGGTCCGGGAAAAGACTCGAATGACGCACTCGCGCACCGGTCATTTCAATAAGGCGTTTATTTTCCGGAACCTGGGAGACGCCGGTGGCCTCGGTATACTCACTGCGTTTTACGGCATAAACTTCAAGAAACATAATCTCTCCTATTTCGTTAGGGATTTTATTTTTTTTGCACTGCAACCCACAGTACGACTAAAATCTCGGTAAGTATTACGCATGCTTATGCCCATGTCCACCCCGAATCCGGCATGCATTCACCCCCCTCAAAACTTGACCTGAATCCCCCATTTCCCTAAGTTCCCCGCTTCATGAGCCCCCTTGTGAAAGCGGGCTTTTTTAGTGGTTATCAGAAAAAAGGCGGAATGATGCGGATCTTCCGATAACCGGATAATTACTAATGGAGATAGTTGCAAAATGTCCAAGACAGTATTGATCGGCTCCCAGTGGGGCGATGAAGGCAAAGGCAAAATTATTGACGTTCTGACCGCTGACGTTGACTGGGTGGTCCGCTACCAAGGCGGCAACAACGCCGGCCACACCGTAAAAATCGGCGATGAAAAATACGTTCTCCACCTCACCCCTTCCGGGATTCTCCGCGAACACTGCAAATGCGTCATCGGCAATGGCCTCGTCGTCGACATCGTCGGCCTGCAGAGCGAACTTTCCGAGCTCGTCGAGCGCGGCATCAAACTTGAAAACCGCCTCTTTATTTCCGACCGCGCTCACATTGTACTGCCCTATCACAAGGCTCTTGACGGCACCAAAGAAGGCAATCTTGAAAAAGGCAAAAAGATCGGCACCACCAAGCGCGGCATCGGCCCCTGCTACATGGATAAAGCCGACCGTATCGGCCTGCGTATCGGCGACATTCTCGAAGCCGATTTCCTCGATCGCGTCCGTACATTAACGGCCGACAAAAATACTATTATTGAATCCCTAGGCGGCGAACCGCTGGATATCGACGAAGTCGTTAAAGACATTTCAGAAGCGGCCGATTATCTGAAACCGTTTATCCGCGACACCATTCCGATGCTTAACGAAGCGGTTAAAAACGACGACGAAATTCTTTTCGAAGGAGCGCAGGGCGTAATGCTCGATGTCGATTTCGGCACGTACCCCTTTGTCACCTCGTCAAGTACCGGTGCCGGCGGCGCCCCGGCCGGTTCCGGCATTGCTCCGGGGGCCATTGATCGCTGCATCGGCATCGTCAAAGCCTACACCACCCGTGTCGGCGAGGGCCCTTTCCCAACCGAACTGTTCGACGATATGGGCATGCATCTCGCCAAAGTCGGCGATGAATTCGGCGCCACCACCGGCCGCCCGCGCCGCTGCGGCTGGTTTGATGCGGTCGTTGCCAAATATTCGGCCATGGTCGGCGGAATCAACGAATGGGCTCTGATGAAACTCGACGTTCTCGATGCTGTTGAAACCATCAAGATCTGCGTAGCCTACGAATGCGACGGCGAACGCATCGACACCGTACCCGCCTCCATCAGCAAGCTGGCACGCTGCAAACCGATCTATGAAGAATTTAAAGGATGGAATACCCCGACCACCGAATGCACCAGCTGGGACGAACTTCCTGAGCAGTGCAGAAAATACGTCGAATACCTCGAAAAGATCACCGGCGTAAACGTCAGCATTCTCTCCGTTGGTCCCAAGCGTTCGAGCACGCTGGTTCTGAATCGCTGATCCGTTTTAGGTTTTAAGTGGCTGAATTAAAAAATAAGGCCGCTTAAAACCTGAACCTTAACCCTTCAAATTCCTTATGGACTTCGACTTAAAATCCCTGGAAAAAATTCCCCGCCACGTCGCCCTCATTATGGATGGCAACGGACGCTGGGCGCAGGAACGCGGGCTGCCGCGGATCGAAGGTCATAAGGAAGGTGCCCAATCCGTCCGCGCCGTATTGCGTGCGGCGGCACAGGCGGGGGTTGAATTCATTACCGTTTATGCCTTCAGCACCGAGAACTGGAAGCGACCGCCGGCTGAAGTGGACGGACTGATGAAACTGCTGATCCATTCACTGAATGAATATGAGCAGGAGCTTCACGATAATAAAATTCGCCTGCGTGTGATGGGGCAGTTTGAACGCCTCCCCTTTCCGGTCCGCATGCGGGTACAGAAAACCATGGATGCCACAGCGCATTATACCGACCATACACTGGTCATTGCGCTGAGCTATGGTTCACGAAATGAAATCACCATGGCCGCCAGGAAAATTGCTGAAAAAGTCCAGGCGGGCACAATGAAGCCCAAGGAGATTAACGAAGAGAGCATAACGAATCATCTATACCTCCCGGACGTTCCCGATCCGGAACTGATGATCCGGACCAGCGGCGAACTGCGGCTGAGCAATTTCCTGCTTTGGCAGCTCTCCTATTCCGAATTTTATATTACTGAAACCTACTGGCCCGATTTCCGGGAAGAACAGTTTTTCCAAGCACTGGAAGCTTTCAACGGACGGGATCGCAGGTATGGTGGAGTCAAGAAACTGTGACCGGAGTTTTGTATGGATAAAAAACGGATCATCATAGGGGTATCAATCGCTTCCGTTCTCGTCTTCCTGATGAGTGTGGTTCCCTCCAGTCATTTTGTCTGTCTGATTGTCCTCTCCGCTGTCTGCGGTGTCGCAACCTGGGAATTCTACAACATGCTTGAAGCCGGCGGCCTGAAAGCGTCTAAAAAATGGGGCACCACCTGCGGGGTCCTGTTTGTGGCCGCTACCTGGCAGTATATGAACAAATTCCCGGTTTTGCCGACGCTGACCGGCAGTAATCTGCCGCACGACACCCTGCTCTGGTCCACTATTCTGCTGGCGGTGGTTTCCATCTTTTTCCGCATACTGGCCTACCCGGATATGCGCGAGGGCCTCGACAATGCTCTGGGCACCCTGCTCGGCTTCATGTATGTGCCGTTTCTCTGGAGTTTTTTCATCCGCGTCTTTCTCAGTGGCGCCCCCTCCGAACCGGCCTGGGCCGGACTTTATCTGCTGGCCTGCATGAAACTGTCGGATTCCGGAGGTTATTTTTTCGGCACAAAATTCGGAAAACATAAACTGTCTCCTGTCATTTCCCCGAACAAAAGCTGGGAGGGCCTGATCGGTGGTATTGTTTTCTGCCTCATCATCAACATTCTGTGGCTGGTTCTCTCTGGCGGAAAACTCGGCGCATTCAGTTTCAATCTGGGCCATGCGCTGATTCTCAGCATCCTGATTCCCATTGTCGGGACGGCCGGCGATCTGGTGGAATCGATGTTTAAACGGGCCGTGGGCGTAAAGGATTCCAACACCATGGTCTATGGTCTGGGCGGTATCCTGGACATGATCGACAGTATTCTGTTTGCCTCTCCCCTGCTCTACATCTTCATGAAATTCGCACTGTCTTAATCTTCACTTTTTCAGTTTAACAAAGGAACCCTCCAATGCTCGGTATCATTTTCATTATCTTCATGATGATCTTCCTGTTCGGAATCACTGTTTTTGTCCACGAATGGGGCCACTTCATCGTTGCTAAAAAATGCGGTCTGAAAGTGGAGGCGTTCTCTATCGGCATGGGTCCGGCCGTCTGGAAAAAAGAGGTCGACGGCATCGTCTATAAAATCGGAGCCCTGCCCATCGGCGGCTATGTCTCACTGCCGCAGCTCGACCCTGCCGGTATGGAAAAGGTACAGGGCGATAACGACGAAACCCCGCGCGAAGAACTGCCCGATGTTTCCCCGTGGGCCAAAATTGCGGTAGCTGTTGCCGGACCGGCCTGCAATATTGTTTTTGCCCTGATCCTCGGCACCGGCGTCATGCTGCTGCCCCAGCAGGAAATTCGCGAAGAGAACGGCGTATTCATTGCAGAAGTAGCCGAAAACAGTCCTGCTTACGCTGCGGGCCTGCGCCCTGGTGACGAAGTCCGCGCGGTGAACGGTACAACGGTAAAAAGCTGGTATGACACTCAGGTGGAAAGTCTGCTCGGCAGCGGAAACGACGGTGATGTTGATTTTGAGGTTTATAATGAAACCGATGGCGAACGAACCCTTCAACTTGCTGTCAACCACCCGGAAGAAAATCCCGAACAGTTGATCGACGGTGTAAAGCAGGCCGAGCCCTGCCAGATTTTTTCTGTGGTTTCCGATATGCCGGCTGCAAAAGCGGGGCTTCAGGCCAACGACCTGATTTATCGAGTGAACGCCACAGTCATTACCGGAATGAATCATTTCCGTGAATTGATTCAGGAAAATCCGGATACGGAAATTGTGATGCATGTTGACCGCGCCGGCGAGAAACTCACCATTCCGGTCGTTCCGGAATACAGCGAAGAAAACGACATGGTCATGATCGGCATTCAGTTCGGCGGCTCACTGGGTCTGCCCTGGACCCTGACCGGAAATCCCTTCAAACAGATCTACAGCGATTCCTCCTCCATTTTCCGTCTGCTCAAAGCATTGGTAACGCCCAGTGAATCCAAACAGGCGGCCAGCGGACTCGGCGGGCCGGTATCCATTTTCCAGATGATCTTTGTTTCCCTGCAGATCGGACTCCTGACCACACTAGGGCTGATCCGTTTCATCAACATCAACCTGGCGGTGCTTAACCTCCTGCCGCTTCCGGTACTCGACGGCGGCCACATCTGCTTTGCCCTATGGGAAGGCATCACCAAACGCAAAGTACACCCCAAACTGGTGGCTTCGCTGGTCAATGTTTTCGCCATCCTGCTGCTGTCCGCCATGGTGATCCTCACCTGGCGCGACTCGGACCGGATCTGGAATATCAGCCGCTTCTTCAAAGGTGATGAGCAGAAAACCGAGCAGGTTGCTGAACCCACGCCGCAAATACCGAAGACGACAGAGCCAGTAGCGAAGTAATATGAAGCGCACCTATAAAAGGCGCCCTTTTTTCGATCCAAGAAACCTGGGCAAAGTCGTTTTCTCACTTTTTATCGTCTTTATTGCGTACAAAATTCTTACCCCGCCCAGCGAAGATACCCTGATTGTGACGTCACCAAACGGCTCCAGAACGGCGCGTCTGAAAACGGAGTTTTATTTCGACCATCAGCCTTCGTATAAAATCTACATCCGCGAACCCGGCCAAAAACACTGGGATACCCTGCATTATATTCCGGCATATACCAATGTTCCGGCAGATGCACACCACCCGGTCATACAATGGTCAGAAAACTCTGCACGCCTTAACTTTGTGATTGGTGGAAGTTCAATCTGGCATCAGACATTTTCGGAATAGAGCAGTCCTGTCGAGCCATACCAATTCCAGCCTCTGGAAAAAAAATGCAAACGCTGTCCATAATAACCCGGATGCTCCGTTCTTGATTATAAGTATGTGCCTTGGCGCACACTTGGGCGGTGTAAGGTTTCCCTCCTCTTTTCCTTACACCGCCTCTCTTTTTTAAATCCTGCTCGCTGCGAAATAATACCGCAGACCGAAATTCGATTATTCCAGGAAATAATTATAATCGCGGGCTTCTTTGGATTCGATGACTTCCATGGCATCTTCAGGACTCATGGCGGAGATTAACCGGTCGCGGATGGCATCGTCAGAAATCATAGAGGAAAGACTGGAGAGCACTTTCAGGTGCATGTCCTTTTTATCCTTCGGGGTAATGATCAGCATAATCAGCTTCACCGGTCCGTCGTCGGGAGCATCAAACTCCAGTCCTTCCCGGCAAATGGCCATGACCCCCTGAATGGCCGGCCCTTTTTCAATATGCCCATGCGGAATAGCGATGCCCTTCCCCATGGCGGTGGACATTTCCTTTTCACGTGCAACGACGGACTGATACAGCTCGTCCTGACTCATATGCTCAACCCGGTGCGTTTTCATCAGAAAAGCGACCATCTGACGGATGGCATCCCACTTATCGAGCGCCCTCAAATTGATCATAATAAATTCCTCGGCCAGAAATTCAACCAGCCGCTGCCGATCCCGGTTTGCTTCTCCCGAACGGGCCAGCGCCGCTTTCGTGGCAAAAGGCCCGATGATTTCAGCCACCGTCACCCCGGCCAGAACAATCGCTCCAACCGCCTGTTTGATATCTTCAGGAACAAAGCCATCATCACTCAGCAAAACCACCAGACCGATAGCAATGCCGGACTGCGGATAAAGCGCATACGACATATTCGTCCACATCCGTTTTGAACATTTCCCGACCATTCCGCCGATAGCCGCCCCCAGCGTTTTTCCCAGCATCCGCGATCCGATATAAACCATGGCCACCAGCCCTACCGCCAGCAGCGCATCGAGATGCAGGGAGACCCCGGCCAGCGTAAAAAATATGACGTACAGCGTCGGCTCCAACGGGGTGAGCGTACCCAGCTGCTTTTCCGCCACTTCTGAACTATTCCCCAAATAGACTCCGAAAAACAGACAGACCAGCAGCGGACTGAGGGTCAGGTAGGCTGCCAATCCATCCAGTAGCATGATCGCCAGCAGGATCGTGGTAAAATCATGAAATTTAGGTTTTGAAACCAGAAATTTAGTCATCCACCCCATCCCCAGGCCCAGCACCACAGCACCCAGAAGATGATAGCCCGACAAAATCAGTGCATCATCGATTTTTCCGATGGTTTCCCCGCTCTCGAAATACGCGGAGACAAATGTGCGCATCATTACAAAAATCAAGATACAGAGTATATTGTTCAGCGCCACAGCCGAAATAAGCGTCTTCACAAACGGCCCTTTGGCACGCGACTCACGGATAAGCGCAATCGTGGTGGCCGGTGCTGTGGAAGCGGCAATCCCTCCGAGCAGCAGCGTGGTCGGCCAGTCCATTCCGAATATTTTACCCGCACAGATCACAGTGATGACCGAAAACGTCACCTCAAACACCGAAATTGAAATGATGCGTCGCAGTGAATTATGAATCCGGCGATACGACAGGTGACCACCGATACTCACAGCCACCAGACTCATGGCAAACGTCGCGATCGGTTGCAGGTCATCGAGCTGTTCATGGGTTCCGATCAGCCCCATGCAGGTGGGACCAATAATAATTCCACCGAGAATATTTCCGGTCACATGCGGCAGTTTCAGAAATTTTCCGAAAAAATCGCCCGTAAAACCGGCAAGAATCAATATCCCGACGACAAGAAAAGGACTCAGGTGTCCCGAATTATGTAAAATCGAATCAAAAATCTGCTGTAATGCTTCCACGCTGGTCCCTTCGTAAACTGCACGCTCTGCGTATTGCGTTCAATTTTGGCAGACCCCACCCCGACAGACAAGCAATCAATATATGATCTAAACAGCAACTTCTTCCGCAACGGCGGTTGCGGCTCAACCGCACCACTGCCGCTTAGTTCGTTGGTCGGATATCCAGCACCTGCAGTTGCAGCGTAGTATTCCCCATCCAGCAGTTTTCCTTGAGTACGAAAGCAACATCCACTCTTCCGGGCGGCAGGTCTTCGAGTGGAAAATTGAAAGCGATTGCATCAAATTTACACCCCTTTGAAACGAGCGAAAGTTTCAGATGATTTTCTCCGACTACACGCGGCGAACCTGAAACCGACATTTTTTCCATCGCCCAGACCGGTTCAGGATTATCCTGCCCGAACGGCCGGAGCTTTTTCATTTCGCAGTAAAATTCCTGATTAACATCCCGCGGTTCCAGAACAGCATCAATAGGCTGAACCGGAGTCAGATCCACGTTTTCCAGCGATTGGAAAACCGCACGGTTAAACTGTTCTTTGAAATCATCCAGCTTCCCGGGTTTCACTTCCAGCCCGGCCGCCATTTTATGCCCGCCGAATTTACTGAGCAGATCCGCACAGGCCTGCAGGCCATCGAGCATGTTATACTCCGCAATACTTCGGCACGATCCACGTGCATGCCCTTCCTCTTCGATCCCCATGATAATGGCCGGGCGGTTATAATGCCGGGACACCCGCGAAGCCACAATTCCGACAACGCCCGGATGCCATCCCTCACGGGCCACCACCAGACCGAAATGTTTTTCAGGATCAAAATACGTGTCGATTTCTTCAAAAGCCGCATCAGCCATTTCCCGTTCAATTTTCCGACGCTCCGCATTGGTTTCATCAAGAACCCGGGCAATCCGCTGTGCCTGTGCCGAATCCGGAGTAATCAGCAAAGAAAGCGCCTCCATCGGCTGGCCGATCCGTCCCGAAGCGTTGATACGCGGCCCGAGCTGAAATCCAAGATGATAGGTTTCGAGTTCCCCTTTCACTCCCGCAACATTTTTCAGAGCCTCCAACCCCGGCCATCGCGTCCGAGCCAACTGGGTCAGGCCGTGGCGGACCAAAATCCGGTTTTCCTCCCGAAGCGGAACAATATCCGCAACGGTTCCCAACGAAACAATATCGAGATATTCACGCAGCTCGAGTACAGCGGCCGCCGCATCGCCGAGTTCGCGGCCGCGTTTCACCAGCGCATGCGCCAGTTTAAAAGCCACACCAACGCCCGAGAGCATTTCCAACGACTTAACTGTTCCCAATTTTGGATTAATGAGCGCAAACGCCGGAGCTGTCTCCTCACCGGGTTCATGATGATCGGTCACGATCACATCCACTCCCCTAGTCTGAGCCATCCGGACACTGTCCACCGAATTGACTCCGCAATCGACCGATACCACCACAGATGATCCATGCTCGGAAATGCAGCGCTCCAGAGCCTGGACAGACAGTCCATAGCCTTCATCGAGCCGGTCCGGAATAAACGGCTTAACATTTGCGCCCAGCGCCACAAAAATGCGGGTAAGCAAGGCCGCTGATGTGACTCCGTCGACATCATAGTCTCCGAAAACCGTAATGATCTCTCCGCCCTGAAAGGCCTTCCAAAGTCTGGAAACCGCTTTCTCCATATCGGGCAGTAAAAAGGGATCAGACAATCCGGAAAGTTTCGGATGCAGAAACCTCTCAACCATCTCCGGCGTGTGGAAACCACGTAATGCAAGCACACGGGCCAACGGCAACGGAAGTTCCGACTGCAGACTGAGTTTCCGGACCGTTTCCTCATCAACCGGCCGAATTTTCCAATGTCTGAAAGAGAAGCTCACTCGGAATCCGCCGGAATTTGACGGCCGGCCGTGAGAAACCGGCTGACGAACGCTTTGACCAGAATCTTCAGATCCTCATAGAGCGAACGAATGTGCGCATACCATAGGGCATCGGTGAGCAGATCGGAATCGTGGTTGTAATCGCGGTAGCAGAACACGCCGGGGTAGTAACGCTTGAGCTGCTTCACGACAGCATCATCCTTGGGATGACGCAGCGGCGGCTGTCCGCACAGAAACATGCGGCCGCGAAGCACCAGTATTATGAGCGGAAAACGGTCGAGCGACAACGCTCGGAAAATACGATATAGCAATGATTTGCGGTTCGCTATTTTCCCAAAAATCAGCAACGAGATATATCCCGTGTGCGGATCATGAAAAAGCTCCCGGCGGAATGCGGCAACTCCAGATAATTTAATAAAGGGGTACAGCACCAGAAACGGAATGAACTGCAATGCAGCCAGCACCAATGCCACACACCACAACACCGTCAACCGCACCACATCTTCGGTCATCAGTTCAGGCCGGTTCCGGGCAACCAGCCACGAATCATCAATCTGAATAAAAGCACCATCCGCGGGATCAATCACCCGGTTTCCCGCCACAATTTTGTTTCGGATTTCGAGATTCCGACCAATATATGTATCCTCCAGAACAAGGCAGTTGGACAGCTCACTGAAGGCATCCACGATAACATGATTGGCCACAAGTGCATTGGGTCCAACCGTCGTCATGGCCCCGAATCGGCAATCGTCCCCCACAATAATCGGTGCCCGCAGGTAACTCGATGGCGGCGTCCGGACATTGAACCCGACAGAAGATTGATCCGCCGTTGCAAACCCCGCTGTAACGTAGCGCGTGAATTCACCCGAAACCATTTTCATATTGATGTCAAAATAATCGCCGACAGTTCCAATGACGAAGGGATGAACATGTATTGCCTCAAGCCCGCGGCCGGGTGCCTCAAAGCCATCCAGCAACCGGCTCACATCATCCCCGTTTTGACCATAGAGAAAATACGGCAGATTTCCGAAATCGTTGCGACAGGCCGTAAGTTCTCGGAAGCGCTCCGGACGGAATGCCTGGCGCCGACGCATAAAGAAAGGTCCACCAAAATAGAGCAGTCCCTTTTTCCAATAGCTGGAAATCGAGCGCAGATAATCCACAGGGGTCTCGGTGCTGCGCGCAAAAACATATTCCACGCTGACATTCCACCGGGTGCCGGACCCCACATACTGCTCCACCTCTTCCGCGCCGTCGTGCAGTACAATATGGACCGATCTGATGTGCTGTTCGGTGCAGGCCTCCAGCCAGTAATCAATCAGCGGCCGGTTCGCAATGGGCAGCAGCACCCACGGCTTTTCGCTGATATCCCCTGCCCATGCGCAGGGAATAGAGGTGTTGATTACGGCAATCATCGACCAGCACTCTATTCAAAACCTTTAATGGCATCTTCCACGGATTCATAGATCTCAAACACCTTGTATGCCCGTGTAATCTCAAAGACCATCCGTGGTTTCTTCTGCAGATTGGCAATCTTCATATCGCCTCCCTGCTCCGTGATCCGCTTCAGCACCGCAATCAGCGTACCCAGTCCGGCGGAATCCATAAAATCCACTTCCGCCAGATCAATCACATAATTCTTCACTTCCGTCTCCGCCATGGACCAGTGATTAAACTGATCGCGGAAAGCATCCACCGTTGCCGCCGTAAGCGCTTTACTGACCTGTATAACCCCAATTCCATCCTGCTTCTCGCAATTCACCAACATAACGCAAGTACCTCCCTAATATGCCCCTCGACCGAATAATACAGCGGGGATGGTTTTCAACATGATTATGACATCTTTAAATAAGCTCTGGCTCTGGATATACTGCATATCCAGGCCGACCTGTTCGTTAAACGGAACATCCGCTCGGCCGCCGATCTGCCAAAGGCACGTCAGCCCTGGCTTTACGTGCAAACGCTTGCGTTCCGCCAGTGTGTATTTGCGCACTTCCTCCGGTAACGGCGGCCGGGGGCCGACCAATGAAAGGTCCCCGATGAGCACATTGAAAAACTGCGGAATTTCATCCAAGCTCGAACGGCGGAGAAAGCGACCGCCCTTCAGAATGCGCGGATCGTTCTTCATTTTGAATGTAACGCTATTGCCCGATTCATTCTGATTTTCAAGTTCTTGGCGCAGTTCATCAGCGTTCCGAACCATGGTTCGGAATTTATAGAACCGGAATTCGCGGCCGTTTAATCCTACACGTTTCTGCATGTAGATCACCGGAAAACCGTCCTCCACCAGGATACAGAGCGACACCAGAAAAAACACGGGCATCAGAACAAGAATTGCCACAATACTTCCCAGAATATCCACCGCCCGTTTTACCACCAACAGACTGCGCAGCATCCCCTCCCAGACCAGCAGACGTGAACGCTGTTTAAACTTGAGAATATGTGCATCGGCTTTGGTGATCGGAATATCCATCCGGTCAAACAGCTCCCGACGGGCTCTGTATACGGGACGCTCCATTAATCCCGTTCCTCGTCCACAATGGTGCAATAGGTCAGATTCTGCGTCTGAATGCGATACCGTTCAATCCGGTCGGTAATGGTGTTGGTTATGGCCAGTCCGCGCCCCCGCTCGCCCATGTAGGAATCATCGAGCTCCCGATTCAGTGCTTCCTCCAGATCCCATTCCGCGCCTTCGTCGCGCAATACGAGCTGACAGGTTTTTCCATCGACGCGAATCTGCAGCCAGAAAGAATCCTCCTCCCCCAACCCGCTGTGGTCCACGAGGTTCGCTCCCAGCTCCATCACCAGCAGCCGCAGCATGGCCGCGGTGTTCGCTGAGATCCCGACCGCGGTCACGGCGGCTTCGGATTGGCGGGCAACTTCGGAAACCAGATAAATATTCCTCGGAACAGTTTGTTCAAGCACAATGCGCCGGGGATCAAGCATGTGAATCGATATGGCCGTGCAATCGTCGGCCGCAATATCAAAATCAAACCCCTCCAGCTCGCGCAGCAGTCGCACCGCCTTATTGGGATGCTCCGGCTGAGAGACCACCTTCTGATAGGTTTTCTTCATGAAATCGCCGCATTCTTCTCCACTTTCGCGATGGCGCGCTTCCATGAGACCATCGGTGTAAAGAAGGAGAAAAGAATTCCCCTCATCCTGAATAACAACCTCATCCTCTTCCGTATACGGACGTTCCGGACCAAATGGAAACCCTACGGGAGCACCTCCGCCCTCACCTTCACGGCCGAGGCTGACGTATTCGCCGTCGCGGATCAGCACCGGGTTAGGATGACCGCAGTTCATACACCGCCACTCCAGCGTTTCCGCATCATGAATGGCCATAAACAAGGTTGCAAAATAGGAGGGATTATCAATCCGCCGACGGAACATCATATTCAGCGCATTGCAGACTGCTGCCGGACCCCGGTCAGCATACCGATGAATCATTTCGCTGGCCGTCGCTTTCAACAACGATGAAATCATCGCCGGCGCAACCCCATGACCGGACACATCAGCCACATAGACCGCATGCTTTCCATTCGGCAGTGAAATGATATCAAATGCATCGCCCCCCACGTCCATGCAGGGTTCATAGGCAATGCGGACTTCAAAACGATGTGAAAAATGAGGAATATCGGAAAAGAGCGACCGCTGAATGGCCCCGGCCAATGAAAGATCACGCGAAACACGTTTATTCCAGATGGTGATTTCATCATTACTTTTTTTCAACGCCAGCGCATTGCCGACCCGCAACACCAACTCACGGGGATTAAACGGTTTACGAATGTAATCCATCGCACCGAGTTCAAAACCGGTTTCGATGTCTTCAATTTTCGATTTCGCCGTCACCATGATCACCGGTATATGCGATGTACGCGGCTCCTTGCGCAGCAAATCACAAAGCTCAAAACCATTCATCCCCGGCATAATTACATCGACCAGAATAAGGTCCGGGGCCTGACGGACCGCAATGTCACACGCAGTCAGGCCGTCAACAGCATCAGAAACCTCACACCCTCTGGCTTCCAACAGTTTTCGAAGATAGAGCCGGTTTGGCAATTCATCGTCCACCACAAGCACACGGCCCGACAACTGTTGAGCCAGCCTGGAGGTAGGGAGATCCTGCATATTATCCTTGGATACGGAAATCATTCGGCATTAACCAGATTTTTCATCCAGTCTGCGAGCGCCGAGACCAACCGCCGGGCATCTGAAAGCCGGTCTTCTTTTGCACAGTTTTCAATTTCGAGGCCCAGCACGGAAATTTCGGGAAGACCGATCGTCCCCCCCATGCCTTTAATAGAATGAGCAGCCATGCGGACCATCTCGGTATTTTTTTGATCGAGCCCTTCCTGCAACTCTCCAGACAAACGGTGAAGCTCATCCACAAAAACCTCAATCAGCTCATCATCCACTTCATCGGTATCGACAACAAACTGGCTTTTTCGTGCTTCGAGCTCAGGAATCAATTCTTTTACCCAGGTTGTATTTCCCTGTATCTGCGCCATGTTTTTCTCCGCTTATAATCGAATTGTGAAAGTGGCTGAAATAATAACAGCAATACAGGTCGTGGCAAATACGCAATGGATCATTTTCCGGAACTTGGAAGCTGGAATTCTCTGCGGGCCATCGGGGCACTCTCCACGGCGGCTTCAATCCCGATTTCAACCCCGCTCACCTGTCCGCCAATACGCCTTTCCAACCATTGAAGCGCCCGCTCATAAATTCCATCATATTCAGCACGGGATGTTTCCATATCCGTAACCAGGTCGAATGAAACATTAAAGGGGGCATGTTCTCCTTCCGCCCGCAGATCATGTGCATCCACCAGACAATCCTCCTGCTCAAGATACTCATGTACACAGCGACTGAGCACATCGAAAAACGGATGCGACCGATCAACCGGATCCAAATGAGCCAGCGCCCGCCAGTTAAACGTTTTCTCCACAGTTGCCTCAGCATCTTCAGAGATTAAATGAGCGTCCACCAGACTCATTCGGGCATCCACTTCCACATGAAACGATACCATCTTCACATCACCATAATGATGCACCATGATTTCATGAACCCCCATCACCCCATCCACTTCGAGAACCACATCGTGAATTTCGCGGACAGTTTCCGGATCCGGCCGTTTGCCCAGAAGAATATCAATGGCCTCTCTTGCAAAAGAAATACCCGTATAGAGGATAAACGCCGCCACTCCGATCGCGGTCCATCCATCAACGGCACCCCACCCGTATCTGGAGCAGAGCAAGGCCCCCAACACCATAAGCGTGCAGACAATATCGAACGCATGGTTCCAGGCATCAGCCTCCAGCACTTTTGATTTTGTAAGTCGGGCCAGCTGACGCGCGAAAACCGCCATCCAGGCCTTAACCGCAACGGTCACTCCGACCATGACCAGCACCCACAGCGGAGCTTCGACCGGCTGCGGATTAATCAGACGCGAAAATCCGGTCCGCCCAACTTCAGCACCCACTAGAACCAGAGCAAGGGACAAAACCAGTGTCGCCACCGCTTCAATGCGCCCGTGACCGAAAGGGTGAGCTTCATCACGCGGTTTTCTCGACCACTGAAAGCCTAAAGCGATGACCAATGAACTTCCGGCATCGGTAAAATTATTCGTGGCATCCGCCAGCATCGAGACCGACCCCGAAGCCATGCCCAGCAACAACTTACCGCTCCCCATGAAAATACTGATTACCACGCTGACCCACCCAGCCAGCATACCGAGCCGTGTGCGGTTCTCATGACTCTCAGCCGGAAGGTCCTGAAGCACCACCCGCTGAAGCAGAAAGTTCATAATCGGAAACGGCAAACTGTGTTTTCTGAACGACATAATTAAAAAGGGCGTTCCAATCATTGGAACGCCCTGAAGATAGAACAATTCAGTATGCGAAGTCTACTGAACCTTTTTCTCCTTGTGCCAAAGCAGCACCACCGGTGTGGCCACAAAGACCGAAGAATACGTGCCCACCAGAATACCGATCGTCAGTGCCAGTGCAAAATCCTGCACCGCACCGCCGCCGAAAAACAGCAGCATGATGACGGTAAGCAATGTGGTAACTGAGGTCAGCAATGTACGGCTGAGCGTCTGGTTGATCGAGAGGTTGGCGATTTCCTGATAGGATTTACCTTTCTCCAGTTTCAGATCCTCACGAATACGGTCGAACACAACAATGGTATCGTTCACCGAATAACCGACGATCGTCAGCAGGGCCGCAATAATCGGCATGCTGAGCTCATTGCCCAGCGCGCAGAAGATACCAACCGTAATCAACACGTCATGCGCCAACGCGGTAATTGCGCCGCAGGCAAAAGCAAATTCGAAGCGAATCGAAATATAAATAATAATACCGACCAGCGACCAGATAATGGCCAGCAATCCTTTTCGCTTCAGTTCAGAACCGATCTGGGAACCGACGCTGTCGTTTTTGACGTCAACATATCCCCCGTCGAGCGCTTTAATCGCCTGAAGCGCCGGCTCCGCATCCTCTCCGGAATCACTGATTTTCAACTCCAGCACTTCTCCCCCCGAAACATCGGACTGATAAGCAATACCTGCGGTCGGGAATCCGGCCTCACCCAGTGCGGCACGAACCACTTCGATATCCTGCTTCTGATCGAATTCAAAGGTGATCACAGAACCGCCTTTGAAATCCACACCAAAGTTGGCATCGCCTTTCTTAAAGAAAACACCCCAGGAACCGATAATAATCAGCAATGAAATCACTCCGGCAATTTTCCGACTGCCCAGGAAATTGAAGTTTGCATTCTTCAATCCCGGAATAGACAGCATCTTGATGCTCTTCAGCATGCCGTTATCCGCCAGCGTATTGAAACCGAGCCGCGTAATAACCAGCACGATAAACATCGAAACAATAATACCGGCACTCAGTGTCACCGCAAAACCGCGAATCGGCCCGGAACCCTGCCAGAACAGAATAATGGCAGTAAGCAACGTCGTGATATTCGCATCCAGAATGGTGCTGAAGGCTTTATTGTAACCGGCGTTGATCGCTCCGGAAACGGACTTCCCGACGGCCCATTCTTCACGCATACGCTCAAAAGTAAGCACATTGGCATCCACCGCCATACCCACGGTCAAAACAATACCGGCAATACCGTAAAGTGTCAGAGTCGGCAGGCTGATTCCTCCACCCTGCAACGATCCCGTGGCCGCTCCGAGAAATCCGGACGAAACCACCATGCCGATGGGCAGCAGCAACAGCACAAAGATCAGCGAGAAGTTCGCAATCATGCCCGGAATCAGATAGTAGATTCCCATAAAGAGGAGCACGGCAACACCGCCTATCACGATCGCCTTGATCCCGCTGCTGATTGAATCGTGCCCCAGTGTCGGCGCAACCGTGCGTTCTTCAACAATTTTCACCCGGCCCGGCAAAGCACCGGCTTTCAGCACATTGGCCAGTTTACGGGCCTCGGCATTACTGAAACTTCCGGAAATGGACGCATTGCCATAAATCGCTTCATTGATATTCGGCGCAGAGTAGAGCTTATCATCGAGAATCACCGCAAGACGGCGGTTCACATTCTCCTCCGTTACGCGACCGAACTCATTACGGCCTTCAGCATCAAACTCAAGCGAGATAGTCGGCAGTCCGGTCATCGGATCCGGCATAACCGATGCATTCTGCACTCGGTCACCCCCCATTTGGCGGCGGCGCTCGATGAATTCCGGGCGGTAAATTTTGGAATTATCCTTATGCCGATCCTCCATCAGCATGAAGTCAGCCGGTTTGTCACCGAACCGACGCAAACGCTTAAAGAATGCGCGATCAAGCTCTTCATCGGCCATGGCTTCACGGTCACGCACCAGAAAGATACCGGCACCATCCTGTCCGCCCATCTTAAAGCCGGGCGGCATCTGGCCTGCGCCGAAAACTTCCGCAACCCACTGTGCACTGTCGTTGTGTACCAGCTTGAAACTCAGCACGGCATCGCGCGAAATCTGTGCTTTTGCATCCGCACGGGTTTCCGGATCAACACCGGGAAGCCGGACCACAATCCGATCGTTCCCCTGCGGATAAATTTCCGGCTCGGCAGTGCCCAGGCCATCAATACGGTTACGGATAATTTCCACCGCAATCTGCTGGGTTTCCTGAACCTTTTTCTTTACGTCAGCCACCTTGAGCGCATCAACTGAAGAGACGGTTTCATCGCCTTCCACCAGTTTCTGACGCACGTCCGCTTCATCAACCTGAATCGTAAAACTGGAGCCGCCCTGCAGGTCCAATCCCCAGGTCACTCCCAAATCCGCCACCATCCAGACCGACATTCCGGTCAATGCAAAGAGCGTAATCCATTTCCAGAGTTTATTTTTGTCCATCTCAGAAACCTTTCTTACTTCGTTGCTTCGATTTCGGCCGGTGTTTCACCTTTTTCCAGAATCTGGGAAATGGCTGCGCGAACACACTCAACTTTGGTGTTATCCGAAATTTTAATAATCAGCGTATTCTCTTTCACGTTGATCACTTCACCGATGATTCCACTCGTGAGCAGGACGCGTGCGCCGCTCTTCACCGAATTGATCATTTCCTTACGTTCCTTTTCGCGGCGCTTCTGCGGACGGATCATCATGAAATACATGATCGCGAACAGAATAACCATCATGATCGGAAACTGCAGCGGTGACCCGCCAGTCGCCGGAGCCGCCTCAGCCTGCGCGATGGTAAGGGGTAATAGATTCATCTAGTTGTTCTCCTTTACGTTTAAAACGTGCTCCTTGCAAACGACCGAATAGCCTGCATGGAATTCCGCACGGAATTCAGCAAACCGGCCCTCTTCAATCGATTTTCTCATCTCTCTCATAAATTCAAGATAGCAATGCAGATTATGCATCGTTATCAGCCTCAGCCCCAGAATCTCGCCGACATTAAGCAGATGGCGCACATAAGCACGTGTAAAATTCTTACACGCATAACAGGTGCATCCTTCCTCCAACGGGCGCGTATCCTCCTTATAGAGGGCCGCTTTCACAGGGTAGCGTCCACGCCGGGTGGAAACCGTGCCGTTACGGGCCTGGCGGGTGGGCATGACACAATCGAACATATCAACACCCCGCGCAACCGACTCCACCATCTGGGCCATTTCACCAACCCCCATCAGATAGCGCGGTTTTTCAACCGGCAGATGATCCACCGTATCTTCAACGCCCCGGATAATCAGTTCATCCGGTTCGCCGACACTCACACCGCCGATGGCATAGCCGTCAAATTCCATGTCGACCAACGCCTTTGCACACTCCTCACGCAAATCCGCATAGACACTCCCCTGCGCAATACCGAAAAACAGCTGGCCTTCCGCCCGGGGCGCTTCCCTGCAAATAGCCGCCCAATCTAGGGTTCTGCGTACCGCTTTGCAAGCGTATTCCTTCTCGCTCGGATACGGCGGACACTCGTCAAAAACCATGGCAATATCCGACCCCAGTTTCCGCTGAATTTCCATCGATTCCTTCGGGCCGATAAAGTGCTTCGAACCGTCCGAATGCGACCGGAACGAAACCCCCTCATCCGTGATTTTATTCATCGAACCCAGACTGAACACCTGATAACCGCCGCTGTCGGTCAGAATCGCCCGGTCCCAGCCCATAAATTCATGCAGCCCGCCGAGCCGCTCAATCAGATCCGGCCCCGGCCGGTCATTCAAATGATAGGTATTGCCCAGCAGAATTTCACAATCCAGCTCGTGCATTTCCGCCGGCGACATGCTCTTGACCGTAGCCTGGGTGCCGACCGGCATAAAAACGGGGGTCTCCACTTTTCCGTGTTTCGTATGAAAGGTTCCGCGCCTCGCTTTGCAGGAGGGGTCGGTGTTTTGCAGTTCGAATGTTCCGGTTTTCAAATTCAAAATTCCAGTTTCAGAGTTTACTTCACATCTTCATAAAATTTGGCCAAAGAGGTCTGCATGTAGGGCACCAGCCATAGATACCCAATCCCCAACGTCAACAACGCCAGCAGACTCCACCCGATAAAGCGCAGATTGAGGCAGAAAAATTTCCATTTATTCCCCGCCATCATCTCCTTACTCCGACTGATGGCCTCCAGCGGCCCGCAGCCTTCATCGTCGGCAATAATAAAAAAGGCCTGCGAATAACTGAAACACTTGATAATTCCGGGAATAATCAGCAGCAACATCCACAGATAAATAAAGAGCATATAAAAGAAATAAACACCCAGCGATTTCCAGAACCGCTTAAACCCGGCAAACAACAGTTCCAGACGGGCCTCGTCCTCCTGAGCAAGCCCGAGATAATAGGCAAAAAAACCAACCATCACCGGCGGCATTACAAAAAGCTGAAACAACTGCGCCACCCCGCTGATCATCGTTCCCGCGGCTTCAGCATCGCCCCCCCCCAATCCGGCAACCGCGCCCACAAAGATTGTGGCCGCAATGACAAAAAAGGAAATGGCAAAAGACAACGCGGTATAAAGTACATAACCCAGAACAGCCATGCCCCAGTTTCCCCTCAGCGATTCCCGGGCTTCTGCCGTTAAATCACCATTGGGCGTTACCCCGCCGCCGCTGACCCCGCCACTGGGCGCCCCGCCGGTCGAGGGTATCGATATTTTCGGCACTCCGCCATCATCGTTTAATCCCGTCATGTTTTCCCCTTGAAAATTGTAAGACGGCGCATATTGCCCAAAACAGCGTGCCAAACCAAGAAAAACAAACAGTAACGGCGGCACCTCAGTCTGACTTCCGGCAGACTGAAAATACTTTATTCCATTTCCGCAGCAGAATACCCACAGCCGTTCCGTGCGGAACGGCACATCATTCGCCGTCCGACGGCCCCTGCGGAATCATTTGATTCCTCCGCAACCATCCGCTGTTACAGTGAATCCAAAAAAGAACGTGCGCTAATGCGCCACTCCCGATAGCTTAAAAAAAACAGCAAAGAGACCTAACCATGAGTCCATATGGAAAAACCTACATCGCGGCATCTGGATTATTTGTGAGCTGGGCAATCATAATCGTTATTCACCGCATTCTGTTAATCTACGGCGGATTCCAGTCACTGGAAGAAATCAAAGGATTTCTAATCGTGCCCTACATTTTCCTTTATCCCGTCGGTTTTGCGCTTACCTGGTTTGCTGAACGCAGCATGAAGATTCACTTCAAACACCGCATCCTCGTCTGGATTCCGATGACCTGCGCCGGCGGCCTTTACCTTGCCCTCGCCGTGATGTTCTTCATTCATTCTACGGTTTTTTAAACCGCCCGCTTCCGACAGCCGAATACTTCATTGCTTATTTTCCCCTATTGTGAATTGAAATTCTGTAACCCTGTCATTAAAAGCGCGCGCCATGAAACCGATTGTTGTATGTGCATTATATAAGTTTGTTGAGCTGAATAATTATGAATCGCTGCGCGAGCCGCTACTGCAGTTTATGACCGAACGCGACATTCGCGGCACCCTGCTGCTGGCGGCTGAAGGAATTAACGGTACAGTGGCCGGAACACGCGCGGCCATTGATGAGCTGCTGGCCTACCTCAGGACCGACGAACGGCTCGCAACGCTTGACTGCAAGGAATCCTGCGATGAAACCAACCCCTTCTACCGCACCAAAGTCCGGCTCAAAAAAGAGATTGTAACCCTCGGTATCGAGGGAATCGATCCGCGAAAAAGCGTCGGAACCTACGTAGAACCTCAGAGCTGGAACGAACTGATCAGCGACCCCGAAACCCTGCTGATCGATACGAGAAATGACTATGAAATCAGTATTGGAACCTTCGAAAATGCGATAAATCCGAATACGGAATCTTTCCGCGAATTTCCCGAATATGTGAAAAAAAACCTCGATCCTTCCAAACATCGGAAGGTGGCCATGTTCTGCACCGGCGGAATCCGCTGCGAAAAATCCACGGCCTACCTCAAAGAACTTGGATTTGACGATGTCTACCACTTGAAAGGCGGCATCCTCAAATACCTCGAAGAAGTGCCCGAAGAGAACTCCATGTGGAAAGGTGAATGCTTCGTTTTCGACAACCGGGTTGCTGTGAAGCATAACCTTGAAAAAGGTGAATACGACCAATGCCACGCTTGCCGCATGCCTATCACGGAAGACGATAAAAAAAGCAAACTTTACGTCAAAGGCGTCAGCTGCCCCCACTGCCACGACCGCTATTCCGCCGAGCGGAAAGCGCGCTTCCAGGAACGCGAACGCCAGATCGCCCTTGCCCGCGAACGTGGTGAAGAGCACATCGGAGGAAAAGTCAAAACACTTGCGGAACAGCGTCGACTCATGAAACAGAAGCAAAAAGAACAGGCCCTAATCGCCCGAAAAAAAACCACCGATTCCCCTTAATCCGGGAACGGCCCCGGCCAGCTTCTTTTTATCTCATCCGGACATTGACGCTCCCCCGGCACCGTGCTACTTTCTGCGCCTTCTTGACCACTTTAAGTGTCGGGGTGTAGCTCAGCCTGGCTAGAGCGCTACCTTGGGGTGGTAGAGGTCGCAAGTTCAAATCTTGTCACTCCGACCAACCTTTACTGCGGCAAACTCGAATGAGTTTGCCGCAGTATTTTTTTCACACGCATTGACGGCAAAAATGTGTAACTTTCGACTCCTGTTGAAAAGTCGGCGCCGGCAAAAACTCCGAAGCAACCGATCAGAACCCCGTTCACCGCACCATTGAACATGGTTCGAGCCGATATTGTAGCAAGCGTTCGATGCAGATTCTGAAAGGTATAGCTCCCCAGGTATGCCCAAAGCGGCTTATTTCATAAGCACGTTGCTCAGATTGCTGATATACATCAGCGTTATGCTCAATACAAAAGCCCTCAAAACCAAAAAAATCCCGTCGGCAAGACGGGATTTCTATAATTCCAGCGTGTGGAAAATTTACTGTTCGGCATCGATTGCGGAAACCAGCGCCGCCTGCTGTTGGAGGCCGACAAACTGCTGTTTGTTTTCGCCATCCTTGAGCAGAATCAAAGTCGGAATGGAGCGAATGCCGTATTTGGCAGCCAGCTCCGGATTTTCATCGACATTGACCTTGGCAATTACCGCTTTTTCACCAACTTCTGCCGCAACTTTTTCCAAAATCGGGGTCTGCATTTTGCAAGGCCCGCACCAAGGTGCCCAGAAATCAACCAACACGACACCGCTCTTGGTTGCGTCCTCATAGCCGTTGCCATCCAGTTCAATTACGCCTTCTGCCATTTTTATTCTCCAATTGTTAATTACAAGCTCAGACGAATCATTCCACGTTGTGTTCAAAAATAAAATACCAAAACGTTACCATTTGTTTAAATGAATCCGTGCTGCGTCGTATCGGTATTCCGGCGCATGCTTTTCCGCCGGCATACCCATGGCCAGCAACGCAAACGGCGTGATCTGATCCGGAATCCCCAGAATTTCACGAAAGGTTTTTTCCCGCTCTTCCAGAGGATGAACAGCAATCCACACACAGCCAACCCCAAGGTCATGCGCCGCCAGCTGCATATTCTGCGCTGCACACGAACAGTCCTGCGGCCAGAACCCCGGATAGATCTCTTTCGCCTGCTCCCCGCAGACCAGCACCATAAAGGTCGATTCCGCGAGCATCTCCGTTCCGCCCATCGCGGTGAACTGCCCGATAATTTCCGGATCATCCATCGTCACAAAATGCCAGGGCCGTGCATCGGCGGCCGACGGCGCATTCATGGCCGCCTCCAGAATGATTTTCTTTTTTTCCTCCGCAACCGGCTCTTTCGTCCAGCTGCGCACACTTCTGCGCGACATGATATTTTTAATCGTTTCCATAATTTCCCCGTAGTTAAAAAACATAGAATACGCCCCTGCCGCACGGCATCAATCCGAATTCCCCCCGACTTTACTTTTGCCCCAACCGCCCTGCTCCACTATGGTCTCGCCCGCTATGTATAAAAAGAAACAGATGGTGGAGGTCGAAATTCTCGATCTGGGCGACAAGAATCAGAGCTTCGGGCGGCTGGATGACGGAATTTCCATATTCGTACAAGGTCCCGCCGCCGTCGGCGACACGGTGAAAGCAGAGATTTTCAAAATAAAAAAGAAATATCTCGTAGCCCGGATGCGCGAACTGGTTAAACCCTCCCCCCACCGCATCGATCCGGTCTGTCCCTACTTCGGTCTATGCGGCGGGTGCAAATGGCAGCATATGGACTATGCCGAACAACTTCGCCTCAAACGCAAACAGGTGCAGGATGCACTCCACCACCTCGGCGGATTCAAGGATATTGAATGCCGCACCTGCCTGCCCGCCCCGGAACTCTTCGGCTACCGCAACAAAATGGACTTCTCATTCACCGATCTGCGTTATCTCACGCCTGATGAAATGAACCTGGAGCCCGACGAACACGAAAAACCTCTCGATTTCGCCCTCGGCTTCCACGCCCCCGGTTGCTTTTCAAAAGCCATCGACATCGACCACTGCGACCTCTCCACCCCGGAAATGAATCAGACCCTAAACACGGTCCGTGCGTTCTGCCTCGAACACAAAGCAGACCTCCCCATCTACTCCACCCACACTCATACCGGTGAACTGCGCAACCTCGTCGTCCGCCACGGCGGAAACACCGGCGAATTTATGGTCAACCTCGTCACCTCATCGCACAACCCGGAGCTGATGGAAAAACTGAGCGCCAAACTGCAGGATGCACTTGGCGAAAAACTGACCACCTTTGTCAACAATATCACCTCCGCCAAAAATACCGTGGCATTCGGAGAAAAAGAATACATCCTCCACGGTCCCGGTTATATTCAGGACACCCTCGGCGACTACACGTATCGCATTTCAGCAAACTCCTTTTTCCAGACGAATACCGTCCAGGCTGAAAAACTCTATTTCCAGATCCTGGAAGCCGCACAGCTCAAAACGACCGATCTGGTGTATGACCTCTTCTGCGGCACGGGTTCTATCACCCTCTTTGCTTCCAGCCATTGCAAAAAAGTGCTCGGTGTTGAACTGGTTGAAAGCTCCGTGAACGATGCCCGCGAAAACGCCAAACGCCACGCTGTCGAAAACTGTGAATTTATCCAGCTCGATATGAAGGACTTCAAAACCATCAAACCCGAGCTCGATGCCTTCGGCGCTCCCGACGTCGTCATCACCGATCCGCCACGCGCCGGAATGAATCCCAAAGCCGTCAAAATGCTTCTGGAAATCGCTCCGCCCGTCATCGTCTACGTCAGTTGCAACCCGGCCTCACTCGCCCGCGACGGACAGATGTTCTGCGAAGAAGGAAAATACCGGCTCGTCTCCTGCCAGCCCATCGACATGTTTCCCCAGACCAACCATGTCGAATCCGTCGCCCGTTTCGAACGGATTTAATGCCAGAAAGAATGCTCCGGATACGGAGCCTCGATTTTGATCCACTCTTTCTGCGTAGGATGCATCACATGCAGCTCCCTGCTGTGGAGGGCGATTGCTCCGTCGGGCGACTTCGTTTTTGAGCCGTATTTTGCATCACCGACAATCGGACATCCGATGGCCGAAAGCTGTGCACGGATCTGGTGATAGCGCCCGGTTTCAAGATCCACTTCCAAACACTGGAAGTTTCCAACCGGTGGACGTTTCCGGTAGCTGAGGACCGCGCGCTGAGCACCTTTATGCCCCTCTTTACAGATTCGGGCTTTATGATTTTCATGGGAAAGCCAGTGAACCAGCTTATCCGTTGGTTTCCCCGGATCCCCTTCCACCAATACATGATAGACTTTTTTCACGTTACGCTTGCGGACATCTTCGTTCAGCCGGCTGAGCGCTTTGCTGGTACGGGCAAACAACACAACGCCGCTCACTACTTTATCGATCCGGTGTACCGCATTCAGAAAAACTGCGCCGGGTTTGTTTTTATCCACCCGAACCCACTCACGCGCCCAGTCTTCAAGATTCCGCAGCCCCGTGCCGCTGTCCTGCGTCAGCAGGCCGGCCGGCTTATTCACGGCCAGCAGATGGTTATCTGCAAACAGAATCAATTCATCAAGTTCTGCAGCGTTATATTGAATCTCATTCATTAATCCAGCGGGCCCAGTTCCCATTCGGCAAGTCATTCACATCCGGCTTACCCGTCAGCAGCATTTCGCCACATTCAAAGGTGCCGCGGTCATGATACTGCGCCAGCAGATTACGTAGCACAATCGGCGAAAAGCCGGGCGTATGCGATGTAAGAATCACAAATGAGGGGTCATCGGAAACCACCTGATCCACCAGATCGAGCGTGGTTCTCAACTGATCTTCAATTTTATAAAGCTCGCCTTTTTTGCCGCGCCCGAACGACGGCGGATCCAACAGAATCCCGTCATACCGATTACCACGCTTCACTTCACGGCGCAGAAATTTAATCACATCATCCACAATCCAGCGGATCGGCGCATCGGTCAAATTATTGAGCACTGCATTTTCGCGTGCCCAGTCCACCATCCCTTTCGAAGCATCCAAATGGCAGCATTGCGCCCCCGACTGCGCCGCCGCCAGTGTCGCTCCCCCCGAATAAGCAAATAGATTCAGAAATTTAAGAGCTCGTCCTTTTTTCTTTGCCTGTTTATCCAGCATTTCACGAATCCATTTCCAGAGCGCACGCGTTTCCGGAAAAACACCGATGTGACCGAAATCGGTGGCCGATAATTTCATCGTGACCCCGGCAACATTCACATTCCAGGGTTTGGACACTTTATTCCGCCCCTCCCAGTTCAGCCCGCCTACCCGGTCGAAACGCGCCGTCGCATTTTTCCAGCGATTGGAAAACTGGGGGGCCCAGACTGCCTGCGCAGCG
This sequence comes from Pontiella agarivorans, assembly GCF_034531395.1. Classification (NCBI taxonomy): domain Bacteria; kingdom Pseudomonadati; phylum Kiritimatiellota; class Kiritimatiellia; order Kiritimatiellales; family Pontiellaceae; genus Pontiella; species Pontiella agarivorans. The sequence continues at coordinate 198,940 of NZ_JARVCO010000002.1, read as the reverse complement.
GGACGCTCCAGAATAATATCGCCATAGCGTTCCAGCTTTTTTCCGTTTCCACTGTCGAGCAGTTCATATTCATCGTTCATGGTTAAACTTTCCTCACACGGTCTTTAAAGGGGTTGCGGGCCGATTTTGACGGGGATTTCATTCCCGCATACGCCACATTGATCAGGATCCCGATCATCGCCCCGGAGATGGCCAGACTTGACCCCCCGTAACTGATGAAAGGCAGGGCCAGCCCTTTGGTCGGCACGCAGCCGGTAACCACCGCAAAATTAATCAGCGCCTGAACAGTAATCATCAGCGTTATCCCATACGCCAGCAGCCGCCCGAAATCATCTTTGGCATTGAACGCAATGCGCAGACCGAAAATAAAAAGAAGCATATACATGGAAACCACAATCAGCGAAGCAATCAGGCCGAGTTCCTCTCCAATGATTGGAAAAATAAAATCGGTGTGCGCTTCCGGCAGATAGTGATATTTCTGCATGCTGTTTCCGAAACCGACGCCGCTGACTTCCCCGCCGGCAAAGGCCCGCAGGGAATTGATGAGCTGCCAGGCCTTATCCTTTTCATATTTCTGCGGATCAAGAAACGCAAGAATCCGGCTCATGCGCTCCGGATTCATAAAGATCAAAATCGCCACGCCCAGCAGCCCGGTGATACCGGTAATGAGCAGTGGAGCCACACTCACACCGCCGAGAAACATCATGCTGACCGCCACAGACGAAACCAACATGGTGGTTCCGAAATCCGGCTCCAATACCAGCAGTATCGCAAAAATACCGAGCAGACCAAACGGGACGAGAATACCGCGTTTAAGCTCATCGATCCGCCGCTGATTCCGGGCAAGCCACCAAGCAAAGAGCATAATGATGCCCACCTTGGCGATTTCCGAAGGCTGGACAGATATAGGCCCGATTTTGATCCAGCGCCAGCTTCCGTTGATATTACTGCCAATGCCCGGAATACGGACAAGAACCAGCAGAAATACGGAAAAAACAGCCAGTGGTATGGCCAGCTTTTTATAGTGACTGTAATCAAAACGCGCAGCCAAAGCACCCGCGCAAAAAGCAACCGCCAGCCACATCAGCTGGCGGCGCACAAAATAGGTGGCATCGTCATACTTCGCCGAGCTCGCGCTCGCGAGAATCAGAATGCCGATCGTGACGAGAATCAATACAATAGCGATAAACAGCGAAATCGTTCTGCGCATTGATTCCCGCCAAACGGTTTTTTAGTCGGAAACCGGAATACGGATGGTCTGACCTTCACGAATCTGGGACTCGTCGGTAATACCGTTCAAACGCATGATTTCGGCTTTGGAAACACCATACTGACGCGCTTTGTCGTCGAGGGTTTCCCCCGGATACATGACTTCATCAACTACGATATTATCCACTTCAACAATCGGAGCCGGTGCAGAATCTTCAAATGCAGCCAAAGGCTGCGGTTCCGGTTCAGTCATTTGCGGCTCCGGCTCAGTCATTTGCGGTTCCGGATCTGATTTAACGGTTTTCGTCGATCTCGCCTTTCTTGCGCTGCTCGGCACCTTGCCATACGACGGAATATTCAGTTCCTCGCCAGCCATGATCACATCGCCCTTGAGACCGTTGACCTCACGCAGATCGTTGAGGGTAACTCCGGCGGCCAGCGCAATTTCGGATAGCGTGTCGCCTTTCTGGATAATGTAGATTCCACCGGATTTTACCGTTCCGGTCGGTTTGGATACGGTACCCTTACTGCCGGCCGGAACCCGCAGTTCCTGCCCGACATAAAGCACATCCGGATTAGACAGACCGTTCATTTGAACCAGCGTGGCCGTCGTGGTATCGCAGTCCACGGCGATCTGGGAAAGCACATCGCCTTTCTGGACAATATACACTTCGGTTTCGCCATATGATGACGCACCGGTATTCGGGCCGCCCTGGTAATCGGAGGTGCTGATATCATCTTCCATTACATAAAGATCAGCTCCGGCGTCTTCGTAAGACTCATACGGTTCCAGCGCAACCGCCGTGCCCTCGTCAGCTGATTTACTTTTGTGATTGTGCCAGAAAGGGCCTTTTGTTTTAGCCCCCGGGCCGCGAACACTTCCCTGCGATTCCGTAGTGACACAGCCCTGCGTCAGCGCCAATGCGCTCAATACGGCGACGGCCATAAAAAATGAAGATCCGATTTTCATGTTAAACTCCTGTTTCGACGTCCCAGACGCCCGCTGTTTACTTATCTAAACGAAGCACCTCATCCAGCATGTTTCACACCATTAAACAGTCTTTCAAAACATTCCCCGCGTTCCTCAAAACTGTCAAACTGGTCGAAGCTTGCGCAAGCAGGTGAAAGAAGAACCGTTTCCCCGGCTTCTGCCGCCTGCGCGGCCTGGCCGAAAGCCTCTTCGAGTGTACCGCACTCCACGCACGGACAAACCGTACTCCAAGCCTCAAACATCGCTCGAGATGCTTGCCCGATAACGTATATCGTCCTTACCCGTTCGGCCAGTATTTCTTTAACAAAAGTGTAGTCGCTTTCCTTCGGCAAACCTCCCGCTATCAAATGGATATCGCGGCCGATCGCCCCCAGCGCCGCCGTCATGGCCGCAAGGTTGGTCGCCTTGGAGTCATTTACATAAAACACCCCGCGCACTTCACCCAGTCGTTGAAGCCGATGGCGCAAGGGTTTAAAGCTCTTCGCACTTCGTTCCAAAGTCTGCATTTCCAGCCCCCCAGCTTCAAAGGCGGCCGCAGCGGCGGCCCCCGTGCAGCTACCGATGACCGGCGAATCAAAAAGAGTTCCCGTGAGATTCAGCACATTTTTCAATCCATGGAAAACCTGCCCGCTGCAAAACTGATAAACGCCGCCCGCTCCGAACGTCACCCAATTTCGCTCGCCGGAAACCGCACCGCGGAAATCGCTCAGCAACTCATGCGGTATCACGCAGATTCGACTCGCCTCCGATATTCCGAAAATACGGGCCTTGGTTTCCAGATAACAGGTCATTGTGCCGTGGCGGTTGAGATGATTCGGCAGCACATTCAATACGACGGCAATATCGGCATAAAATTCCCGTACGGTTTCCAGCTGGAATGAACTGACTTCCAATACCAGCCAATCCAGATCCGGATATTCCAGCACCACCTCACTTGCCGGAATGCCGTAATTCCCGCCGATTTCCGCCTTCAACCCGGATGCAACCAGACTCTCACAGATCCATTTCACGGCGGTGCTCTTTCCGTTGGATCCCGTCAGCGCGATCGTTTTTCCCTTATGCCGCGACCAGCCCAGCTCCAGCTCAGATAAAAGCGGAATTTCCGCCCCTTGCACGGCAATCATCCAAGGATGGTCCAACGCAAAACCGGGACTGACAATGCATACATCAAAATCCACCGTTTCCAGACATTGGAAAAATGCTGCGTCATCCATCCGGTCATCTGATGCCACCACTGTGGCGCAGCCCTCCGACTGCAGCAACGCCTCCGCCGCCCGGCCCGACCGCCCGAATCCCAAAATCAATGCTGAACGATATTCGGTCATTATCGAATCTTCAAAGTAGCCACGCCGATGAGGGCAAAGATGATGGAGAGAATCCAGAAGCGGGTTACAATAATGGTTTCCACCAGTTCCGGCGCGCGATTCTGATCCATAGCCCGCTCTTTTTCAACAAACTCAAAATGGTGGTGCAGCGGCGCGCATTTGAAAACCCGGCGGCCTTCGCCGTATTTTTTCTTTGTAAATTTAAACCAGCCGCTTTGAATAACCACGCTGGCAGCCTCCACCACAAAAACACCGCCCACGATCACAAGCAGCAGTTCCTGTTTGATCAGAATGGCCAGCATGGCGATTGCACCGCCGAGCGCCAACGACCCGGTATCGCCCATGAAAATTTTGGCGGGATGGCAATTGTACCAGAGGAAGCCAAGACCGGAGCCCAGCAGGGCCCCGCAGAATACCGTCAACTCACCACTGCCTTTAACAAAAGGAACCTGCAGGTATTCGGCAAAGTTATAATGTCCCGCCATGTAGGTCAGAATCAGATACGCCACGGCCACCGAATTTGAGCACCCAATAGCCAGGCCATCCAGACCGTCCGTCAGATTCACCGCGTTCGATGCTCCGACGAGCACAAAAAACATAAAAAGAAAGGCCGGAATCATCGACAGTTGAACCACCGGATTTTTGAAAAAAGGCACCATCAGATCGGTCACCCGTTCACGCGTTTCAGGCACCATCCAAAGCACCGCAAAAACAACCACAGCCCAAATCAGCTGAGCACCGAACTTCATTTTCACACTGAGCCCGTTGCGGCGTTTTATTTTCAGCAGATCATCGGCAAAACCGATCATTCCCATAAGCACAAACGTTCCGAGCGAAATCAAAACATAGATATTCGTCGGCACCGCCCAGAGCAGCGTTGCCGCCGAGGTCGAAAGAATAATCAACAGTCCGCCCATCGTGGGCGTCCCCACTTTCCTGCTTTTATCCAGTGCCCCGACCCGATCATCTTCAACCTGATCCCCGAAATTGACAATCTTCAGCTGCCGGATCAAAAAGGGAGCAAAAAGCAGCGAAATAATAAAAGCTGTTGAGGCCGCACCCAGCGTGCGAAAAGTGATGTATTGAAAAAGGCGAAGCTCAGAGAGCGTCCCCTCCAACAGCGAAAGGTAGTACAGCATTACAATGTTCCTTCAGTTCAAAAATTTCCATTCAGATTAAAAGACGGAAAAACAGCCCTCTTCGGGCCGCCCGCGTTCCGTCTAGCCTTCCGGACCGGACATTTCAGCAAAATATCCAATCACTTTTTCAAGCTCCTCGCCGCGCGATGCCTTCAGCAGCACATGGGCTCCTGCAGAGAGCTGTTCTTTTAATATCGCGGCCGCTTCGGCTTTTTCCAAGGTCTGGAAAAATCCCGGCACCCGGTCGCATAGAATCTGCGCCCCAAGCTCGCCCACCGTAATCACACCGTCAAGTCCCAGCCCGTCAACAAACCGACCCAGCTCGGCATGCTCATCGCCGGACACCGCGCCCAGCTCACGCATTCCGCCGATCACCGCCCAGCGCCGCCCGACCCCCGGAAGTTGAGCAAAGGTTTTCAGACTGGCCCGCATTGAAAGGGGATTCGCATTGTAGGCATCGTTAATAAAATGAATGCCGTGCACGATCGTTTTCTCCCAGCGCATCGGCGGAGCCTTGAACCGGGAAAGCCCTTCATTGATTTCCTCCGGAGAGAGCTTCAGCTGAAGACCCAGCGCAATAGCAAAGAGTGCATTTCGCATCATATACTCGCCGGGTTTCGGGATCGTATAAGCAAACCCCTCCACCGTCATAATGCGTTCCCCGCTTCGCCGGCCCGTGTAATCCGCCTCGCCTTCAAATGAAACCGTCACAACCTCCGCCGGCGTGTGCTGACGAATCATCGAAAACCATCGGCTATCACGGTCGAGAAAAACAAGCCCCGAATCGGGAATCCGCTCCGCCAGCCTCATTTTCTCATGAGCAATATCCTCCAGCGACTGAAATGCCTCCCGATGTGCATTTCCAATGGTGGTAATAATACCGTATTTCGGTCGCAGCAGGCCAGTGAGCGGCCCGATCTCGCCGGGCTGATTCATTCCAATTTCAAAAACGCCGTACCGTGCGCGCTGCGGCATATTGAGCATCGTGAGCGGCAGCCCGATATGGTTGTTGAAATTCCCTTCGGTCCGGTGCGTCAGCCCGTCCATCGACAACACATCAGCACACATTTCTTTCACGGTGGTTTTCCCAACACTCCCGGTGATTCCAACGGTGGACGAAATCCATTCTTTCCGATAACCGGCCGCCATATCCTGCAAGCCCTTGATTGTGTCGGAAACCTGAAGCAACGGACAGTTTTCCAATCCCTGAAAACGATCATCCACCAACGCACCAACCGCACCTTTATCAAGAGCGGTCTGCACAAATTCATGCCCGTCGAAATGCGCCCCCCGGATCGCCACATAAAGCTCCCCGGATTGAATCTTACGGGTGTCGTGGCTAATTCCCGTAATGCTTTGCGACGGCATACCGTTTTTCCAGAGTCTGGAAACCCACTGCGATAATTCTCCTGGCCGGAAGCTGCGCATTATCGAATCAACTCCTTAACGGTATCCCGATCATCAAAGGGAATAACCGCACCTTTTATTTCCTGATAGGTTTCGTGTCCTTTACCCGCCACCACCAGCACATCTTTACGATCCAGCATAGCAATCCCCTTTGCAATCGCTTCGCGGCGATCCAGCACAACTTCAACCTGCTGACATAACGCAAACCCCTTCAAAATATCCATTGCAATCGCTTCAGGTTCTTCATCGCGCGGATTATCGGACGTCACAATACTCCAATCCGCCAGCGCGGCCGCCACACGCCCCATCTTTTCCCGCTTGCCCTGATCGCGGTTGCCTCCGCAGCCGAAGACCACCACCAGCTTTCCTCTGCAGATTTCGCGCAGCGTGGTGAGCACATTATTGAGCGCATCATCCGTATGCGCATAATCCACAAAAATACTTCGATTTTTACGATTCGGAACGGCCTCCAGCCGGCCGGGAACGGCTGCCATATTTTCCAAAGCCTGAACAACGGTCTTCAAATCAACCCCGCACAGCCCGCCGACACACAACGCCGCGAGCGCATTGTGGATATTAAAACGCCCCAGCAGCTGCAAGTGAATATTCGTATCTCCCCACGGGGTGGAAACATTAAAACGCGTCCCATCAGCACTCACGGTTGCATCCGTAACAAAGGCGGTGGCCTTTTCATGAAAACCATAGGAAACAATATCCGCCTCAACCTGTTTTTCGCCGATCAGCCTCCGCCCCCAGGAATCGTCGATATTGATCACCGCCGAGCCCCCCTGTTTCTTTTCCATCGTCCGGAAAAGCTCCGCCTTCACGTCAAAATAGGTCTCCATGTCGTGATGATAGTCCAGATGATCCTGTGTAAGATTGGTGAACACAGAAATGCTGAATTCAATACCATGAACCCGTTTCAGCGCGAGAGCATGCGAAGACACCTCCATTACCACATACTCGCACCCCGCCTCGTCCATCTGAGCAAACATGGAATGAATGTCCGGAGCCTCCGGTGTTGTACGCGAAGCAGGAATAGACCGCCCTCCGATTTCGTAAGCCACGGTACCCAGCAGGCCAGTCTTATAACCGGCATGCCGGAGAATATCGCGGATCATATAAGTCGTTGTCGTCTTTCCGTTGGTCCCCGTCACACCGATCACTTTCATTTTTTTAGAAAGCTCCCCGTAAAAAACCGCCGAAATTTCCGCCAGCGCTTTTCGCGAATCGGAAACCTGCACATGCGCCACTCCGGACCCCAAATCAAGACGATTCTCAGACACGACAACCGTGGCCCCTCCGGAAACGGCCTGCGTGATGAACTCCGAGCCATCCAGCTGATACCCCGAAACAGCAACAAAAAGATCCCCGGGCTTTACCTTGCGCGAATCATAAGTCACTCCCCCGAACTCGACCTTCATGCCGCCGGAAAAACCGACGGCCTCAATTTTATCCAACAGTTCTTTCAATTTCATTCGTCGTCCGGCCCCGCCACATAAATTCGGTTTCCATCAGGTGCAATCCGAAGATAACGCACTGCAAACTCGGCAATCTCTTTAAACGCAGGGCCGCAGACCGTGCCCCCGTAATAACCGGTTTTGCGTCCCGTATCCGTATACGTTCCCGGATCATCCGCCACAACCACAATACAAAGCTCCGGTGCTTCAACCGGAAGAAATCCGACAAACGAAGAGGTGAAATTTTTAGCATAGTATCCGCCGCCCTCTTCCCGCGGCCGAATCTTCTGAGCCGTTCCGGTTTTTCCCCCCACGGTATACCCCGCCACCCGGGCCTTGCTGCCGGTTCCCCCTTCATCCATCACCACACTGGCCAACAGGTTCTGCATACGCCGCGCAACTCCCGGTGTGATCGGCCGCCCCAGCACTTTCGGCTTGTTCTCTTCAAGAACGGCACCGTCGGGGGCAACTACTTTCTTTACCACATACGGCTGCATCTGAACCCCGTTATAAGCAATGGCACTCATCATCGAAACAATCTGCAGCGCCGTCACGCCAATCTCATGACCCATACCGATACGGGTAACCGAAATTTTCGACCAGTGTTTCGGCGAATAGAAAATTCCGCCCTCTTCTCCCGGTATGCCGACATTGAACCGCTCCCCGAAATGAAATTTTTTCAGGCTGTCATATACCAGCTGATTTCCCATCTGAAGCGCAATTTTGGCCGTACCGATATTACTCGAAACTTTGATGATTTCCGCAACGCTGATTTCGCCTTCACCGTGACTGTCGCGCAATGATTTCCCACCATAGACCCAATAGCCGTTTTCGCAATCGAAAACATCGTCCTCACTCACGATGTTGTTATCCAGTGCAGCGGCAATCACTGCGGCCTTCATTGTGGAACCGGGTTCATAGTTAAAACTAATGGCCCGATTGCGCCGCCACTCCGCCGGAGCCTTGGCATAGCGGTTCAGGTCATACGTCGGAAAGGAGGCCATGGCCAGAATTTCACCGGTCCGCACATGCTGCACAATGGCCCATGCGGCTTTTGCATTGAATTCGCGACATGTTTTTTCCACCGTTTTTTCCACTACATACTGCAACTGCTGATCCAGCGTGAGAGTAACCGTCGCCCCATCCTCGGGCTTAATATCCACCGTTCGTGCGCTGTAGATTTCACGGCGGCGCCCGTCTTTTTTACTGATTCGCAATCCCTCTTTTCCGCGCAGATAAGCATCCATCCGCTGCTCGATTCCGGCAGAGCCCACGCCTTCCTGATTCGAAAATCCGACCACATGCGCCATCAGCGGCCCTTTCGGATAATTTCGAATCGGAGCCTCCTCCAAACCGACACCACGTAAATAAATGTTCGTTTCACTTCCACGGTCATCTGCGACCGTATACAGCAACCCCAGGTTTTTACGCGTAAACCGCTTCAACTGATGCCCGGGAACAAATTTTTTTATGCGCTCGTACTGCCGATTGGTCCGGTTCAGTTTTTCCCGAATTTCAGATTCAGGAATCCGGAATTCCTGCGAAAGATAGCGGCAGACGGTGTCCGGATCCCCATGCTCGGCAATGTATTTCGGGTCGACATAAACATGATACGCCGCAAGATCCATCGCCAGAATTTCACCATTGCGGTCAACAATACGCCCCCGGCTGCCCATGGGCTTTGTTTCATACATGCGCCCCTCTTCAATAGGTTCAAGCACCCATTCCGCAGGGCGCAGATGCAGCAAGGCCAATCGGCTTGCAATACCGACAAAAACCAGCGCCACCACGCTCACCAAGACGGCAACCCTGCCCTTGAACCGCACCTCTGCCATCCGTAAAACCTGCTCCCTCTAAGCTGAAAAACCCGCAATGCGCTCCTGCGCACCACGGGAAATGAATGAATCAAAAAATCCGCTAATCAGCCTGCATACCCCATGCAGGCCTTCTTTTCTGTGGCGATGCTTAACGCGCAGCAGCAACAAAAGACTGCTCCGGCTCTGCAACCTGATTGATCAGCCACTGGTACAGGTCGAAGTCCAACTGAACCCGAACCGCCTGGCCATTTTTATCATACAGCACGTTTACTTTTTCAGTTTCCATTTACCTGTTTCCTTTCTTTGTTAAAATTTATCGCGTCCGGAACTCACTGTACGCTGCGGCGGCTTCCGCCATTCATGGCTGTGCGTGCAGTCACATCCCAGTGTCCCACTTCGACCACACGGTTGAGCTCCGGCATCGACATTTTAAGCCGATGCCGCTTAATGGCGCGCTCCAGATTAGCCGGCGATGTGATGGTAGACCAGCGGTCCTGCTCATTCACCAGGCGCTTCTGCGCCTGCGCCAGCTCAGCCTCTTTGGCTTTAATGTCCCTGCCGAGCGCATCGCAACGCGAGCAGAGCCACATGTAGCTCAGTCCCATGACCGCCACCAGCACAAGAACATTGGCAAGCAGCACCGGAAACGGCACCTGTACCTGGTTCTGCTTCATTTTTCGTTTTGTGGTCTTTCGTTTTTTTGCGGCCATTTTATACTCCCACCTCCACAGCGCGCAGCTTAGCTGAACGCGACCGCGGATTAACGGCTTGCTCCTCTTCCGTTGCGGTCAACGGTTTTTTCCAAATCCATTTCACAGGCGGTTCATCATAGATCCGCTTCACTCCGCCCTGCTGAAGCGATTCCTCCCGCGGAACATGCCGCGCAAAAAAACGTTTCACCATCCGGTCTTCCAGACTGTGGAACGTGAGCACCACAATGCGCCCGCCTTCCACAACATTTTCAATCATCGTTTCGAGCACCTGTTCAATGCCCGCCAGCTCATCATTCACCGCCATACGCAACGCCTGAAAGGTCTTCGTGGCCGGATGCGTTTTCTTTCCTTTTCGTCCACCTTTGGCCCGCTCGACAATCGCGGCCAGTTCCAGCGTCGTTTCAATTTCCTTCTTCACACGTGCCTCGGCAATGGCTCGGGCAATCCGGCGCGATGCCTTTTCCTCACCGTACCGGTAAATGATATCCGCCAGCTCAGCTTCCGGGGCATGGTTCACCAGCTCACCCGCCGTCCGGCCCTGCGTCTGATCCATCCGCATATCAATCGGAGCATCCTGCTGAAAGCTGAATCCGCGACCGGCCACATCCAATTGGAACGAACTGACCCCGAGATCCAGCAGCAGCCCGTCCACCTTTTCCACCCCGAGACGGTCCAGCTGCAGCGCCATGTTCGCATAGTTATCGTGGACCAGCTCCACTCGCTTACCCTCGCCGCTAAACAGCTTTTTCTGCACCCGCTCAATGGCCTCAATATCCCGATCAAACCCAATCAACGTTCCACCATCACTCAATCGCTTCAAAATTTCGGCCGAATGCCCGCCGTTGCCCAGCGTGCCATCCACATAGACCCCTGCCGGATCTGTAATAAGCGCTTCAAGGCACTCGTTGAGCATGACAGGAATATGCATTAAGCCCCTTTTCCAAACGTTGGAAACTGTTCGCTTTCAGCTTGTTCTCGCCCAAAACACCAATGACGTCCCGTGCTGTAAAGACAGGAGAAAAGATGGCCGGAATTCACCTGTTTAAGGCTGAAAACCCGCTCACGATCTTTTGAATTATCAATCGAACGCGAATAACTCAGATACTTTGCCACATCCAACATACTCATCCCGTTTCCCCAAAAACTGCCGGTTCCACTCATCCGTTTACCGCCGGCAATCCATTCCTTCCTAATTTTTAATATCCACCAAAAAACACATTCTCTGCCGCAGATGATTCCTGCGGCAGCGCTAAATCAAAATTCTCCGCGCTCCAAAGCTCGATGCGCGTCAGCGCACCCACCAGCACCAGCTGCTCCTTAACCTCTATATGGGCCAGCAGATTTTCGCCGATCCGAATACGCCCCTGCGCATCCCACGTCAGCAACTCCGCACCGGCCGTAATCGACCGGATGGCCTGCTGATCGCCCGCATCGATGGATCCACTGTTCCGCAACTCATCAATACGCCGCATCATTTCCGCTGCAGTATATAAATAGAGGCACTTCTCCTCCGGATGCGGAAAAGCAAACAGCTGATTCGATCCCCCCGCCAAATTCCGCCAGGCCGACGGAAAGATCATACGCCTCTTGGCATCAAGGGAATGCGTAAACGATCCCACGAACAGTGACGCTATATTCTGTTGTGCTTCCATGATCCTTACTCCACCTTGCTCCCTTTCATGGGATTTTATGCCACCATAAGACCGCCGCAGTCAAAAGATTAATTCCACTATTTCAAAGGTAATTCGCCTTACAGATGGAAAATCACGAATCCTCAAAATGAATATAACACAAATGGGCACATACTCCACCCCTCTCCCCCACACCCCCTTGCTCCCCGAAAAACACCCTCCCCGGAACTCTCCTTCCATTATTCGATTTAAAAATATCGATTAAGCCCCTGTTTCAGCAGAACCATTCCATTCACCCGGAAATATCTCCCCCCTGAGCGCCCCGCAAACCGTATTTTTCTTGATTTAACGATCCTGACACTCCATTTCCCGAAAAATCCCCTCGATGAAGAAATATTAAAATTTCCCAGTAAAAACCTATTTTTTACCGATATAAAAATACCCATTGAGGCATAAGTGATAACTTTTTACAGATTTAGGTATTTTAATGCTGAAATGCTCATAACTCTGTGATTTATATTGCCTAAACTAAGGTAATGCCTGTTAAGCTGGTGCGTAATACCCCATATTTTCAGGCAGCATGGAGAAATACAGAGTGAAGCCCACAGATACGAGCCACCCGGAGTACTTTCACAAAGTAGTAGACTGTCAACACGCGTGCCCTGCGCACACTCCCGTTCCGGAGTATATTCGACTGATTGCAGCCGGCAGATATGCCGATGCCTATATGATCAATTGGGAATCGAACGTTTTCCCCGGAATTCTGGGTCGAACCTGCGACCGCCCCTGCGAACCGGCCTGCCGGCGGGGCCGCATTGAAGAAAAACCGGTGGCCATCTGCCGCCTGAAGCGCGTCTGCGCCGATATGAAGGAGGACATCAGAGACCGGCTACCCAAAATTCCAAAAATAAAAAACGGCTTTAAACTGGCCGTCATCGGTGCCGGCCCCTCCGCCTTAACTGTATGCCGCGACCTTATGCCGCTCGGCTATGAAATTGATCTTTTCGAAGCCACCGGCAGCGCCGGCGGTTTTATGCGTCAGCAGATCCCCTCTTTCCGGCTTCCGGAAGAAGTCATCGACGAAGAGACCGGCTATATTCTGGATATGGGCGTAAACGCCCACTTTAATACGCGCATTGAAAGCATGAAGGCCCTCACGGACAAAGGCTACGACGCCGTCTTTGTGGGAACCGGCGCCCCCACCGGCCGCCAGCTCAAACTCCCCGGCTGGGAACACGACGGCGGAAAAAATATCCAGGTCGGCGTACAGTGGCTGGCTCAGGTGGCTTTTGATCACGTTACCACAGCTCCGGAAGACGTTATTGTAATCGGCGGAGGAAACACAGCCATGGACTGCTGCCGCACGGCACTGCGTCTTGGCGCCAAAAATGTCAAAGTCGTGTTGCGCACGCCGATCTCCGCCATGGTCGCTTCCCCCTGGGAAATTGAAGACACCCAGGCCGAAGGGATTCCGATCATTGAAAACCACAGTCCGCTCGAATACGTTGTGGAAGACGGCGAACTGAAAGCCATGACGTTCGAAGTCATCGACTATTCCATCGATGAAGACGGCCGCGAGGTGTTCACCCCGGTTGGCCGCACCGAAACCATTCCCTGCAGTCTGGTGTTATTGGCAATCGGCCAGGCCAATGCGTTCCCGTGGATTGAACGGGATATCGGCATCGATTTTGATGAACGCGGCATGGCAATCGTCGATGAAGTAACCTATCAATCCAGTAATCCTATGGTGTTCTTCGGGGGCGATGCCGCCTTCGGACCGAAAAATATTATCACCGCCGTTGCCCAGGGGCATCAGGCCGCGCTTTCGATTGATATGTTCCTCCACGGTCAGGAATTGACCGACCGCCCCGATCCGAGCACCAACCTGCTGAGTCAGAAAATGGGCATTCATGACTGGAGCTACGCCAGCTCAGTCACCGAAGAGGAACGCCACGCCGTACCTCACCTCGATCTGCAGGAAGCCATTAAAAGTCATACCGTTGAAGTGGAACTCGGGTTTGATGCCGCAACTGCCTTTGAGGAAGCGGAACGCTGTCTGAACTGCGATGTTGAAACCGTATTCACCGCAGAGAAGTGTATCGAGTGCGACGGCTGCATCGATATCTGTCCGGTTGACTGCCTGACCTTCACACAAAATAAAGAAGAAGCCGAACTGCGCCGCAGCCTGACCGTTCCGGCACTGAACCTCGGACAGCAGATTTTTGTTTCGGAAAATCTGAAAACCGGACGGGTGATGGTGAAAGATGAAGATGTCTGCCTGCACTGCGGGCTGTGCGCTGAACGCTGTCCGACCTCAGCCTGGGATATGCAGAAATTTCTCTATATCTCGCCCAAGCCGTACCACCGCAAAAATGAAGAAAATCAATAATTTCCAACCCCTGGAAGTGAGCCCCCGTCATGAAACGCGACATCATCACCAATAAATTTGTCATCAAATTTGCCAACGTCAACGGCACCGGCTCGGCCAGTGCCAACAAACTGTTCAGCCGAGCCGTTTTCCGTATGGGTATTCCGATCAGCCCCAAGAATATTTTCCCGTCAAACATCCAGGGCTTACCCACCTGGTACGAAGTGCGTATCAATGAAAACGGATTCCTCGGACGCCGCGGCGGCATCGACATCATGGTTGGTATGAATCCGCAAAGCATGGAACGCGACATCAACGAAGTGGAGAAAGGCGGCTACTTTATTTATGACTCCACCAAACAGCTCCCACCGGCTCTCCGCCGAAACGACATCGATTTTATCGGCATCCCGCTGACCGAAAAATGCCGAGAACTCTACGATGACCCCCGCCACCGCCAGCTCTTCCGAAACATCATGTATGTCGGAGTGCTCGCCGCACTGTTCGATATGGAACTTGATGTTTTCAAACAGCTGATCAGCGACCAGTTTAAAGGGAAGCAAAAGCTGATCGCCCCCAACGTCAATGCCGTAACCACCGGTTATGAAATGGCCAAAAAAATGCATGCCTGCCCTATCGCCTACCGGATTGAGCGGCGCGACAATGTGGGCAACAAAATCCTGATTGACGGCAACGAAGCCTGTGGTCTCGGTGCCGTTTACGGCGGTGCCACCATGGCGGGCTGGTATCCCATCACGCCGTCCACATCCGTCATTGATAACTTTGCACGCTACTGCCGCAAATTCCGCATGGATCCGGAGACCGGCCGGAAAAATTATGCCATCGTTCAGGCCGAAGACGAACTGGCCGCCATCGGCATGGTAATCGGTGCCTCCTGGAACGGGTCGCGCGCTTTCACAGCCACCAGCGGCCCCGGACTTTCCCTGATGAATGAATTTCTCGGGCTGGCCTATTTTGCGGAAATTCCTTCTGTACTGATTGATGTCCAGCGTTCGGGCCCCTCCACCGGAATGCCGACACGCACCCAGCAATCAGACGTGCTGGCCGCGGCCTATGCCTCGCACGGCGACACCAAACACATCTGCCTTTATCCGTCTACGCCGAAAGAATGTTTTGAATATACCGCCAAGGCATTTGATCTGGCAGAACGTTTCCAGACGCCCGTCATTTTACTGTCCGATCTCGATCTCGGCATGAATGACAACATGTCCGATCCCTTCGAATGGGACGACACCCGGAAATATGACCGGGGCAAAGTCTACACGGAAGAAGATCTGGAAAACATGACGGAGCGCTTCGGACGCTATCTGGATGTAGACGGAGACGGCGTACCATACCGCACCTATCCCGGAACCCATCCGACAAAAGGGGCATTTTTTACGCGCGGAACATCCAAAGATGAATATGCGATCTACACGGAAAACGGCGAGAAGTACATTGAGAATATGGAGCGCCTCCAGAAAAAATGGAAAACGGCCAGTGAACATGTGCCAAAACCGATTATCCGTAAAACCAACAAACCTTGCACCGTGGGAGTCATCCACTACGGCACGTCCGAGGCCTCGACGCTGGAAGCCCTCCACCACCTCAACAGCCTGCACGGCATTTCACTCGACAGCATGGGCATTCAGGCATTTCCATTTTCCGATGAAGTCGGGCAGTTTATTGAGGAACATGAATATGTCTTTGTGGTTGAACAAAACCGCGATGCCCAGATGCGCACCCTGCTGATCAATGAGTATGATTTTGATCCGGAACGCCTGGTCCCGTTGCTGCATTTTGACGGCAGCCCCATCACAGCCCGTTTCATCCGCCACGAAATCCGCGACTGGATCTTACAGACCACCACTTCACCGCGCCGCCGAAGCCGTTTTTACTAGGAGCTGACCATGAGCTATAAAATTCCTGCATTCCGTCACCCGAACCTGCCCAAAAACGAGCTGGGCTATACCACCAAGGATTATGAAGGCGCAGTCTCCACGCTCTGCGCCGGTTGCGGTCACGATTCGATCAGCAACGCGATTATCGAGGCGTGCTTCGAAATGTCCATTCCTCCGCACCGCGTGGCCAAACTTTCCGGGATTGGCTGTTCTTCCAAAACGCCGACCTATTTTCTCGGAAATTCTCACGGCTTCAATTCGGTGCACGGCCGTATGCCATCCGTCGCAACCGGAGCCAACATGGCCAACCGCGACCTGCTCTACATCGGCGTTTCCGGCGACGGCGACACCGCCTCGATCGGTATGGGCCAATTTGTTCATGCGGTCCGCCGCAACGTCAACATGGTGTACATCTGTGAAAACAACGGTGTCTACGGACTGACCAAAGGGCAGGATTCCGCCACCACGGATATCGGATCGAAATCAAAAAAAGGTGAACCCAATGCGCTCGAACCGATTGATCTCTGCGCCATTGCCCTGCAGCTCGGCTCCACCTTTGTGGCCAACAGTTTTTCCGGTGACAAAGAACAGCTGATTCCGATCATTCAGGCCGCCATTGCCCATAAAGGGTTCGCCTTCATCAATGTCATCTCGCCGTGCGTCACGTTCAACAACGTGCCGGGCTCCACCAAAGCCTATGACTACATACGGCAGCACATGGCCTCCACCAATACGGTGGATTATGTGCCCCACGCGGAAGAAATAACGGCCGAATATAACGAAGGAACCGATGAGCGCGTCACAATGCATGACGGCTCCATGATCAACCTGCACAAAATGAATTCCAAGCATGATGTTCACAGCCGCACATCCGCACTGACCATGATGCAGGAATGCAAAGCACAGGACAAAGTGCTGACCGGCATTCTGTTCATGGACGAAGGTTCGCAGGAAATTCACGAAACCATGAATACCAACTCAACCCCGCTGCGTGATCTCGATGAGGAAAAGCTCTGCCCCGGAGCGGATGAACTCGCGAAAATCAACGAGCTTCACCGCTGAATTTCCAGCGTTTGGAAAACTAAGAGTTCCGGATCTGTGCAGAAATCCGCATGGAGCAGTACTGTTCACCGCACATCGAACAGTAATGCTGGTCGGTCTTATCGCGCTCTTCTTCCGGCAGTGACTCAAGCCGATACTGCTTCGCCCGCAGCGGATCAAACGTCAAATTGAACTGATCCACCCAGCGAAATTCACCGCGCGCCTTGCGCATCGCCTCATCCCAGTCCATGGCCCCGGGAACGCCTTTGGCGAGGTCGGCAGCGTGCGCAGCGATTTTATGAACAATCACCCCTTCTTTGACATCATCACGGTTCGGCAGACCAAGATGTTCCTTCGGCGTCACATAACAGAGCATTGATGTGCCGTACCAGCCAATCACCGCGCCACCAATGGCGGAATTAATATGATCATAACCGGCGGCAATATCCGTCACGAGCGGGCCGAGCGTATAGAACGGTGCTTCATAACAGTCTTCAAGCTGCTTATCCATATTGACTTTAATCTTATCGAGCGGCACATGGCCCGGCCCTTCTATCATCACCTGACAGCCGTATTCCCAGGCAATCTTCGTCAGCTCACCCAGCGTTTTCAGCTCAGAAAGCTGGGCCTCGTCGTTGGCATCGGCAATACAGCCCGGCCGCATGCCGTCGCCCAGTGAGAAGGTAATATCATAGGCTTTCATGATTTCGCAGATTTCGCGGAAGTGGGTATACAAAAAGTTTTCCTGATCATTATCGACCATCCACTTCGCCATAATGGAACCGCCGCGGCTGACCATTCCCAGCTTCCGCTCTTTGGCGGCAGGAATATCTTTTTTCAGCACACCGGCATGAATGGTGAAATAGTCGATTCCCTGCTCCGCCTGTTCAATGAGTGTATCCCGATAAAGTTCCCAGCAGAGGCCGTCGGCATTGTCATCGATTTTCTTCAGTGCCTGATAAAGCGGGACGGTACCGATCGGTGTCGGCGAATTGCGGACAATCCACTCACGCGTATCATGTATATCCGTACCGGTGGAAAGGTCCATCACGGTATCCGCGCCCCAGAGCGTTGCCCAGCGCATTTTTTCGACCTCTTCTTCAATGGACGACCCGAGCGCGGAATTGCCGATATTGGCATTGATCTTGGTTTTAAATTTACGGCCGATGATCATCGGCTCAGCCTCAGGATGGTTGATATTAAGCGGAATAACTGCACGACCGGCCGCGACCTCTTCGCGTACAAATTCCGCATCGACCCGCTCGCGGATCGCCACAAATTCCATTTCCGGGGTAACGATGCCGTTTTTCGCATACGTCAGCTGCGTAACGGAAGCACCGCCTTTGGCGCGCAACGGCTGGCGCTGAAGCCCTTTGAAGGCCTTTTCCGGATTGGTCAGGATTTTAACGCCGGCCGTGTGCGCTTCAACATCCCCGCGCTCGGAAATCCATTGTTCACGAATAGCGGGCAATCCCAGTTTCAGATCCGGTTCATAGGAGGCGTCGGTATAGGGACCGCTGACGTCGTAAACATTGAGATCTTCGTTATCTCCGTGCAATTTGATTTTCCGGAACGGAACCCGGATATCCGGGCGCGATCCTTCCACGTATGTTTTTTCAGACCTGGGAAAATATTTTCCGTAACCGCTCATAATACACCACCAATCTTTCATCAATGCACGGTTCGGAAAGGAAGAAGCATCGCTTCCCTTCGCAGCATAACCCGCGCAGGTTCCAAGGGTTGGAATCTCAGCCCCCGAACCGACGGAGGCACCCCTAGCGAATAAAAATCCAAGCTACGCGCTTCGTCACCGGGTTGCAACCGCAAAAGACGTATTGCAATAAGGTGTATTAGGTGAGTGTAAATTCCTGCATTATCTCAAGGCCCGCTTCATCAGTGTAAAGTAGCCAAGCACCCCGTTGGCAATACCGCGCGCACAGCTCTCCCGGTAGCTGGAAGTGTTAAGCAGTGATTCCTCGTCGGGATTGGTCAAAAAACCGCACTCCACCAACGCAGCCGGACAGGAACAATGCTTCAGCACAGAATAGCGGGCCCGACGCAAGCCGCGGTCGTCGCGTTTGGTCATTTTCATTATATTACTGTGGATGGAAAAGCCGAGTGCGGCGTTGAGCGCATCATAGGTGTTGTTTTTAAATGCAAATTTATCGCCGGCCTGCCCGTAATGATTGCTCGAATCATATCCGGCAGCGGCAGTGATGAATGTTTCCACGCCGCTCGCAGAGGTCGCGCCGGCTGCATTGGCATGGACGCTGACAAACAGGTCGGCCCCGTTTTTGTAAGCATATGCGGTGCGGGCGTCGAGCTGCGGATAAGTATCACCGGTACGTGTCATGCGAACCCGGATTCCCTTGGCCTCCAGCAACTTGCGGACACGATGGGAAATATCGAGCACAATATCCTTTTCCCGATAGCCTTTCGGGCTGATCGATCCGGTATCTTTTCCGCCGTGCCCCGGATCCAACACCACCAGCCGGGGCATACGTTTCGGCGCATAGGCGTAGGTACGCAGAATAGGATCGATGCCCTTCTTAAAATCTACTTCCCGAATGGCCCACCCGCTGCTCTGTTTCCGGCAAGGCTCATGCAGCCAGATCATAACGCCGTTGACATAGGCCCGCCGGCTGTTGGTTTCAATTTCAACCCGGTTATATTTGTTTTCCATGCGGATTTTCTTCCCGAAGATACTGATCTTCATGGAGTATAATCGCGCAATATAGCTCAATGACACCGTCCCTGATGACGCTCTGGCCTCGGTCTTGACTGCAGCGAATCCTCCCGCAAAAAGGGCCACACGGCCGAGAAAAACTGTTCTGGTAAATGAATGCATAAAACCTCAAAACCCAAGCTACTAAAAAGAATTTAGGTTTGGAAAGTGCCGAATGAATCCGTTTTACTGTTTCCATGCATACCAAGCTCATTAACGACCAGCTTCG
Organism: Pontiella agarivorans; assembly: GCF_034531395.1. Taxonomy (NCBI): domain Bacteria; kingdom Pseudomonadati; phylum Kiritimatiellota; class Kiritimatiellia; order Kiritimatiellales; family Pontiellaceae; genus Pontiella; species Pontiella agarivorans. The sequence continues at coordinate 178,987 of NZ_JARVCO010000002.1, read as the reverse complement.
GGCCGGAATCCGCAACGGCGGCGGCGCGATTCTGGCGATTCTGATTTTCGGAACCGTGGGCTATATGCAACTTGAAGGCTGGGGCGCTCTTGACGCCTTCTACATGACCGTCATCACCATTTCCACCGTAGGTATTACCGAAGTACATCCCCTTTCCGATGCCGGCCGGATGTTCACCTCCTTGCTCATTTTCGGCGGCGTCGGCGTCATGGCCTACAGCCTCGGCCGATTTGCCGAATTCATGTTCCAGCGCAGCGTAACCAATGTTCTCGGGAGAAGATCCATGATGAAAAAAATCGCCTCAATGAAACAGCATATAATCATCTGCGGCTACGGCAGGACCGGCACCCGGCTGGTTTCCGAAATGATGTCTGCAGGAAAACCTTTTGTGGTCATTGATGATAACGAGGATGCCGCCAAACGGATGGATCAGCTGGGTATTCCTCATATTCCCGGCGACGCCACAGAAGAAGAAACTCTGGAGCAGGCCAACCTGCAGCAGGCGGAATCCCTGGTGGCCGCGCTGGGCACCGATGCCGACAATCTCTTTCTTACCCTGACGGCCAGCGGACTGAGTAGCGAACTGCGGATAATTGCCCGTGTGCACGATCCGGACAACACGCGGAAATTTCACAAAGCCGGTGCATCCCGCGTCGTTTCGCCGATCTCCACAGGGGTCAATCAGATCACGCAGCTCCTCACCCGCCCGTATGTAGTCGATCTGGTGGAACTGGTGGCCAGCGATAAAAGCATTGCCCTCGAAGTGATCGAACATGAAATTGGAGATAACAGCACCATGCTCAACCAGTCGCTCGCCGAAGCACGTGTTCGTCAGACCCTCGGCGCGCTGGTGATTGCCGTAAAACACAACGATGGCACCACAGCATTCGACCCCGGTCCCGAAATGCGTCTCCGCCTCGGTGATACCCTGGTGGCCATCCGCCAGCCCGACGAATCGGATCAATCCATATAGGAATTGAATATGGCCCTGTTACAAACCCATTTTTATGCCCGTTCTCTCCAGCAATCGGTCGGCATGAACATTATTTTGCCCGAACGTTCCGAGGCCTGGAAAACGCCGCCCGCCGTACTCTATCTGCTGCACGGCCTTTCCGGCGATCACACCTCATGGATCCGCCGTTCCTCCATTGAACGTTATGTAATGGACCTCAACCTCGTTGTGGTCATGCCGGATGCCCACAAGAGTTTTTATACCGATATGGCCCATGGTTCGGACTACTGGACCTTTTTCTCTGAAGAACTTCCCGCCCGCATCAGCCAGTGGTTCCGGGTTTCCAATACGTGGAAGAATACGTTTGTGGCCGGCACATCCATGGGTGGATACGGCGCCGTGAAACTGGCTCTGGGACGTCCCGATCTCTTTTCGCATGCGGCATCGCTTTCCGGCGCGCTCGATCTCGCCGCACATATTAATGACGATTGGGATGAACCCCGACTGCGCACATTCGGTGCGGTCTTTGATTCCATCGAAAAAGTTCCAGAGTCTGGAAACGACCTGATCCATGCCGTCCGGAATCTGGAAACCATCCCCGACACCGAATTCTATGTGTGTTGCGGAGTCGACGACTGGCTCCACCCCGACTCGGTCCGCTTTCGCGAGGCCGCGTCGGAGAAAGGGCTTTATCTCACCTACGAGGAATCCGCAGGTGCACATAAATGGGACTACTGGGATGCAGCCATCCGGCGCGTACTGGAGTGGCTGCCCGTTGAACCGCTTTCACCGACCGGCAGCTGAACCGCAGTCGTCTATTTCTTCACAATATACCGCGCAATATCTTCGAGCCGGATAAACCCGACCGGATGCCCCCGGGCATCCGTAACCACTGCTCGGTGGCGCGGATGTTTTCGAAGCCGGTAAAAAGCCGATTTCAGATTGCGGTTTTCTTCAATATACAGCAGATCGTCGGCATAGGGTTTAAGCGGTTCGTCATCCTCCAGATTACGGTTGATGAGCGAAAACATCGTAATCATACCCACCGCCATGTGCCGATGCATTAGTATCGCCTCGGTGGTTTCGCGCCGGGCAACGAGCCTTTTAAAGTCACCGACGGTGGCGGAATCCTGAAGCGCCGGCACTTTTTTGATCGGCGACATCAGCATACGCACCGGAATACTATGCATCGTTGTTGCATTATCCATCATACGGCTCTGCTCCGAAGAAATGACCCCCTCCCGCTCACTGGTCGAAAAATATTCCTTGAGCGCATCGGGCGACAGCCGGTGCAGGTCGCGCCCGGCGTCTTTTGAGCCATGGGTCAACAGACTGAAGATTTTCTTGAGCGGCCAGGTGAACGGATAAAACCCCCAGACCAGCAGTTTCATCAGGCCGGCAAAACGATACATGAGCACATCGGCCTTTTTCCGGAACAGATTTTTCGGCCCGACTTCTGCAAACAGGAAAAGCGGAAACATCAGGGTGAGCGTTGCGGCAGTTTCAGCATTCCATGGAATAAAGCCGAGCAGCAGGTTCCCCGAGGAAACTCCGGAAGAAATATAAAGATCGGTCACGGCCGCGGAAAGCAGGTAAACGGCAAGATTATTTCCGATCAGTACGGTGAAAATGAAGATGTGCGACTGCGCCAGCATGTTCTGCAGAATCACAGCCGATGTCTTCCGTTCCCGCACCCGCCTTTCGAGCCGGATGCGATTGATCGTATAGCTTCCCGTTTCCACTCCCGAAAACAAGGCGGAAAAAGCAAAGCCGAGCAGAATGACGGTGACGGTACTGATCATGCGTCACCTCCATCATCAGCCATAACCAATTCCAGCAAAACGGTCTCGATCCGGTTTGAGCGCACCTGCTCCACCGTAAAACGCAGGTTGCCCACCTCAACCACATCGCCCGTAGCCGGAAGCCGTTTCAACAGCGAGACCACCAGACCGCTCAAGGTATCCAGCGCCAAATCGCGCATCATCTCTTCATGAAGAAAGCCGACAAACAGGCTGCGCCATTCGCGAATGCCTAGATTCCCCTGCAACCGATATGTCGTTTCGCTGAGCTGCTCAACCTGCGGAACCTCCATGGCATCGAACTCGCCCACCACCTCTTCAAGCAGATCTTCCAGCATAATCGTTCCCGCAAGTCCCCCATATTCATCCACCACGCAGACCATCCGCAGTTCTTCATCCATAAATTCACGCAACATGGCATCGGCGCGTTTGGTTTCCGGCACAAAACGCACCGGACGGGAAAACAACTTCAAGGGTTTGTCGGGATCTGAATTTGCAAATAGATCACTCACCTCCACCACACCGACAATATTATCCTCGTCCTCTTCATAAATCGGAATCAGCTCAAGCTCCTGCTCCGCCGCCTCAGCCAAAGCCTCTCCAGCCGGGGCATCAGCCCGGCGAAACAGCTGCCTCACCCTCGGCACCATAATTTCGCGCAACCGAATTTCCGGCAGATTCACAATATCCTCCACAATCGCCTTTTCCTGTTTTCCAAAGGTTGGATCGTGGTGCGTCACCTCAATCAGCATTTTCAGTTCCCGGGAATCGATGCGGTTATCATGCTCTTCGGAAGGCTCCATTTTCCGGGTAATGATTTCCAGCGCCATCCGAACCGGACCCATAAAATGAAACCAGAAACTCAACAGCGGTGAATTCAGCCTCACGATACGTTCCGGAAACGATATTCCAATCGCTTTCGGAAAGATCTCTCCGCTCAGGATAACCGTCACCAGCACCGCAAAACCGATCAGCGCCTGCCACCACTCGCCGTATGTGTTCCCGATTTCGAGCGCAAAGGACGCACTCATACAGAAAAACAGAATATTCACGACGAGGTTGCCAAATAAAATAGCCACCAGCAGTCCCGCCGGATTGTCCCGTAACAGAACCAGCAACCGATCAACATGCCGTCCGTGGGCGCGCAGTTTTTTAATCTGATCCCGACTCAGCGAAAACAAGGCCGTTTCCGTTCCCGAAAAAAAAGCAGAGCACAACAGCAGTACCGCCATCCCGCTCAACGTCAAAATATGTTCCTCTGGAAAACCCAATTAGCCCTTCCCTTTCATCCCCTCATTTAAGCGATATACCCCATAAATTCAAAGCCATCCTGCCGGCAAAAATACGATACCGCCCGTCCATTCGGGAGACACGATCATACTCTCTGAATGAAAGCCCATCATCATGCGGCATATTTTTCAGCCTCTGCAAAACTTTCCGCTTCTAAATCTGCAGGGTTCGGATATGTTCATACTCATGAAGAGCTTTTCCCTCCAGACTCGCGCACGAACAGACTTTTTGAAGATCGATCACCAAGTGGCAGAATATGTGCTAGAAACAGGACTTCAGGAAGGTATAATTACGGTTTTCATCCCGCATACGACCGCGGGGATAACCATTAACGAGAATGCTGACCCCGATGTCTCAGCAGACATGGAGCAGGTACTCGACCGTGTGGTGCCCTGGGAAGGTGGCTACCGGCATTTTGAAGGGAATACGGCAGCCCATGTAAAAGCGAGTATGATGGGTAATTCGGTACAGGTCATTGTTGCCAACGGAAAACTGCAGCTTGGAACATGGCAAAGCCTCTACTTTTGTGAGTTTGATGGACCCCGCACACGGCAAGTGTGGGTTAAAGGAATTTCGGAACAATGAAGATAAAGAACGTGATATTCACATGCACCGGCATTTTTGCGGCACTGGTGATGTTTGCCGGATGCGGATCCAAAACCGGTGAAAAAGAGTATGCCAAAGCCATGAGCGCCTGGGAAAACGGTGATCTCGTCCGCGCCCGCTCGCTGCTGGAAAAATCCATCAACCGCACCTCTGAAAACGAAAAAAAATCTGCGGCACTGAATGAACTCGGCCTGGTACTCTGGGAACTGGGCGAAGCGGATGCCGCAGCAGAGGCCTTCAGTCAGTCGGTCAACCTGACCGAAACCTTATCGGGAGCCAACCTGAACCTCGGCATTGCGCTCTATCACAGTGACCAGCTGGATGACGCAGAGGTGGCCCTGCAGAATGTGCTGGGTGCAGAACCGAAAAACGAGACCGCTCTCGCCATTCTCGGCATGATTGAACTGCGCAAACGAAACTGGGCCGGAGCCACGAAAGAACTGACCAAATCGGCAACGCTGAACCCGCAGGATCCAGCCACTCAAAATGCACTCGCATTGGCCATACTGCACCAGACGAAAGACAGCAACCGCGCAATTGCCCGCCTGAAGCAGGTAACCGCCGCCTATCCCGACTACGCCCCGGCCCTGTACAATCTGGCCTCTATCTATGAGTGGTATGCCAAAAACACCACCGCAGCCATGACTTATTACAAGCAATACCTCGCGAAAGCCGGCTCTGACGGAAGCCATACCCCCGCCGCCAACAACGCCATTGCCCGTCTCGGCGGAAAACCGGTAACGTCACCCGCAAACAGCAATACAGCCACACGGGTGAATCCTGCAGAAGCCGCCCGTTATATCGCGGAAGGCTCCCGCCTGCACAGCCAGAAGAAATACGATGAAGCCATTGCCCAGTACAAAAAAGCCGTCATGGCCGACCCCAAACAGAAAAGTGCTTATTACAACATGGGGCTGGCCTTTTATGCGAAGGGCGACTTCGGAAACGCCGCCACCGCCTGCAATAATGCCGTAAATCTGGATCCCGCCTTTTCCGATGCGCGCTACATGCTTTCGCTCGCGTATGCCAAACAGAAAAAATGGAATGATGCCGAACGTGAAGCCAAAGAACTGGTCAGCAGCGACCCAGCAAAAGGTGAACAAATGCTGAAATATATTTCCGATGCCCGAAAACGCTGATGCGTTTCCGACGGAAATTTTTACCATGCGGATAACAAGGCAATCTTGTTATTTTTCCGGGCTTCATTGAAAAGAAGTTCGTCGCCGCACAGTCTGCAAACTGTTCAGTTCGGCAGAGGCGATCCATTCATTCTGAGAATAAAAAGTCATACCACTTGCTGAAACATACGGGTATATTTTTACCACCCGCTCGCTGGAGGACTCGGAAAATACAGAATCCTTCCTCCGGCTTCCTCTGGTGAAACTTCGGAAATTCTGGACGACGAGGCTTATACCGAGAAGGAATCAAACAGGTATAAGCCGGAAACTCCGGAACTGCCTCCCGACCAACCGTTCCCCCAATACCAACCGCTGTCCTGCACAAATCCCAACTCCGCCAAGCCGGAAAATCAGCCGAAACGCTTCTTCACATGACCGGTCATCAACCGGTCAATCAGCCGCGCCGGCACAAAGCGCGCCGCAAAATCACCGGCATAAGCAGGAATCGTAACCTTGTAGCGGATTTTAGGTTTCGGAGATTCCAGCGCATGAAGGATTTTCCGGGCCACAGCTTCCGGCGGAAGACGGAACCGGTCCTCCGCCATTCCTCCGTTCCGGCGTTTATCAAAATACTGCCTGTAAGCCGCCCCGAATTTTGAGGATTCCACATCCAGCTTATCCTCACCCTCACCGGCACAGTTAGTCGAAAAACGCGTGCGGATCGGCCCTGGTTCAATCAGTGAAACCGAAATCGATTCAGGCGAAAGCTCCACACGCTGAGCATCGCTGATCGCCTCAAGCGCAAATTTTGAGGCCGAATAAATACCCATAAACGGAAGCGCAAGACGCCCCACCACCGAACTCACATTCACAATCCGGCCGAATCTCTGTTTTCGAAAAACCGGAATCCAACTGTTGGTCAGTTCCTGCAGACCGAAAACATTCACTTCAAACTGACGGCGCATGGCCTCACGAGAAAGATCCTGAATGGCACCGGGCATACCGAAACCGGCGTTGTTCACCAGCGCGCCAAGCTCCCCCCCGTTTTTCACCTGCACCCACTCTACCGCAGTCTGAATAGATTCACTGGATGAAAGGTCCAGTTTAACCGCTTCAAAGCCCGCCAGTTTAAGGGCGTCGATATCGTCCGCTTTCCGTGCTGTCGAAAAAACTTTCCAGCCTCTGGAACGCAACATCTCCGCCGTCGCCAAACCGATCCCCGAAGAACAGCCGGTAACCAGCACAGACCGGTTTCCAACAGTTGGAACGCTCATTTGTAAAGCTCCGAAAGCTTATGAAAAGTATAGCCCTGGTTCAGCAGCCCCTCATAACTGTCGCGGATTGCCGCCGCGCTCTCTTTACTCCACACGTGGGCAATTACAATGACGTAACCATTTTCTTTGGCTTTATTAACCGCACTGCCCCACATGCGCCGGATGTAGGCCCGGTCATGATTAATATCCAGAAAAACATGTCGCTCTTCCACGTGCATACCGTTTTCTTTCGCAATGCGCGGTACCTGCGAATTATAGGCGGTTTTACTGTCGAGAAAAAACATGTCGTGTGCTTTGCAGAAACGCAGCATTTCACGAATCAGCTCCGGATTTTCCGTCACCCGGGAACCCATATGATTGTTCATACCGACCGCTCCGCGTACGGAACGGAAATTCTGATCCAGAATTTTCCGAACTTCGGATGGCGGCGTGGTGTTCATAATCGCACCGACTCCCGGATTTTTTTTATCGTTATAGGCCTCCATCGGCTGATGCAGAATAATCTCTTTATTCCGGTCCCGGCCGATTGCAATACAGACCTGCTTCGTCTGCTTCTGGTGCGGCAGCACCGCGATGGTCATCGAAACCGGAATATCCAGAAACTGCTGCGTCTCATGCAGCGCCAATCCGGCATCATCAATCACCAGAAAAATCTTTTGGGCCTGCACCGCAAACCCGCCGAGCAGAAACAGAACAATCAGACTGACTTTAAAGAAATGCATTATTCACCGTTAAGGTTAAGGCGGTAATCCTGTCCGCCGCCGAATTCCAGAATACGCTGCACGTGCTTGCCCAGAATATCCGCTTCCAAATTTACCTTGGTACCGACGCTGAACGCCGACATATCCGTTTCCTGCAGCGTGTGCGGAATAATATGAACAACAAATCCACTGTCGGTCAACTCCGCCACCGTAAGCGAAATACCGTCAATAGCGATCGAACCTTTGTAAACCATCAGCATCAGCATGTCTCTGGAGCATTCGATCGTGAACTTTTTGTCGCGGCCCACTTCCTCCACCTTCGCCACCGTGCCGGTGTTGTCCACATGTCCTGTAACAATGTGACCGCCCAATGTATCGCCCAGCGCCAGCGCCTGCTCCAGATTCACCACATCGCCCGGCGTTTTTTCACCCAGATTGGTTTTATCAAACGTTTCCCCCAGTACATCAAACATCAGCTTATCGCCATCCATGTCGGCCACAGTCAGGCAGGTACCGTTCACCGCAATGCTGTCGCCCAGATTCACCGCTTTATCAAACGGACGGTTCGGCACCATCGTGATCCGTCCCGCCGTGCCCTCCATTTGAATATCCACGATATTTCCAAGCCGCTGTACAATTCCTGTAAACATAATCAATCCTCCGGTATCGCTTTAATCAGTATGTCTTTCCCCACTCGTTCCAAAGACTGGAACCTCAAATTCGTCATCTCCGCCATCAGGGCACCGTTTTTTCCAAAGTTTGGAAGCCCGTCAGAACCCAGCAGTTTCGGAGCCATAAACAAGGCCAATTCATCCACAAGCCCTGCTCCAATCAGTCCCGCCGCCAGTTTACCGCCCCCTTCACAGAAGACATGCATCACACCTTGCTTTTCTGCGAGTTCCTTTAAAATTATTCTTAAATCACCACTGCGCACCAGCGTCTGATTCGCAAATTCATCGGTCCGGACCCTGGAACCTTCCGGAATATGGGTTCCGACAATCACCCGCCACGGTTTCCGCCCCCCGGAAGGCCTTGGCAGGAGTGACGGATCATCCGCACGGACCGTGGCCGCACCGACCATAATCGCATCCGCACGCCGGCGCATGTCCTGCACCCGCTCGCGCGCTTCGGGACCGGTGATCCATTTTGAATCGCCGTTGCAATCCGCGATTTTTCCATCGAGGGTCGACGCCAGCTTAAGGGTCACAAAGGGCAGCCCGGTGGTAATCCTTTTTTCAAACGGAGCAATCAGCTCGCGCCCGGCCTCTTCGCAGACCCCCGAACGCACTTCAACACCTGCGTCTTCAAGGATGGTCAGGCCGCGGCCCGCATGCGCCGGATTCAGATCCACCACCGAAACCACCACGCGGCCGACCCCTTTTTCCAGAATAATATCTGTGCAGGGCGGCGTTTTCCCATGGGTCGAACAGGGCTCCAGTGTCACATAGAGCGTTGCATCCTTAAGATTTACCGGCATCGGCGGCAGTTTTTTCAGACAGGCGCGCTCCGCATGATCCGATCCCGCTTTCTTATGCCAGCCCTCGGCAATAATCTGATCGTCCAGTACCAGCACAGCACCCACCGGCGGATTCGGGCGGGTCAACCCTTCACCCTGCTTCGCCAGCTCAATCGCCCGCATCATATATGTTTGGTCTTTATCCACTGATTTCTCTGATTATAGGGATTAATTCACAAATCGCTTAAATTGGAGGCTCTTGGTGCCAAAGTTAATCAACCGAGTTTTACTCCCGAATAGTAAACAGGAAGCTCAACTTCCTTCTCAAAGGAAATTCCCTGTTTGCTCAACTCAACCGCCAGAGCGTGCTGATATACATTTTCAAGAAATCCACACCCAAGTTCACGATGAACTTTCATCGCCGCGCCAATAATGGCCTGAGTCTGATCATCACTCATAAATAACCCTACTAATCCGGGGACTCTGTGGATCCTTCATCATCGAAGAGCGCATCAACAAAGGCCTGTGGATCGAAAGGCACGAGGTCGTCTTCGCCTTCGCCGAGACCGGCAAACAAGATCGGCACATGAAGTTCGTTTTTCACGGAAAAGAGAAATCCGGCTTTAGAGGAGCCATCCAGTTTTGTAACAACAATTCCGGTCAGCGGAACCACCTCATTAAACTGTTTGGCCTGAATAACCGCATTCTGGCCCAATGAGGCATCGAGCACCATCCAGACCTCATCCGGAGCGCCCGCGCGGCGCTTGTTCATTGCGCGGCACATTTTCGGCAGCTCATCCATCAGCGGGGTTTTGGTATGCATCCGACCGGCGGTATCCACCATAACGACATCACAGTTTTTCTCGATGGCGGCTTCAACGGCATTAAACGCTACGCCCGCCGCATCGTGCCCCATTTCACCGCCGACAAAATCGCACCCGACTTTCTCGCTCCACAGTTTGAGCTGGGACGATCCCGCCGCGCGAAAGGTATCCGATCCGCAAAGCATGGGCTTGCGACCTTCGTTCATTGCCTTTTTTGCCAGTTTTGCTGCCGTCGTGGTTTTTCCCGAACCATTGATTCCTAGCAGCATCAGCACGTACGGTTTTTTATCGGACGGCCAATGAAAGTCCGGCGTTTCGCCGAGCTCTTTAATCAACATATCCGTCAGCCGTTCGCGACGTGAGGCCTTGCGGGTCGGAAATTCCAGTTCATCGACGATCTTCATCGTCAGGCGGGCCGGCACATCGGAACGCAGCAGAATTTCTTCAATTTCCTCAACCGCCATCTCTTCGAGATTGGTTTTCGAGGAGAATACCCGGCCGATAATTGAGCGCGTTTTTCTCAGTGCACGCAACCACCCTGCCATTATTTATCACCCCGCGGTTTATAGGTTGTGCGCGCCGGCCGGTCGATTTCCTGCCGAATCCGGTCAAGCACCCCGTTGACGAAACGGCCCGACTGAAAACTGCTGAAGTCCTTGGCAAAATGCACGGCTTCATTAATTGAAACCACCGGAGGAACGTCATCACGGTAAAGCATCTCAAAAAGAGCAACGCGCATAACCGTCCGATCGACAGCCCCCATGCGGTCGGAGTTCCAGCGTTTGGCATACTGCGACAGTTTTTCATCCAGCTCTTCTTTGTGCTGCACCACGCCTTTGATGATTTCTTCGGCATAGTTTTTCTCACGCGGAACGGGATCTTTTTCTTCCCAGAAATCTTTCAACGCGATATCGATGGGTTCCGGATTAAAATCGAGCTGAAAAAGGAACTGCACAATCCACTCGCGCGTTTCCCGACGTCCGTTTACTTTTTTCTTCTGCATGGCGGCTATCCGAGCTTTCTGTTTACACGCGCCGTTTCAACGGCCGCTTCGGCGGCATACCAGCCGCGGGTGTTTTCGCCGCCGAGACAGCGGGCCTCCGCCTGTGCCCAGTTCCGGACACCGACAATTTCATTGATTACCGGAAGCTGATAACGACAGGAAATATCGAGCACCGTCTGACCGGTCGTATCAATAATCATCTGCGCATGCTGCGTTTCACCTTCAACCACAACACCGAGTACAATCAGCGCATCATAATGTTTCGACGCCGCCATCTTTTCCGCAATCACCGGAACTTCATACGCACCCGGAACCCGAACCACATCAATGGTCTCCGGCTTTGCCCCGTTCTGCACCAGACACTGATACGCCGAACGGGCCAGCTCATCGGTCAGTTCATCATTGAAGCGAGCCACCACAATACCGAAGCGCAGTCCGGCAGCATCAAGATGGCCGAGAATCTGATTTGCACCTATTCCGCCAATCGGTTCAATTGTTTTTGAAATACCTTTTCCCATAATCTTTCCTTAAATCAGATGGCCCATTTTATCGCGTTTAGTCGCGAGGTAGAAATCGTTGAACTTGCCCGGCTTCAGAACCAGCGGAACCCGCTCCTGCACTTTTATGCCGTATTTATCCAGACCGATGATCTTAGCCGGATTATTCGTCAGCAGATTAATCCTGCTCATCCCCATATCATTCAGAATCTGCGCACCGATTCCGTAATCGCGCAGATCAGCATCAAAACCGAGATGTTCGTTGGCTTCAACGGTATCCATGCCCTGTTCCTGCAGCTCATACGCATGCAGCTTTTTAGCCAGTCCAATGCCGCGCCCTTCCTGCCGCATGTAAACAATCGCTCCGTAGCCATGCTCCTGAACAGCATGCATGGCAGCATGCAGCTGCTGCCCACAGTCGCACCGCTGGGAATGAAACACATCCCCGGTCAGGCATTCGCTGTGCACACGCACGAGCGGAACTTTTCCGGATGAAGCATCGCCGCAGACCAATGCAAGATGATCCTTATGATCAACGTACGAACTGTAGAGCCGCATGCGAAACGGTCCGGCATCGGTCGGCATATTGATCTCCCGCTCCATGTTGACCAACTTTTCGTGCACATAGCGGTATTTAGTCACCTCGGCGACAGACGTCATTTTCAACCCATGCTGATCTGCAAATTTACGAAGTTCCTGCAGGCGCATCATATCGCCGTCTTCCCGAAGAATTTCGCAGATGACACCGGCCGGTTTCATTCCTGAAATCCGGGCAAGATCAACCGTACCTTCCGTATGGCCGGCCCGTTCGAGCACGCCGCCCTTAACGGCTTTGAGCGGAAACAGGTGGCCCGGTTTAATGAAATCCTGCGCCTGACTGTCTTCGGAGATAAGGGCCTGAACCGTACGGGCCCGATCCGCAGCACTGATGCCGGTGGTCGTTCCGTTGCGCACATCAACCGAATCCATAAATGCCGTATAATATTTATCGGACGAATGGGCAGGCGTCATACGCGAAAGGCCCAATTTGCGAAGCTGTTGTTCCTCCATCGGAATACAGACCAGACCGCGGGCGTGGGTTACCATGAAATTGATGATTTCCGGTGTGACTTTTTCAGCGGCGCAGATCAGATCGCCCTCATTTTCGCGATCCTCGTCATCGGTCATCACAATGATTTCACCGTTTTGGAAGGCTTCGATCACATCCTCAATCGGATCGAATATTTTCTCATTCATAACTGCTCCTGTTGTCAAAAACCCTTAAAGACCATATACCTTCAGGGGATTTTGCATAGACACAGCTACGCATGCATCTTCTCTCATCCAGACTATACTGTCGGTGGCAGAATTTCACTGCCTCCTGTCTTCCAAACTCTGGAAAACTCGCGGACTGTCACCGCCGGTCGGGAATTTCACCCTGCCCTGAAGATCGGAGCACTATAGATGCGAACCTATCGAATGCGCAAGTGTAAAGATACATCCCTAATCTGGAATTTATCAGACCAGAAAAAGCACCAGTGTAATGAGACCTACGCTGAGGCAATAGATCCCGAAACGCCAGAATCGGCCGCGCTGCAGCAGTGAAACCAGCCATTTAAGCGAGAAATAACCAACGACAGCGGAAACCGCAAAACCGACTACCAGCTCAACCACGCTGCTTCCGGAAGAATTCCCCTCTTTACAGCAGTCAAGCAGGTAAAGCAGGCTCACCCCTGCGAGCAGCGGAGCCGACATGAGAAATGAATATTCCGCAGCCTCTTTCGGTTCAATACCCAGAAAACGTGACATCCCGATGGTTGAACCCGAACGACTGATTCCCGGCATCATGGCGCAGGCTTGAGCAATGCCGATGATCAACCCGGAAATCCAGCCCACCTTTTTATTTCCAGCCTTTGGAAAATGCGAGGCAATCAGAAAAAGACCGGTGGCGATCAGTGCACAGGACACGTAAACCGGATGCGCAAACGCGGCTTCCAGCTGATCTTTCAGCGAAAACCCGACGATAATGGCCGGAATACAGCCCAACAGAATCAGCAATACAAAACGAATCGACTCCCGCCGTCCTTTTAATACACCCGTAATTACCTCAGCCAGATGCTTCCGGTAAAAAGCAAGAATTGAAATCAGCGTGCCCGCATGCAGAACAATTTCCAGCGAAGCCCCGCCCGACGCGTCCAGCCCCAGGAAATATTTCGACAGCACCAGATGCCCCGAACTGCTGACCGGCAGAAACTCCGTAACGCCTTGAATCACCGCCAGCAATATAACTTTCAGAAAATTTTCCATACATTCTACCGCAAAAAAGAATACGAACCATACGTACCGCATACCCTTGAATCAACAGGAAAGGGCGGCGGACTTGGTTCAAAATACCCACATATTCTTCATCCATCGGTTGTCTTCATTTCTCCGATCCGATATACCAGTGCGTTTCAATTCAGGAGATTGTGATGAGTAAACTCTTATATACCTTATTTGCGCTGTGCACCGCCGCCTCGGCTGCTCATTTTCAAAACGACTGGGAAAACGAGCGTGTCATTGAAAAAGGTAAGATGCGCCCGCGAACCACCTCCTACTCATTCCGAACCCTTGAAGATGCTCTCCACGGGAACCGCTCTGCCTCACGCATGCTGCTGCTCAACGGCGACTGGAAGTTCCACTTCTCCCCGGATTCGAAAAACCGCCCGGACGACTTCTTCAAGAAAGACTTCGATGCCTCCGGCTGGGATATCCTGCACGTTCCATCGAGCTGGGAAGTCAAAGGCTATGGCCAGCCGATCTACACCAATTCAAAATATCCTTTCACCGCCAATGAACCGTTCATCGACCGCACCAACCCGGTCGGCTCTTATATTCGCGATTTTGACCTTTCCGAAGATTGGAAAAATGAGCGGATCATTCTTCATTTCGGCGGCGTTTCCTCCGCATTTTATGTCTGGGTCAACGGCAAACTGGCCGGCTACAGTCAGGGCAGCCGGCTTCCTGCGGAATTCGACATAACCGACCTCGTAAAAAAAGGGGCCAACCGGCTTGCCGTTCAGGTCTTCCGATGGTCCGACGGCTCCTATCTCGAAGACCAGGATATGTGGCGGCTCTCCGGCATCCACCGCGAAGTCATGCTCCTCGCCCAGCCCCGCACCGCACTGAACGATTTCGCCGTCCGCGCCGATGCTAACGGCCGTCTGCGCATCCGTCCGCGGATTCTGACCGACAATAAAAATGTCAAAAACTGGACCCTCACCGCACAGTTGTACACCGCGTATGACAAAGCGGTTCTTGCCGAACCGCTCTCGATCGGTGTCGATAAAATCGTCAACGAATGGTATCCACAGCGTGATACGGTGGCCTTCGGTCTGCTGGAAACCACCGTTTCCAATCCCCGGAAATGGTCCGCAGAAACCCCCTATCTCTACACCCTTGTATTTGCCCTGAAAGACAGCGAGGGAAAACTGGTCGAAGCACGCAGTACCAAGGTGGGATTCCGCACGGTCGAAATTACCGATAACGGTGTACTGCTCGTGAACGGTGCCGCCGTTAAGATGAAGGGCGTCAACCGCCACGACCACGACCATATTGAGGGCAAAGCACTAACCCGCGAAGATCTGGAAACCGACGTCCGGCTGATGAAGCAGTTCAACATCAATGCCGTCCGCACCTCACACTACCCGAACGACCCGTATTTTTATGATCTCTGCGACCGCTACGGCATTTATGTGATGGATGAAGCCAATATTGAAACACACGATGAACGCGGAAAACTGACTAATATTGCATCATGGCAACACGCCTTTACCGACCGGGCCATCCGCATGGTCGAGCGCGATAAAAACCACCCCTCCATCATCAGCTGGTCGCTCGGAAATGAATCCGGAACCGGCCCCATTCATGCCGGCATGGCGGGATGGATCCGCGATTATGACCCCACCCGTTTCATCCATTATGAAGGTGCACAGGGCCAGCCGCAACAACCCGGCTGGCGCCCCAAAGGCGCGGACCAGATGCAAAAATGGGGCTATATGGCCAATCCTGATGATCCGGACTATGTCGACTGTATCAGCCGCATGTATGCCTCCGTGGATCAGCTGAAAGGGCTGGCCGATGCGAAGCGCCTCAACCGGCCTATTGTAGAATGCGAATATGCGCACGCCATGGGCAACTCCCTCGGCAACATGACCGATTACTGGGATCTCATCCGCTCCCGCCCCAACCTGATGGGCGGCTATATCTGGGACTGGATTGATCAGGGTCTGCTCACCACCAACGAAAACGGCACAGCCTATTATGCCTATGGCGGTGACTTTGGCGACCAGCCCAACAGCGGAAACTTCTGCCTAAACGGGATTATTGACTCCGATCGCACCCCCAATCCGAAAACCTGGGAGTGTAAAACCGTTTTTCAGCCCGTCACCTTCGAAGCCGTAGACCTTGAAAACGGGACAATCAAGCTGAACAGTCGCTTTAACTTTACAAGTACAAAACATTATTCGATCCAATGGAATGTGTCTGAGGACGGCGTGATCCTCGAAAAAGGGGCTCTCACCGCCGTCGATATTCCCGCCGGAGAAAGTGCAGAACTAAGGATTCCCTTCACCCCGCCAACTCCGAAACCCGGCAAAGAATACTGGTTGCGCATCAGCCTCCACGAAGGACGCGACCGCAACTGGTGCCAAAGCGGATTCGAGGTCGCAAAAGGCCAGTTCCGTTTGCCCTTCCAGAATCTGGAAAAAATGGACGCGAACCACAAAAAACTGAGAACCGAAAAAACCGACAACGTCTACGAGATCAGGGGCAAAGAGTACACGGCCCGGATAGACCGGAATACCGGCGAACTGGTCCAGCTCACCGTCGACGACAACGAATGGATCCAGAGCCCGTTGCGGCCCTCCTTCTGGCGGCCGCAAACCGATAACGATCTCCGCGGCGGCAGAACCCACGAAAAGAAAAAATACTGGAAAGAACTGGCTGCCAAACTGGAAACCCGATCTGTTGATTTCCAGAAACTGAATAAATATTCAGCTGCGATCACCGTCAGTAAAAAGGCGGATCAAACCGACCTGACCATCACATACACATTTAATGGAAACGGCGAAATCAACGTGGCCATGGACCTGAAGTCTGATCCGGCATTGCCCTCCATTCCTCGCATTGGCTTCACCATGGGCATCTCCGGACGGTTTACCAACACCGAATGGTTTGGCCGCGGACCCTGGGAAAACTATTGCGACCGCAATACCGGAGCGGAAGTCGGACGCTACAGCAAACCAACAGCGGATATGTTTTTTGAATATGCCATGCCGCAGGAAAACGGCAACCGCACAGATACGCGCTGGATTGAACTCTCCGGGAAAGACTCCTCGCTGCGCATTGAGAGCGACATAAATCTTATGGGCTTTTCGATCTGGCCATGGTCCATTGAGAACCTCGATCAGGCCCGCCACACCTACGATCTGGTTGAGCAGGGTTTTTACACCCTGAACATCGATCACAAACAGATGGGAGTCGGCGGCACCGATTCCTGGTCGTCTAATGCCGAGCCGTTACCGCATTATCAAATTCCGGCAGGCCGCTATACCTGGTCGTTCACTCTCCGTGTGCAATAACCCCGATTATGCCGGGACCGTGGTTTTAAGCACCACGATTTTTTCCCGAGCCTTCAGGATATAGGGCCCCATGGCGGCGGGAACCAATACAGATTCGCCCTTGGAAACGGGTTCAACCTGCCCGTCTCCATAGTGAATATCAAACCCGCCATCGGCCGAGAACAGCGCATGGAAACTTAATCCATCAGCGATCTGTTCCATTTCCTCCGCAACTGAAAGTTCATCCAACTGAAAAAAATCGGATGCACAGATTTTCCGAACTCCGGCAGCAGTCACCTTCGGCTCGCACACGGGACTTGCGGCATCGTCAAAATCAATAACCTGCAGCGCTTTTTCAATATGCAGCTCGCGCGGGTTCCCATCGTTTCCAACCCGCCCCCAGTCATACACGCGATAGGTTGTATTTGAATTCTGCTGAATTTCGAGAATCAGACATCCGGCATCAATCGCATGCACACGCCCGCCCGGAACAAATGCCGCACCGCCTTTTTCCGCCGGCACCACCCGAAGAATTTCATCGAACGATTCCTTTTCAATGGCCTGGACAAAATCTTCACGTGTGGTCCCCGGCTTCAGTCCGCAGAAGATCTGCGACGGTTTCTCATTCAGGAAATACCACATTTCAGTTTTGGGTTCGCCCTGCACCGCTTCGGCATTTCCGTTGTTGGGATGCACCTGCACGCTCAACGGTTTGGCCGCATCGATCAGTTTGATCAGCAGGGGGAAATCGTCGCCCTCGACCCCGTCCCCCAGAATATCTTTTCCGGAAACGGCAAGCACCTCGGACAGCGTCTTTCCCGCCAGCTCCCCGTTCACCACGACACTCTCTCCGTCGCGATGCGTCGAAATCTCCCACGATTCGGCATAAATCCCGTCGGGTTCGTCACGATCAAACAAAGCCGGAAGCCGACGGTTGCCCCACGGGTAATCTTTGTATACCGGCTTAAACTTCAAGGGATAATAATTCATATTCACCTCTGCCTTTACTATTCGGGATTATTCTCCGGAATACACAAAATTCCATTGCGCACGAAGTGTATCCATAAGCTCTAGAATCTGTCGCGTTTTTGAAAGCGGATGAACCGTACTTTCCGTTTTTCCAGCGGCTATACAGTTCATGGCTTCCTCAATTTCAAATTTAAAACCCTCTTCGTCGGGGAATGGAAACCTCAACGTTTCCGAATCTTCGCCGAAACGGCAGATTTCAAATTCAACCGGATGAAAAAAGTTCGGCACACGAATAAACCCCGATTCCCCGGCAATCACCGCCTCAACCGGTGCACTGGATGTAAACGAAGAACTCAGTTGCGCAAAACGTCCGCCGGGATACGTCAGCTGATAAAACGACCGGTTATCTACACCCGTTGTGCCCATACAGGCATCGCTTTTGACGGTTTCCGGCCGGTCACCCCCCATAACAATATCGGCAAAAGTAATGGGATAAATCCCCAGATCAAGCAGTGATCCGCCAGCCAGATCGCGGCTCCACAGACGCCCGTCTTTCGGAAACTCCCGGCCGCCGATATGAAAGTCCGCCCGGACAGAACGGACGGCCCCGATCACCCCTTCCTTCAGCAGACGCTCCAGTTCGCAAATTCCCGGAATAAACCGCGTCCACATCGCCTCCATCAGAAAAAGCTCCTTCGCGGCAGCCAGCTGAGTCAGTTCAGCGGCCTGCCGTGCATTGAGCGTCATCGGTTTTTCGCAGAGCACATGTTTTCCGTATTCTAGGCAAAGCTTCACATTCTCAAAATGGAAATTATGCGTAGTCGCCACATAAACGGCATCCACTTTAGGATCGGCCGCCAGGGTTGCATAATCTGTATAAGCCGCCTCGCCGCCGTGTTTTTGAATAAACACTTCCGCGTTGCCCGGTGTACGCGAGGCCCCGGCATAGAGCCGGCCGGCCGGAAGTACGGACAATCCGTCGGCAAACTTGTTCGCAATCCCACCGCATCCGATGATGCCCCAACGTATTTTTTCCATAACGATTCCCGCTTGAGTTAGCCTATATGTACCCTGATCTTGCAAAAGATCAAATTCGTCTTCGCAAAAAAACCACCGAATGAACGACGTTCATCCTATGTATTCTGATGATTTAAAACAGCCTACATTTCAGCCAAGGGAATATTGAAAAAAAAGAAATACGTGAAGCACCCCGATTTTAATGTCTATTTCAGTGTCCGTTAATTTTCAGATTTTTCGTATACAGCCGCGCCTTGTCATTCAAGCCGGAAAACTTGCGCTTTTCCCAAGCGGGATGGATCCGAACGTTTTTTCAAGCTATCGCAACACACTCCTAAAGCAGTTATCGGATGGATATTTCGTCAATGCATAGGCCTGCTTCAGTGAGAGGTTCCAGACGAATGCGGTTGGCACCGCGCTCCACTTGAATTGGAACCTTCACAACACTCCACTTCTGACCCACTTTATCGCTGTTTGGAAGCAGCAGGTTTTTGCTCACCGTTTCACCGTTCATCATGACTTTTATCCGGTGGCCTTTCCCTTTCGCTGCAACTCCCCCATAGCGGATAACCAGACTGCCGTCGCCTGAATCGCCGTCGTTCTCATAGTACCATTGTACAAAAGCGCCGGGAGTGCCGTTGAATTTAATAAAACCCTCTCCGCGAAACTGACCTTTCGACACGATGGATGCCCCGTTCAATTCCGCCCGTTCAGCCTGTTCTCCTGCAGGAACCGATGATCCCTGCACGCTGCTTTTCCAAACCATACCCACATCGGATGCGAAACGTTCTTCCAGCACCTGTACCGGTTTCCCGTTTAGCACCACCAGTGCTTTGACGGTGGTACCCGGCTGAACCGTAAAGGCCCCTTTATAGGGAGACGACTGCTCAGTCGGTTCTGAACCATCGGTCGTATAAAAGATTTCAATGGAGGTTGCCGGTAATTTTCCACGCAGGGCAATCAGTTTGGAATCGATGCTCACCCGATTCGAGTATACGAGCTTCCGTTCCCCCAGAATACTGCTTGCCAGCACGGCAATATCGCCGTTTTCACCAGATGCTTCAACAAAGGCACGGGTTAACCCGAAAAAGGCCCGGCGGTTATCCACCCCCTGATGCTTTTCAATATCGACCGGGCTGCCGTTTCCAAGCGCACGAATTCGGCCGGGACCGATGACATGGAACCAGGTACGGTTTTCACCATAGGGATAAAAGATTCCCTGTTCATCCTGCGCCGCCACACGCAGCTGAACAATATCTTTCCCATTTTCCGCAAGCGGCTCCCCGTCGACCGACAGCGCAAGCTTCGCCGGTGCCCCGGCTGTCTGCATGGTTTTTTCGATTTTGACATTTCCGTTGCTGCGCGCAACAGCCTTAAGCTCGCCCGGCTCCCAGCCGACCATCCACTGACACGCCATTTTATCGTGCGTTTTTCCGGGATTCTGTATCCCCAGCGATTTACCGTTCAAAAACAATTCAACTTCATCACAGTTGGAATATACCTGAACCGGAATCTTGGTTCCGGGTTTTATTGCCGGATGAGTCCAGTGCGGCAGAATATGAACCATCGGTTTTTCTGTCCACTGACTTTGGTACATGTAATACAGATCCTTCTCAAAATTCGCCAAATCAACCGCGCCGCCGGAGAAAGATTTAAACGGCCAGCCGCCGTGGTATTTTGCTTCCCCCAGATAATCGTAACCGCACCAGCGAAATGAGCCGGCAAAGCGTGGAATATCGCGAATCATTTCAACGTTATGGCGCGAAGTCAGGCGCACCGTTGCGTTGTCATAACTGGAAAAGAAAATGTGCTTCGGGTGCGCTCGGTCTGCTTCATCGATCCAATCGTAGGTAAAGACTTCCTCATCCGTCAGGTCCGGATAATAATGCGGATTGTGCCGCGTGCTGGGATAGCCGTTCCGGTACCACGTTTTTGTGCGGTAGTAACCGCGCACCTGAAAAGTATGGGTATTCTCCGTCCCGACAAAAGGCTGGTCGGTTTCAAGCGTATCAAAAAAGCCCAGTTTCTCACTGCCGCCGTTGGCTCCGAACACATCCATCACTTCATGCGCGGAATGCCCGGAGGTGACCAACCGGGTAGGATCCAGCTCATGGCAGCGCTCCACCAGCTTCCGCCCCATCTCTTCTCCCTTGGTTTCGTTGCCGACACTCCAGATGATAATCGACGGGTGATTGCGGTCGCGCAGGATCCAGTCGGTCAGGTCCCGGTCCCACCACTCAGCAAAAGCATGAGCACCGTAATCATGTTCCGCCTTCTGGTACCAGCCGTCAAAAATCTCATCCATGACCAATAAACCGAGTTCATCGCACATATCATAAAACTCAGGCGTCATCGGATTATGCGCCGTACGGATGGCGTTGCAGCCCATGGCCTTCATCTGTTCCAAGCGGTAGCGAATAATCTTCTCCGGCACTGCCGCGCCTAAAGGCCCTGCATCCTGATGGTTGCAGACGCCGCGCAGTTTCACATTTTTTCCATTCAGCCAGAAGCCCGTCTCCGCCTTCCATTCAACCACCCGGATACCTACCCGGGTATCCACCTGATCAACAACCCGTCCTCCGGACTTCACCAAAGTCCGCAGCGTATAAAGATTCGGATTTTCCACACTCCAAAGTTTCGGTTGCTCGATTTCCAGCGTCTGGAAACCTTCCGCAACCTTTTTCCCATCCTTGGAAAAAAGCTGATGAGAGACTTCGGCACGGGGATCACCGACCACCTCGGTACTGACCTGAACCGTGGCTTTAGCTTCATCGACTTCCAACGTTCGGAAAAAAATGCCGCCGCGCGCCACATGCACCTTGTCCTTGATATTCAACCAGGTATTGGCGTAAATCCCGCTTCCCGTATACCAGCGGGCGGATGGCTGTTTTTCGTTATCCACACGGACCGCAAAGGTTATACTGTTGGCGCTGTCCACCAAATCACTGATATCATAAGCGAAGGAGCTCCAGCCGTAGGGACGGTCGCCAAGTTTCCTGCCGTTTGCCCAGACCGTGCTGTTCATGCAGACCCCGTCAAATGCGATTTCAACATATTTGCCCTTCCACTCGGGCTTTACCGGGATGGTTTTCCGGTACCACCCAATGCCGGCCGGCAGATAGCCGCAGGCATCGGCCATCGGGTTGGACGCGTCATACTCGCCCTCAATACTCCAATCATGCGGGACATCAAGCGTACGCCATGCGGAATCGCTGAAAGACAGCGATTCGCCTCCGGCAACATCCTGCTGAATAAATTTCCACCCTTCATTTAATGACAATTGAACGGCGTGTGACTGCAACGAGCAACTCAACAACAAACCCGCTGTTATGATCCATCTTTTCATTTTTATCATCCCCATACTCACCCGGAAAGTCCGCTGTTTTTCTGCACAACCACTCCGCGGCAACGGCCCTTCTGCTCCACTTTCATCGTATCTTCAAAACCCTTGAACGTGTTATTTTCAATCACCGCGTCTCTGCAGTAGTCCAAATCAACGGCGGGCAGTTCACACCCGTTCGGATAGTCTTTACTCAGCTCGATGATGTTCCCGGAAAGAACCAGACCTTTTACAGTTGAAGCATGGGCCAGCAGCCCGTTGTAGCTCTTGATTTTATTGTTGGTAAACCGAATGTTCCAGTGATACTGGTCATCACCGTGGTGTTGTTCCGGCAGATACAGCGGCGCAGCGTATAGCGGATAATGCTCCCCTGTTCCATACCCTATATTCTCAAACACATTGTTGTTGATGGTAACATCGCGAACGCCGCCGGATTCGTACCAGGCCTTGTTATCCCCTTCGATCAGAATGCCATGCATCTGAGATGAGAAATAATTATTTTCGATCAGCACCCGGCCCTTGGTTGTAATCAAGGCACTGCGTGCGCGGTTGTCCCGGATAATGTTATTTCTCATGATCACATCCGGATACCACGTGATGTTTTCCATTGAGAGCGGCCCCGAAGGAATTTTCTCCGGAACATCCGCAACGGTGATTGAGAGGTACGATTCATCAAGAATTTCAACCTGTTCAACGGTCGTTTCATATAGCGGAAGTACCGTTTCCCGCGACGTGATTGCAACCCGGTCGCCCGGCTCACAGAAAACCAACCCTTTCTGCTGACGATGGCTGATTTCGCAGAGGAATGTTTTATTCCCCTGGTATTCATTGACCTTGATGTAGGCCCCGTGAACATTAATTCCATCATCCGCCATGTGCTCCAGCCGGCAGTTTTCAAGTTTCACAAGTCCCTTGCAACCGAGGAAATGGGTCGCATCAGCGCGGGTGGCGAGCGTGCGGCCATCGGCCGAAGTAACCACAAATCCGTTCAGATGAACATTTTCAGCACGCTCGGCAATCAGCGCCATTCCCCCGCCCGCAAGCACGGTAACGTTTTCGATATAGGTATCTTTAGAGCGGTCAATGTGAATCGCCTGGGCCAGGCGGTTTGTCGGCCCGTTGCCATAGGTACACAATACGGCTCCGATCGGCGGGGCCTCTCTGGTTGCATTCTTCAGTTCCACCCGGTTTTCTCCGACCTTTTTGGCGCGGGCCCTTTTACGATTCAGCATATAACGCCGCGTATCCCAATAAGGAGCCCCCGTTTTCGGATCGTACGGGATATTCTGACCGAGCTGATCCTGCCAGCTGCGGTGTCCCAGCCACAACTCGCCATCTCTGACTTCAAAACCATATTTCATGGGGCTGATTTCAGCAACAAAGGTATTCGCAGCTTCGTTGCGTTCAACCACCTTGAGTTCATGATGAAAAGGCGTATCCCAGTCGATGGTGAAATTTTTCAGAGTTACCCCGGATGAACCGTCCAGAGTAATCGGGCAGATGCGTCCATGAAACAGAAACGTTGAACCGCCGCCATCGAGCGTAAAATCCGAGAATCCGAACAGCGGAAAGGCCAGGCGCTTTAAGCTGTTGTCGTGATTGGTCACAGCACGGTATTTTTCGACCGCGTTCTCGGGCTTGAACTCATAAACCCCTTTCGGGAAGTAGAGCGTAACGCCCTTCTTCCCTTTCACGGCTTCCAGCAAACGGTTGACATCGGCGCTGACATCCCGCCCCGGAACAATCCCATGGTCGGCCACATTCACAACTTTCGGCGAACTGCCCCCCGCCCAGACCTGGGCGGAGAAGAGCGTTAATGCCGCAACCATAAAGCGGCGCTGTTTCATCATTTTCATATTCATTTCTCCAGCAACCCCGAAGTCTTTTAATTCGTTTCCAGATCAGGACGCGGCGAATCAATCTCGCGTTTGAGGATCTTCGCCATCTGCCTGACTTTTTCCGGATATTCGGCCGACAGTTCATGCCGCTCCTCGTTATCCTCCAGAATGTTATACAACTGATACTCTCCGGTTCTATTGTCCTCAATCAGTTTAAAACCGTCCTTCATGATCAGAGCACTGCCGCCCATAATTCTATGGCGGTTATGCACAACCACATAGTCGTGACTTTTCGTCTGCGGCTTACCCAGCATAGTCGGCAGATAAGAAATCCCATCCTTGCCCCGCGGAACTTCAATGCCGCCAAGATCAGCAACCGTTGCAAGAAAGTCATAATGCACGGTCAGCAGTTTTGTTTTCTGTCCTGCTGAAATTTTTCCCGGCCAGCGGGCAAACAACGGACACTGCATGCCGCCCTGATATCCGGAACGCTTCAGGCCCGCACGACCGCCGGCACCATTGAACACATCGTCAACCTCGGAAGTGCGGAACTTATGATCCAGCAAATCATACCGTTCTCCATCCGGCGTTTTCTGTTTTTTATAGTCCATGAACGGTCCCGAATACATTTCGTGCCCGTTATCGGAGGCAAAGAAAACGATGGTATTCTCGTCGAGCCCCTGCGTTCTCAGCTCGTCCATAATCCGTCCGACATGGTTATCCAGAAACTTAACCATGGTGGCATACTTTTTTTCCGAAAGATCGAGACGTTTATCATTGATATAATCTTCGTGAATATAAGGAACGGCCGACGGTCCATGCGGTAACTGGGAAGGATGATAAATAAAGAACGGTT
Source organism: Pontiella agarivorans (assembly GCF_034531395.1). Taxonomy (NCBI): domain Bacteria; kingdom Pseudomonadati; phylum Kiritimatiellota; class Kiritimatiellia; order Kiritimatiellales; family Pontiellaceae; genus Pontiella; species Pontiella agarivorans. The sequence continues at coordinate 153,868 of NZ_JARVCO010000002.1, read as the reverse complement.
TCACCTTCTTTCCCGCTCGAACGGCTTCGCCATGCTCCCGGATATAAGTCAGCAGACTCTCCACAAACACATCCGGACAATACGTTTTTCCGAACTTGCCGACCGGCTCGTCCATACCGTCCTGACTGGCTTTTCCACAGTTAGGATACGGATTCCCCTCAAGCTCCACCTTTTCGCCGTCGCGCCAGATATAGGGCGGATAGAAGCCGTGACAACGGACATGCGAATAAAGTCCCTCATAGTGGTCCCAGCCGAACCGTTTTACCCGTTCATGCCAAGTCAGGAATCCCCGATCAAGCTTGCCAAACTGGGCGGTTTTATACCCTGCCTGCCGGGCCACCTCGGCCAGAAACACCTCGTTGTCTGCAATGGGATGCGCCTTTGCTTTCAGTTCCGCAAACTGCTTCTGAAATTCCTCTTCAGTAATTTCCCCTGAGTCACGTTTAATCAGCAATCCGGCCCGGTTATTTTCCAGCCCGCCGATGCGCCCGTCATGCATGCCGGTCATCAGCATCCAACGGGCGGGAGCGCAAAAAACGCCGCCATAATAATTTTCAAAGGAAATGCCCTCATCGGCTAACCGGTCGATATGCGGTGTTTTAACGATCTTCTGCCCATTGCAGCTCAGCATTCCGGGGCCGAGATCATCGGCCAAAATCAGGATAATATTCGGACGCTCCGCTGCGGGATCGGCAAACGCCCCCATGGCAACTGCAAGAACACTGACAGCCATTGCAAACAAATGTATTTTCATATTACTTCCTTTCTTTCATCGATCGGGTCAGCTCTTCAACCGTTTTGCCTTTACAGTCAAGGCGAACGGTAATTTTTGATTTCGGCGTAAGCTGCACCTTTCCCGTCTTCAATTTCACATCAATCTTTTCAAAAGGATTCAGTGCAGGCACAGCACCGGATGCCACCTCCCGGTCATCCACGATCACCGTAACAACAGCCGATTCTGAAGCAACCTGACCGAAATTCTGCACCTCCACGTTTGCGGTTTTCCCTTTAAAAACCGGAAGACGTGCGGAAAGAATCGGCTCAAGATAGTCAATGCCCGGAAGACGCGTCCATCCGAACAGCATTTTTCCTTCTTTATTTTTTCCGAGCAGCTTTCCTGCAAAATTTTCCTCTGAAAAACCGTTTCCTTTTGCATCAAAAACAAGAACCAGGTCATCCCCTTGTTTTCTGCTTTTGACCACTCTGCAACCGCGCCCGAAGTTAACCTCGGATGAGGCTCCGAAACGCAGCGAGTCCAGGTCCAGATCGGTATGGGGATTAAAGTCGTCTTCCGCCTGAACCTTTACCCGTATGGTTTTGGTCTCGGCGGTAATGGGTTCTTTATTCATCACGGTAAGCAGACGACCAACCGTCATGGGAATCACAATCAGCTTTGAATTATGCTTATCGTTGGGCAGATCGCTGTGTTTCAACACATCAATAACTGCAAAATTTGCGGCAAACGGGCGCCCATATTCATCCTGAACCACGCGAATTCGTTCGAACTTAAACCAATCTTCTTTGGTTCCATTTTCATTGACGGCAATCCCCGGCATATAGGCCTCACCCGGCTCCACCACCCAGTTGACCCCATCCCTGGAACGCTGGTGCCAGGCAATCCGGCCCGCCCAGTCATTCACGATCAGGTGATATTGAATGTGGTCCTTCCAGACCAGCGGATCTTCAAACCGCCCGGGAACTTTCGGATAGACGATTTCCGGCGAAACCCGATAATACGTATCAATACCGTCTTTGCTGAACCAAGCCTGTCCGTGGCGGTTCAGCATATAGAAGGAGCCATCCTCCCGTTTGATAAAGGTATTGTTATGAAGATAATTTTTCTGTTTTGTATTTTTCCGATCACGACTGTCGTACTCCACCTCAACTTCAGTCCACGGACCGTTCACGGAATCCGCAGTGTACCAGCCGTCAATAATGTAGAGCATGTACTGCCCCGATTGCGTGCGGTAATAGGTTGGGTTATGCCCCGGACCGATCACCTGCGTCACCTCAAACGGACCATACGGCGAGTCGGACACCGCATGCGCGACTTCTGAATCGAACCACGACATGTGTCCTTTCGGTGCGTCTTCCGGCCAGCGCGCCACCATCAGGTGAAACTTTCCATCCTCTTCCAGCATCGTATTTCCACCCCAGTAGGACCACTCAGGATCTTCGATGCCATTGCGTACTTCGCGCGGAACCACGTTTGTTTCACCCCACGTATCCGAAGTCATTCCTCCCAGATCCGGCATCGGCAGAAAGCGATCCGCAAACCGCCCGCCGAAAACAAGGTTTTTCCATTCCGCAGGCCGTTCCCGCTCAACAACGTGTTTCTTTTTTTCCATGCCGTTCGCCGTCACGGCGGCAATCCCGACAGACAGGCCGACTAAAATATTGATTCGTGCATATGTGCTCATTGCTTATTTTCCTTATCACTCAGTAATCCAAAGGAGATTCCGGAGGCAGCGGAATACTGTTTTGTTTACGCCAGCCGGTCAGCTCCCGGAGCAGCTTCTGTGCGACTTCCGGATGTTCTGCGGCCAGATTATGGGTTTCCGCCGGGTCTTTCTCTAAATTATACAACTCAAGCGATCCATCCTTGAGGAACTGAATCAATTTGAAATTATTCTTACGAATCACCGAACAGGTTCCATGATGGAACCGGCTGGCCAAATGCCAGAATAACGGACGCTCCTGCAAGTTCCGGGGTTCACCGGTGAACAATCCGACAATGGAATCTCCATCCAGCACTCCGTTGTATTTTATTCCGGCAACCTCCATAAACGTCGGGAAATAATCCAGTCCGCTAATCGGGGTTTTGGAACGCCGGGGTTTGATTTTCCCGGGCCAGTTCATAAACGTAGGCACACGAATCCCCCCTTCGTATATCCAGCCTTTTTTACCTCTCAGCGTTTTGTTGGCTCCGACATTTTGTCCGTTGTCCGAACTGAACAGAATCAATGTATTTTCACGCAGGTTATTCCGTTCCAGATAATCCGCAATACGTCCGATATTGTCGTCGAGCGATTCAATCATGCTGGCATATTCAGCACTCTTGAGTTTATCTTTCGGCTTGGCCTGCATGCCCTGTCCGGTTACCGGATCACCGGATTTATTCACATACTTTTCAACCAGCTCCGGGCTGCGGCCGCGAATCGGGCGATGCACGGTATAATAGTGCAGATTAACAAAGAACGGCTCGTCTTTGTGCTCATCCATAAAATCAATCGCCTCGGTCGTCAAATGATCGGTCAACCACTTATCTTTCGGATTTTTCTGGTCCATGAACGGATTATTAAACGGAGCAAAATAGCCGCCGGTCTCGCCCTTATAGCCGTCGATTTCCAATGCCGGATCGCCACGATATGTGCCCCCGATATTTTTCAGATAACCGCGACCCCGGGGATAGTATTTCGCGCAGGCCTCGGACTTGTGATAGGCCGCCCAGCTATAATCCCAGGGATCCGGCTGATCCAGTTTTTCACTGCGCGGCCAGGTTCCTTCCATCTCTTCCTTCGGATACGGTCCGACAAGATGCCATTTGCCGAGATGAATGGATTTGTAGCCCGAATCCGCCAGCGGCTGACTGTACATGGTATGCTCTTCGCCAACGGTCCAGCGGGAAAAAATATTTTCCTGATCACTCCCCCGCTCCAGAACCGGCACCGTATAGACTCCGGTGCGAAACGATTGTTTTCCGGTCGCAATGGCAGTGCGCGACGGAGAACAGGTTGGATACATGTAGGAATTCTCAAGCACCAGCCCTTCCCCGGCCAACCGGTCAATATTGGGCGTTTCGTAATAAGTGGACCCGTTGAATCCCACATCCGCGTACCCCAGATCATCGACTAAAACAAATATAATATTCGGCTTTGCATGGCCGAAAGACGATACGGAGACGGTCAGCGCCAACGTACATAAAGCGGTTAATTTGGACATATCTTATTTCCTGTTTGTAATACCGTTCCTGCAGATATTCCTGTGGAACATATGATAAAATTGAAACACAGGCACAGCGCGATGAGCGAACTATGGAAGTTGCAGTTGTCATTACACCGAAACTACAAGATCTTGTAGCCCGCATCGCATCGACCCTGCAGGGGTCTGCCACCGCGCGCACAGAAGGCGGGCTCGAATCAATCAACCATACCGACAAACCACTCCGCAAAGCAGAAACAGACAATCAAAAAGCGCAGTGCCGAAGCACTGCGCTTATCAAAACAATGGAGATTCGGGATTCCAGGATAAGAGGAGGGAAACCTGTCACCCGAATCTCCATTGAAAATTAAATGGAGCAACAGAACGCAGCCGGAATCCGACAGCGCTCTTCCATTATCGCCCTCACATCATGAATCGGCGGCGAATAAAGAGCACTCCCACCCCCATTGCAACAACCATACCCAGCGTGGCCGGTTCCGGAATAACCGTAACCGTGCTGCCACTGCCGGCAACCCAATCACCAAATCCTGCGGTCGTCAGGTCAGCAGCCGTATACGTTCCGTTGGCAACGGTAGTGCCCCCGAAAGAAAGTGCTTGCACTGTAAAGTCATTACTGGTTCCCAGATCCAACCGTACTGAAACATCTCCAGTAGCTTGATTCTCAAGCGCAAGTCCAAATGTTCCAGCAGCAGATGTATCCCCTAGAATTTGTAGGTCAAATGTGTCGGCACCACTGCCGCCGCCATCCGTTGTAAAGAGAATATTACCGGTATAACCTGTCATATCCATCCCCATGCCTAATGCAAACTCATCCCCGCTATCATTTGCATCCGTGTCCTGTAAAATCGTTAAATTCCCGTTACCGGTCAGTGTTGCAGTCCCATCGCCTTTAATAATCCCTGACCGTCTAACCGTCACCAGTGAGTCCGATATAACCGCGAGATTTGCGTCCACAGTATATTCCTGCCCCCTGGCACCCTGCAGCGTTCCTCCAGCGAGAGTCATATTTTCAAACTGAACATGGTCAAAGTTCCCCGAACCCGTGACCGTCGTACCGGATTGAACAACATACGTTCCGTAATACGTCTTATTTTTCTGCCAGCTATGGTCATATCCAGCAGAATTCCATGTGTCTGAATTTGCGTTCGTTGGACTGTTCACGCCATCCCATGTAGCAGCGGCATCAAGAACTCCATCCGCAGAAGAAGTGATCACAGCCGCCTGCGCACCTACGCCAATGGCGAATAAGGCTGCACCTATAATCCATTTGTTCATATTTCATTCTCCTATCTTTATTTTCAATCGCCTGCGTGCGGTGTTGACCACTCGACAGGACATCCAACGATTACATTGGACGGTACAAATGAAAGCATGTAAGGGATTGAAACGCGAACTATGGAAATTGCAGTTGTGAAAGCCCCTTCACTACAAAATGCTATAGCACCTCTGTCTAAATGAACACATCGCCTCACCAGCAGCGCAGCCCGTGTTCCGTCCCGGTTCCAATCATTGGAATTGTGCAGCATCAGCAACGGCCAAACAGACCGCTCGAAAAAAGGCACGGACCCTTAAATACGGGATATGAACAAGAAACGAACCGCGGCACACCTGCAGTCTCGCCTGATTTCGACACGCTCAGCATACCACCGAGATGCCGTCACCTGTACGGCACACGTTAATCAATCAGTTTCTGACGGAAAGCTTCCCCGATGGCCCCGGCGGTGGAATGCACCTGAAGCTTTTCGTAGACGCTGCGCAGGTGATAATCGACAGTGGCCACTGCGATATGCAGCTTGTGCGCCACTTTCTTTCGACTTTCGCCGTCAGCCAACAGACGTAAAATTTCAGTTTCGCGTTCGCTCAGTTCAACCTTGGAGCTTTTAGGTGCCATGGAACGGACAGTATCAAGGACATACGAGGCCACTTCACGACTCAGCGGCACCCCGCCATCCAAGACCTGATGAATGCCCTGAAGAATCTCCTCGATCGAGTCGCTCTTTACCAGATACCCATTGGCACCGGCACAAATGGCATCAAAAACCGACTTTCGGTCAGATGAGCTGGTCAGCACGAGAACATTCAATTCCGGATAATGATGCTTCAAGGCAGTTGCAGCTTCAATTCCGTTGATACCCGGCAGATGGAGATCCAGCAGAATGAGATCCGGCAGGTCGGTCCGGCTTAACTTGACCAATGCTTTTTCATAGGAACCGAAACTCTCAACGCGGGTGATGCGATCGTCCAGCTCCAGGTGGCACACCATCGCTTCGCGGTAATGCTTTTCATCCTCCACCAGCCAGATGCTTACGGCTTTATTCTCTTTAGACATGGTTCAATCCTCAACCTAGATTTTCAGTTTCAACTTCAGTTCAGTACCTTCTCCCGGACTGGACTCAATCGTCAATTCACCTTTTATCTGCATCGCCCGGCGCTGCATGCTTTCGAGGCCCAAATGTCGGCGCTTATCTTTTCCATTCAGGGAAAGATCCTCAAAAATAAATCCTGCTCCATTATCCCAAACCGTCACGACCAGCCCCGGTTTACTCCATCGAATCCGAACCTCAATTTTTGTGGCCCCGGAATGCTGTGTTGCATTGTGCACGGCCTCCCGGAAAATCAACAAGACATTTCGTTTCACCTGAATGGAAATAGTCGACTCCGGAATTTCGTAGGATGGAGAACGATCGAGTTTCAAAATCGAAGGCGGCACCATAGCCTCCGCTATTTCGGCCAGTTTCTGAACCACATCCCGAAGGGTATCGGTATTATTATTGGTAAACCATAATACATCCCGCAAAGACTGCTGCATTTCCTTGGCAATCACCTCAATCCTCCGGTTGCTTTCAATCGCCCGGGGATCAGATGCGGTCTTTCTCACCAGGCTCGCATACAGATTAATGGCCCCGACCTTGCTTCCGATTTCATCATGCAGATCTTCGGTAATCTGCTGTCGTAACTGCTTTGCGTGACGCCTGCGAAGGACAATAGCCCCTAAAGCCACCAGAACGGCCCCCAAAACAACAATCACCAGAATCACAATAAACACCGACCGCAGGAAGCCATTCCAGCGCGCCTGAAACAGCCTTTCATTCATGGAAAGTCGGCTCAGCTCTTTGGTCAATTTATGTTTCTGTTCCAACTGTTTAAGCCAGTCGAACAAAAACATGATGGGCTGTCCCCCTGCTTTCCCGTCCCACAGCAACGCAGCATTCTCTTCAGTTCCCGGCGGAAATCCTTCAAAATTGACCTGCTGAATGGGAAAAACTTCACCGCTCCGATAAACGTTGATTTCCCCCAGAGCAAATGTATTGGCCCCATAATGCCGGGGCAGTTTATCAATAATAAATCGAATCCAGCGCCCCGCTTCAGATCGCCCCTCAAGCCGCACCACATTATTTCCCGGATTTCCACCTTCCCAGGCGGTTTCAAGTTCAATGGTTTTCCCTCGTTTCCCGTTTTGCAACTCCGGAACCATCTCCATATTGATTTTCCCGGGAAAACCATATCCGGGAATCAGAATTCCCTCAGGCGATTTTGCAGGAAACAGTGTCACCCACCCCAGTCGACGGTTCTGTCCGAGATCGATTTCAAGAACGATAGGTTTCTTGGGCGGACGATCAAAAGCCACCGAAAAATCTTCGGAGGTACCACTTGCAATACCGCTGGTTCTGCGGGCCGTCGGCAATCCCAGACTGGTTTTATGATCGGTGAGATATCCCTTCCCCCAATAGGGCCGCGCTTCATAAACCGTTTTTGCCTCCACATTGACTGAGCGGAAGATTTCCTGACGAACCACCCCCATAAATTCATCCAGAGCAAAAACCTCTTTCTGCCCTTCCCGGCTGCCCCGAAACACCTCAACACGGAAACGGTTACTGCGGGGATCCGGCATTTTTATGACCATCGGCATGCGGCCAGGATCGGGACAATCTTCCGTCATCCACTCCCGCGCAATCCGCGATGATCCATCGTGAAAAACCTGAAGCACACGGAATCTTTTCGGAAATCCATAGCCGCGGGAATCATCAAAACGGCGATCAATAGCCGGTACCAGCACCACCTCTTCCACACGTGCTCCGGACTGAAACTCAATATCGAGCATCCAGCGGGGTTCCTCCGGCAGTTTATCCAAAGCGGGAAGATACCCGCCATGATACCCGTACGCATTCAACTGCAGCGATTCCTGCACTACCGGAAGCGTTTTTATTTCCGATTTAATTTCAGCTTTCCGAGCAGCAATCTCTTTCAGCTTTCCGGGAATCGAAAGCAGAAAGGGCGGCTCCTGCTCAAGAGGTCCTTCAGATGAAACCGTCTGAATGGCTGTTTCATAAACAACGTTTTCTTCCTGACCGACCGCCCCTCTCTTTTTCTGGGCTTTAAACTTTTCCAGCGTTTGGAACCCTTTCCCGACCGAACAGCGGATGTTATCCATCTCGAAACCTTCATCCCCGGAGAGATCAGAATCAGAACCGAAGCCGATAAACAATCCGTCATCCAGCATGGTCTCGGCTTTTCGAGAAGTGGAATATCCCTGCCAGACCGCAGCGGTCACCGTATTGGAAACCATAACCGAGTTTATAACAAACGGAGCTCGATCATACCGGCTCACGGTATAGGTGACATTCAGCGCGTCGCTTTCTGTGTCCGCATCGTCCCGTCCCAGATGATGAACGCCAATATCATTCAAATCGATATGCAGATCCGCCGCCCAATAGCTTACCGGCTTCAGAGCAATACCCAGATAACCATCCGGACTGGCGCGCCCGGCAATCCGCGGAGTTTGCATCAATTTAAAACCCAAACGCCGATTCCGGTAAAAAGTGCCCCCCCAATGCCCGATTTTTACCGGAAATTCATCCCTGGCCGAGGACTCCGGCTTCGTCACCAGACATTCGAGCAAATTCATTCCCGTCCGGGTATTTCTGAAAAAAAGACGGCAATCAAAATTCAGGCGCAACTCCTGCCCCGGTTCCAGCCGGGGAATCTTACGGTTCAGCCCCTGCCCCACCCAGTTGACATCCCCAGTCCCCCCATGGGCGGTAAACCCCGGGCGATGCTCAAGATATCGATTGCCCGGATCGGCGGGATTTTCGACCACATGAGCAAATCCCCAATTGATAATCGGCACCCCCCCATATCGGGAGTCCCACCGACTCAGAGGGTGATCCTGAAAATCGATATCAAACAGGACCTTTTCCGATACTTCATTCGTTACCGCATGACATACACAGACCAGCAGCACCGCCGCAACGATGCCTCCTGCCTTTAAATGATCCGTAAAATTCCAGATTCTCATCCTGCTTGAAAAGTAACCATTTCAAAGGTCTGTTTACGAAAGAATACTTGGAGTTTATGCTTCAGGCTTAAAGCTCCGGCTCAGTACTCACATAGCTTTGAATAGCGGCCAGCCCTTTAATTTCCCGGTAATCCCCCCGGGTCAGACTGGCAACCTTCGCAAAACGTTCTTCTTTTCCATCATCCGAATTTTCAGCTACAAAATGAATCACATTCACCGAAAAATCGCTCTTTTTCATATTTCCAAGTCGGCGGGTAAGCAACTGACTTTTTGAACGCTGCTCTTTCCAGACATTGGAAAGTGCTTCCACAATTTCCCGCGGCGTATAGTCCTGATATGTATTTTTCGGAGACAGATCTTCACCGGGCAGATAGGCTTTAACCAAACCCCGGTCTCCGCCGGTGACCACCCGCGGCGGCTGTCCCTTCTTTCGCCGGACATTGTTTTCCTTCTTGTGCAAAGCCTTTGCCTTGGTTACGGCCTTTTTCCACCGGGCCTGTTTATTTTCATCCCACGCTCCGGCATCAGCCGTTTTATAGCGCAGTTTACCCCAGCGACAGGAGAGCACAAAAAAGACATCCGCCTGTTGCTGCATACCCTGCATGGTCGGGCGCACCCATTCGCCGACACCGCTCTGCAGCGGGTCAACCTTTGTATCAATACGAATCGAATTTTCGCGCGAAGCCAGCGTTTTGGGGCCGTAATCTCTATCCCCCATATTTTTAGAAACGGCATTCAGCGGAGCCAGCCACTCCTTCACCTTTTCCACATTGCCCGGCGTTGCCGGCACCATATCCGGAAACAGCATATAATCCCCACCGCCATAAACCGCAATATTGAAAATCACAGCCGAGTTCAATTCCTCAAGAATCCGTACCAGCTCATTCTTGATAATCGTATAGGCCGGAATTCCACCGATCCCATCGGTCATCATATGCCCCGAAGCATCCAGTACAATGAACACTTTTTCGCCCCGGCCTTTAACCCCGAATAATTCGAATTCGGGCATGGAAAAACCGATGCTCCCCGTTCCACCCAGCCCATTGCCGACCGCATTTCCAAGCCCTCCTTTAACCCCTGCAATTTCGGGCATCCGGATCTCCGGAACACTCGCCAGCTTCGGCTTCACAACAATGCGTTTGCGCAGCTTCGGCTTTTGGATCTTCTTTTTCTTAATATTCACCGGAACCTGCAGTTTTTTCAACGGCATCTTAGGGCGTTGAACGGGCTTCGCCTCGAATTTCTGCTCGTCTTTCTGGATCACCGTGACCGCAACAAAAGAGAGTGCAACGACAATTAAAACCGCATGAATGCCAAGACTGATCATTGCGGCACTGGACTTGGCGTGTTTCGCAAAGAAACCTTTTTTTGATGATTTAAACATTGCAGTTCAGCTCCTTGCACAATCGTGCCGCTTCAGACACACAGAGGTATCCAGAAAGAAAATCATTACGACCGGTTTGACGGGCCCACCCCATCACCGGAAAAACCAATTGAGCATTAAAAACCGAAGGATTAAATAAGGCAAAATATGAGTATTGTAGTTCTGCATACTCCATTCGCTAGTAGATTTTGTAGTGCGCCCGAACCCGTACGCTGCACCGTCGATCAGTTTTCATTCCGGTTCTTCATCCGCCCATGAACCAAGGTCGTTTTTACACAGAAAACCCCGCCGGATACCGACGGGGTTTTCGAACCCGCACCCCTCAATTCAGGGCGCGGTAATTGAACCGCTTACTCGGTGATGATGAGTTTGAAGAACTCCCTCGGAATACCCGCAGTCGGAATGGTATTGGTGACAGCATCGAAGTTTGCCCCGATTCCGTTCGTAGACCAGCTCGGGCCATATCCGTCTTCAGTATAATCAACCCCCTCTGTCAGCTCAACGAATCCAGGCGCAATGGTCAGATTATTATCGCTGGCAATGCTGTAAGTCGGCCGAAGCTCTGTGTCCGGCAGTCGGGGATAGATATAGATAAAGTTTCCATTTTCATCCACTTCCGTGCGACGAACCTGAAGACCACTCTTGGATCCATCGGCAGGATCACCGCCCAATCCCCATTCACTCACATTGTCTACTCCGTCGCCGTCATAGTCATTCGTGGCTGCGGCATCTTCATTATAGAGACCATAGTCAAACATGGCGCTCTGGAAATCCGAAGCCCGATCCTGGATAACCAATGAAAAGTACGCTGTGGATTTATTGCCGGTGTCCGTATTTTTCCCGCGCAAGATGCCGACAGCATCCACCCGGTCAAACGTAACAGTTGCAAAGGAACCATCACTCACATCCACATAATCATCGCCCGCTTCAGGAGTGGAGAAAACGGCCCAGGTCTCTGTAGCCATGTCAATCGACTGCTCATCATTGTTGCTGGTCGTTTTACTGGCATACCACGTTCCGTTGTTCCTGATAGCAGCCCGGGTGTTTCCTCCCCAGGTACCTGCATACATGATAAACGTTCCGACAGAGGCATCGACGGCAGTGTCGATCTGAACATAGTCCAGGCTCGCATTGATTCCACCGTTATTGTTCCTGTAGCGGATTCGGTCATTTCCGTTTTTATTCCAAAACGTAGTTGTAGCCACGGGTATCTCTGTTTCCTCCTGGAGCCATCCATAGATAAGCGGCGAAGCACTCGTATTGTATCCATCATCGATTTTGGACGCTTCCACCTTGGATCCCTCAAAGCCGTTTCCGGTTTTCAAGGTGATTCCATTCGAAGATACTCCCGAATAGGTCTGCGAGATGGTTTTGTTATAGTTCAGCGTGCCATTGCCGCCGGCCGCGCTCCAGAACATGCCGTCTACCTGAGCTGTAACCAGCGCACGGTTTGCCACCATGTTACTGAATTCACTCTCACCGGTCGGGAACACACTTTTAATCTTATAGGCATATACCCGCAGATTTTCCAATCCCGTATCCACGAAGCCCGCCGTCGTTACATTGGTGTACAACACGAAGTCTTCCGGATCTGTACCGGTCGATGAACGGTAAACATTGAATCCTCCGGTTTCATCGCCTTTTGATCCCCAGGACACGTTAAGTTCCAGGTTCCCCTGGGTAACACTGCTAATGGTCGGTTCAGTAACCGGAACCGGGCTCGTGTCAGCATGCGTCACCGTCACACGGTCCACAGCAATATCAACCAGCTCCATACCCGGGATCCGGTGCGACATCGCAAAGTGGGCTACACCGGCATTATACATTTCGGTCGGCTCATTGTTGGCATATTGAAGAGTCGCCGTGTTCGTTGAAATACCTTCCACGGTAACAGTGAGCTCTGCGTTATAATTACCGCCCAAGGTTTTGCGGATGCTCCAGTCATACTCAATAAGGTCCGTCTCAAAGTCCGGAATATTCGTGGATGCCGGATCCCAGCCGAGATCTTCCGCCGCCACGTTAATCAGATCCGTCTGACCAATAAACCTTGCGTTCAATCCAATGCGCAAGTTGCCGCCCGGTGTCAGCCAGGTGGTAATCACGGCATTGTGACTTTCTAAATGACTGATCCCCTTTTCTTCAACATCCGACGTAACACCGAAGTTGAGAATAACGCCTTCCTCTGCAAGGACGGAATCTGCAGTGATCTTGAAATCAAAGTCGCCGCTCCAGATTGCGCCAACCGCATTCGTACTGTAGTCCTTCCAGTAAACCGAAGCCTCGTTTGTGCTTGCGGCGCTTGCAACGGCAGTCGCAAACCCGTTTCCTGCAGTATCAACAGTGAAAGCACCACTGCGCGAATTCCTGTTTGCACGCCAGCCGGTTTGATTGGCCAGATCACCATTCGCATAGATCGCACTATTCGTGAAGGTGGTATCGATAAACGTACCGGTGACCTCCACGATTTGATCGGGAGTCGCTTCAACCGGATCGGAATCCGCAGAAAGCGCACCTGCTTTTGCGGTGATTTTATAGAAATACGTATTTCCGTTAACGAGGCTTTGCGTATCCGAGAAAACATTGGTCGTAATGTCCGCTCCGCCGGTCAATGTCGTGTACGTGCCATCAATGCTATCCGAACGCTTTACATCGTAAGCCGTGGCTTCAACTACATCATCCCAGGAAAGAAAAACAGCGGCATCGTTCCCCGCAGCAACAACCGAACCAAATTGTAAAACTGCCGGGGCATTGCTTTCCACCGATACAGTTAAGCTATCAATCGCTGTGGTCACATAGTTATCATTCGTATAACTTGAATTTTCAGCCTGCAGCAGAAAACGCGGATTCGTCACCTCATTCCAGAAGATGGATTCGTTCAGATATTGGATTTTCTCCATACTGTTGGTCTCCATCGTATCCAGATTAATGATCGATGCCGTAAACGCGTAGACATTGGACACTGCGGTTTTTCGATAGATCCATGTCAGGCGAAGATCATCGGTGGTTGTGGCGGATGTATTATTCGTGGCACCGATAAATGCATCACTTACCTGCAACGGGTTATTCCACGCATCGGCATCCCTGACGCCAACCCGGAGAGCACCAGTGTTTCTAAGTCTCAATTGTATCCCCAGATCGCTTTGACCAATATCCAGTTCATTGGTTTCCGTATTGCCTTCACCCAATGTAAAGAGCTGTTTATCGAATGTATCAGGACCATATTCCGCAGTTCTGGTGAACGAAAAATCAACCGAACCCGTCCATTTATGGCCTATGTCATTTCCAACCGAGGCCCCCGTAAAATAAACCGCACGTGTGCCGTTTGTGATTTCCGGAAAAGTGCCTGTCGTTGTTGCCACACCGCCCCCCAGAGTAAAGGCATCTCCCGGTGTATTTTCCACTTTGGACCAGTCCGCATCTACGGTTGCGAGATCACCGCTGCCGGTATTAAAATCGGCGTTTATATATGGCGCCGACCATGTTGTTGATAGTACCCCCATACTTATCAGCAGGGTAAAAACAGCTCTTTTTCCTCTCATTATCCCTTCTCCTTATTTTTTTTCGTCCTGCCTGCCACTGCGCCACCGGGCCCAGCCAGACCTCTGACTACTAGCTATACTATGTAAACCCAGGACAGGCAGAATTGCAAAATATGGGTCTTGTAGTTATTTCCCCATATCGGCTACATCATGTTGTAGCCCCCTTTTCGAATCTCAAATCTGAGTCCGGAATTTATTCTTCCGGCTTTATGAAATCGGCTATTCCATCGATGCTCAAATGCAGTCGGCAACAACGCACAAAACGCCGCAACCGCCACAATCGATTGAATAATGGAGCGACTATTCCACCAGCAGTTTAATGAACAATTCGTCGGTCTCCATATTCACACGGTTCGTGTAAGCGCCGAGAACTCCGTTGGTCGCAGTCACGTTCACCGTGGCATTTGTCCCCCAGTTTCCGCCAACCAGATCGGCATTGGTGAGGACATGAGCAACCACATGATCATCCCCGATAAGCGAAAAAATGTAATTGGAAGAAGCGGCATCAAAGACAGGTTGCGTTCCGGTGTCCGCCGGATTGGTCGGATTTCCTCCGAACACATATTCCCCCCAGTCGTCCAGGCCGTCGCTGTCCGAATGATTATTTTTTAATCCCCCCAGACCATAATCCGAAATAAAGGCGTTCCATGCTGAATGCTCAGAGCCAATGGCCTGAATAACCAGCTGAGGACGATCACTGACGGAGAGCGCTTCTCGGGAATAATAGTCAACTTTGTCCTTGGTCGATGCAATCAGCGCAACTGAAAACAAGCCATCACCCAGCCATTCCGCCGAAACCTGCTGGGTCACATCCAGCTCAATCCATAATCCCGCGGAAGAAGGGCGTGGTGCGGCATCAAGCGAAGTACTCCATAAAGGCTTTGTATTCCAGGTCAGATTAGTTTCTCCCCAGCTGTCATCGGCCACGAAATAAGCCGTGTGTACAGATGTGGCGACATCATCGATGGCCTGCACTTTCAAACGTAACGTGGCATTGGTTATAGAGGCCCCGGAAACCGCTGAAAGGTCAAAACGGAGATAAGGCTCGTAGGTCCAGTTTTCATTATTGGACTTGTATTTGCAGCTCACCGTACTTTCAGTGCCATAGTTATTATTACTGCGCGTTCCCCCTTGAACGTACGTATCGGCCACCGGATTAAGTATTGAAAGAAGTTCTGAATCATTTTCTTCCACCCAAATATTCAACTCACCGGTAACCGCCGGATTAATCCCGTCAGCGGCCAGCACCTCCCAGCGGTTCCAGCCCGAATCCTTCTCATTCGGCGTACCTGTCAGCACTCCGTCAGAACGGGCAACAAGCCATTCCGGGCCACTGACAATGCGGAAATTCAACTCATCTCCATCCTCATCGACAGCAAAATCTGACAGGCTGAAGGTATAGTCCGCATGAATCAATGCAGTACCTCCATCCATGGGCGATTCAGTAAATACCGGTGCCGTATTATTGGTCTGAACCGTCTGCACGACCAATTCCGGACGGTGACCGGGCATATCATCCGAAGAATGATATGCAGTCTGAAATCCGTTCGAGGCAACCAACGCCAAAGAAACCGTCTGATCCCCCGCCCATTCTCCCTGAACAGCTCCGGTAACATTCAATTCGGCCCACCAACCAAAATCAGGAACCGGAACCGGAGCCCCCGACACACCGCTAACGAGAGCGGGCCGGTTTGAATAGGTAACCGTGTCTTCCTGCCAGCTGTCATCGGCAACCGACCAAACCGTTTGATGCATAGCCGGGTCAGGATCGCTGACCTTTAGTCGCAGAAAAGCATTCGTCAGTTGATCCCCGGGAATCTGAGACAGATCAAATTTCAAATAAGCGATCCGTTGTTTTACAGCATGATCCTGCAGCCCCATGGTGCGGCTTGATCCATAGTTATTGGTCGGATTAAGCCCCTGAACATAGGTATCTTCAACCGGCGGCACACTGAACATTCCACCACTCGATGAAGCCACCGTAACAATCACGGTGTTGGTACTAGAAAGCCCCTCATAGTCCGTGGCCACCAATTCGAATATATTCGGTCCAATGTCAAAAATATCCGGCATTCCTGTAATCCAGCCATCGGCTTCAACCGTCAACCAATCCGGCCCCTGCAGCCTGGTATACTTAACCAGTTTCCCGTTCGGCTCCAGCACCGCTCCTCGCAACGAGGTGGTATATTCCGTATCGACGGTGGCGTAGAACCGGCTTGGTGTATCGAGCCATATCGGAGCCTCATTGATATAGCTTACTTCAAAAACAAAATTATCCGCTTCAACCTGTTCCAGGCCGCTGAAGTCGGAAATGCGGCCGCCGACACGGTTTGTGCCGGTGGTATAACCGGCCCAGATTTCAGTCCCGTTTGCCACGCCGAGATCAATGGTAGAGCCACTGTAAATCAGCATTCCGCTTTCGTCATAAATCGAAGGAGTTCCCCGATAATTTTCATCACCCCGCTCAATAGTCCATTTGAGCCGAAACCAGTCGCTCCAACCGCCGGAAGCGGTATCCACATTCAGGTTGGTATGCGCGATCAGGCTCAGAGCCTCTTC
This sequence comes from Pontiella agarivorans, assembly GCF_034531395.1. NCBI lineage: Bacteria > Pseudomonadati > Kiritimatiellota > Kiritimatiellia > Kiritimatiellales > Pontiellaceae > Pontiella > Pontiella agarivorans. The sequence goes on along the minus strand of NZ_JARVCO010000002.1, from coordinate 137,148 downwards.
AACCAGTCCGATTCCGTTGCCCTTGTTGCCCAGCAGGCAGTAACCATCGGCTCCGATAGCCGGATCCGGATCCGTGCTGAACAACAGTCCGAAAGCCGCTTCGTTCAGATTGCCTGAAAGATCACCGCCGGACTGATGAAAATAACGGAAATCGGAAGCAATCGTAGCATCCTCCCCCGCTTCCAGCGCAAATCCCCAATAATTCAGCGCATGATTCTCCGCTTCCGCAGTCGTCAAATCAATCCGGCCAACCGCCCCATCCCCACTGATCCAGTTGGTACCGCCCGCATTCAGGTTGGCAGTTGCAGCCCAAAAATCACCATCCATGTTTGCCGTATAGTTTGTGGCAGTGAATGATTCAGCGGTCTGCGCGTATCCGTCTCCTTGTATAGGCGGCACATAATCAAACCCATATGTTTTTACATTCTCGATCGTCACACGCTCATTGCTGTTATTCACGGCCGATAAGGAGGGGCCAATGATGGGCGCCCCGTAGACACTGTGGGAAACGTTTGAAAACAGACCTGAAAATTCCGACGGATACTCATCAGGCATTTTTTTATACTGAGCCGACATTCCAAAAACCGCGGTCACATTGCGAACGGACGAGCCCTCGGCATACGTTCCCGGAAAAATATCCGGATTATACAAATTACGCAGCCCCCCCGCGGAAATCTGAACCGCGGACGCACAGTTTGTTGCATAGACCCCATCAATATCGACCAGCCCCTGTTGCAGCCCCACCGGGGCCATCATCACAGCCGCCTTAGCATTTTCGGCGGAAATATTACGGCCGACCACATTAAACACTCCCCCGTACTGCAGGTTACCCATCTTATCCCAGCCCGTTTCCATACGGAGTGCCACCCCGCCATTAGCGTGCAGGTTCGTGAACAGTATAGAATCGCAAGCCTGCGACTGAATCAGACCATAACCATACTCAGAATTCGAAATACTCACATTCCGCATGGTCCCCTGCGTAGGCATTCCGCGCGTTGCTTCATCGAAACCGCTGGGACCGAAAACCACGGAGCTGTAAGCAGAGAGATTCCCGTTTACGTGAAAATCTGACAGCAGAAAATTGCGGGCCTTTTTGACCTGAATAAACCGGGTGCCCTTCGAACCTTCCGGAAAATTAACCGTGAATTTTCCGCCTACGCCCTGAACACTTGAATTCTCCAGCCAGTCTGGATGCCCGTCAATCGTTATCATGGTTCCGCCCGACGAACCGTCCGTTGGAACATCGAGGTTCAGTACCGCAGATGAATCAACCCGTAAATGAACATTCGATTTAAGCCGAATCCCCTTCAGAAGATATGTACCCTCCGGAACGTCAACATCCCCGCCTCCGTTGGCCGTGACCGAATCAATCGCAGCCTGGAATGCGGCGGAATCATTGACCACCCCATCGCCAACTGCACCAAAGTCCATCACGTTTGTTACCACGGCATGCGTTTCACAGGACGGATCGTAAAACGCCTCGGCATTCATTCCCGCAAGCCAGAGTACCAGTAAACTGGCCATCCATTTATGTGCATTCATCGTTATCCTCTTTGAAATTCCGCGGAACGGTCATATCCGGAACCATAACCGGTTCAACCCTTCTCTACGGTCAGCACATTAAAGCATGGGATATTCCGCAAAGGCAAAAAGTAGGACTTGTAGTTCTCTCCCCCCGTTGACTACAAAAAACAATAGGATACTGAAAAGCCTCGCCGAATTCAGGCCAGGCTCAAATACCTTAAAAAAACGGCGCAGAATGATTCAATACGCGGAAGAAACAGGCTCAATATAAGTATAATATGCGGCACGCGAGTCACCGTCAGCCATCAGAAACCACGTCTGAATGCGCTGTTCACCTTTCGACAGTTCCACATTAAATATCGCTTCCTCGTCCATTTCATTCACCGGCACAACCTGGTCAAAATCGCCAATCTGCAGTCGGGCACGCTCCACCTCAAACACCTTGCAGGGCGTTTTCGACATCATGTGGGTGGAAGGGTTCATCGGATACTTCGGAGCCTCGGCCCGAATCGCCAATCCCGATTCGCGCGGCCAGCGGCGCAGCGAAATCTGATATTTTCCGGGCTTCTCCACATCAATAAATGTCCAGCCATATTCCCCGCCCTCTCCTTTACGAACGGAACGCTGACTATAGGCCACGTTGCCGCCCAGCAGATTCTGCGAGGAGATCAGCACGGTCTGCTGTTTTGCAGGATCAATAATGAACGGGTTGTATTCATCCCCCTTTACGGAAACACTGTTCCACCACGACTCATAAGCAGCTTTCAGCTGCTCCGCCTTTTCAGGATGCAACGCCGCGATATCTGTACGCTGCGATGGATCGGCATGAATGTCATACAGTTCATTACCAACCAGACGCCAGTTCCCCTGCATCACGGAATAGTCTTTATACTTAATCAGCAGACCGTCTTCAACTGGGTGGCCGAATCGGCCCTGATCATGCACAACCACCGTCCGGTTCACCGGTACCCTGCCCGACTTCAGAAAACCGGCCAGCGAAATCCCGTCCAACGGGAGTTTTTCCTTAAACTGAAGACCGCAGAGATCCACAAATGTGGGAAGCAGATCAATCTGAGCCGTCACACCGTTCACATCCCGTCCGCCGTCCAATCCTCCTGCAGGCCAGTGAATAAAGCAGGCCGCTCGGTGTCCGCCCTCGTAGCGCGATGTTTTCCGGCCGCGCATCCCCGCATTGAATCCATCCTTAACCCAGCCGTTACGCCCGTCCCCATCAATTCCCGCACCGCCGTTGGTTCCATTATCGTTCAAAAAGACCACAATCGTATCCCGTTCCAGCGAGAGTTCATTCAGCGTTTCACGCAACCGACCGATATGTTCATCAATACACCCAATCATGCCATAAAAAGCCGCGCGCCTTTTCCCCTGTTCCGCTTCATATGGTTTTCGATATTTTTCAGGCACATGCAACGGCCCGTGCGGCGCGTTATACGCAAGATAGCAGAAAAACGGACGGTCCTTATTTTCCGTCACAAACCGAATCGTTTCATCCGTCCAGACTTCCGTGCAATAGCCCTTCACTTTTTCCGGTTTATTATTCCTGAAATACGTATCGTCATAATAATTATTATCCCAATAATCGGGCGTTTCTGCAACCACGCCGCCCCCATGAATCAGTGCCTCATCAAAGCCGCGATCGGTTGGCCGGAACGGATAGTTATCGCCCAGATGCCATTTTCCGAAAATCGCTGTTCGGTATCCATTGGCTTTAAAGACATCCGCCATCGTGACTTCATCTTTACGCAGATGATGACGGCTTCCATAGGTAAGCCACACCCCGGTTCGGGCGGAATACCGCCCGGTCATCAAAGCCGCCCGCGTCGGCGCGCAGGTGGGATCAACATGGAAATCAGTCAGCCTTACACTGTCATCATGCAGCCGATCCAGCTCCGGGGTTTTCAACCACGGATTCCCGTGACACGACAAATCACCATATCCCTGATCATCCGTCACGATGACAATCACATTCGGTTTATCCTGCGGGTTCTGTGCAGCATGTGCACCGCAAGCCAGCAGACAGACGGTCGCCCATAAAAGATTTCGTTTCATTGTATTTCCTGCCCTTGTCTATTTATTCCCTGTTCGCTTTGCCATCAAGCAACCCCGGCTCTTTCGCATCAGCCATCCGGAAGATCACCGTCTGCAGCATATTGAACACCGCGGATCAGGTTTCGCGCTCAATCAATCCCCTTGTACGTCATGTAAACATACGGTTCATCACACCTGCCGTTCTGCAGCAGAACAGGTTTCCGGCTTCCAGACCCTGGAAACTCATTTCCAAGGTCTGGAAAAATTCAGTCATTTCAAAGGTCCGGACGCTCAGATCCCACTTCGCGATACAAGGTCTTTTTCAACGCCTCCACCTTTTCAGGATATTCCGAAGAAAGCTCTTTCGTCTCCATCTTATCGTCCAGAATATTATAGAGCTGATATTGATCCCGTGCTTTCCCGCCGACCTCAATCAGTTTCCAGCCCTTGGAATCAATCACCGTACTGCTGCCCATATAAAACCGCTTATTCTGAATCACAATAAAATCATGCTTCTGCTTCTGCGGCTCACCCAGCAACGTCGGAAGATAGGAAATACTGTCTTTCCCGTTTGGAACCGATACTCCGCCGAGATCGGCCAGCGTAGCCATAAAATCGTAGTGCGTGCTCAGCAAATCCGTCTCCGTACCCGGCTTAATTTTTCCGGGCCACCGCACAAACATCGGGCAAAGAATTCCACCTTGAAAGCCGCTCCGTTTTGCGCCGGCAAGACCGCCACCGCCGTTAAACACATCCCCGTGGCTGCGCCATTTGTTGTCGCCTAAATCAAAGGTGGTTCCATCATCAAGCTTTTGATTTTTGAACCCTGTGTACACATCGCTGTAATAGGCACAATGTCCGTTATCGGCGGTGAAGAACACAATGGTATTCTCATCCATTCCCAGCTCTTTAAGTTCAGTCATGATCAGACCGACATGATCATCCAGCATTTTGACCATTGAAGCATATTTTTTTTCTTCATAGGTCAGACGCTTGTCATTCACGAAATCGGGATGAACTTCGGGAATGCCGATTTCGCCGTGCGGAAGTTGCGTGGGATGGTAGAGGAAGAAAGGAGTATCTTTATGTTCACGGATATATTCCAGCACCTTTCCGATCATCAGAATCTGCGAATGGGTTTCGCCACCGCTCCCCGCGGGAAGATCATCCACCTCCAAATATTTCCCGCATGCAGGATCGGTGTTGCCCGGCAGTTCATAGCGCTCGCCATTGTGCCAGAGGTATGGCGGGTAATATCCGTGACAGCGCTGGTGATCGTAAAACCCGTCATAATCATCCCAGCCATAACGTTTCACCCGCTCATGCCAGGTCAGGAATCCATTATCAAGTTTACCAAACTGGGCGGTTTTATACCCGGCCTTCTGCCCGATTTGACCAAGGAAAACCTCATTTTCAGCAATGGGAAATGCATCCTTTTTCATCTGGGCAAAGCGTTTCTGATATTCTTCTTCGGTAATTTTTCCCGAATCGCGCAGAATCGGAAGCCCGGCTTTATTGGACCCCCATCCGCCGATGCGACCATCATGCATGCCGGTCGACAACGTCCAGCGCGACGGCGCACAATAGGTCGATCCATAATAGTTATTAAACCGCATACCCTCCGCCGCCAAGCGATCAATATTCGGCGTTTTTACAATTTTCTGGCCATAGCAACTCAACATACCCGATCCAAGATCATCGGCCATAATGAGAATTACATTCGGTTTGGTTACGGCCGATGCCAGACCCGCCGCGATAAGAATGGCCCACAGTACCCATTTTTTCTTCATTTGATGTTCTCCAGTCTAGAATCAAACCGATAACTCTTCCCCTCCACGGTTTCGAATTCGATCAATTTTTCACCATATTTCAATGCACAGATATTACCGTTCAGAGACTTCACGGAAACTTCATTCAGCACGCCGTTATTCCAATCCATGGAAACTTCAAATCCTCCCTGTGCGCACAACCCTTTCACCGTGCCGTCCGATAATGCTGCAGGAAGAGCCGGAAGCAGCTGAATGAATCCATCATGACTTTGCACCAGCATTTCGGCAATGGCCGAGGTGGCCCCGAAGTTCACATCGGTTTCAAACATCTCACGGGTACGGCCCCGCTCACCGACAGCAAACAGATTATTCCAGGAACTTTTTGTCAAAATATGATTCAACAATCCATACGCTTTTTCACCATCATGCAGACGGGTATAGGCACACAGAACCCAGGCAGCGATACCCTGATATTCCGGTGAATCCGCTGCGCCATTTTCCACCCGGACATCCAATGATCTGCGCGCCGCATCAAAAAACTCCGGTGTATTTTCTGTAATCAGATTGCCCGGACAAAGTCCCCACAAATGGGAAATATGCCGATGACCTTTGTTCTGCTCCTTAAAGGGCTTGGCCCATTCGAGCAGCCGACCGTCTTCTCCAATCTGCATCGGCATTAAACGCGCCTTCATTTTTTCAAGCTTGCGACGGAACTTTCGGTCTTTTTTCAATACCCTGCCGGCTTCAATCGTATTGCTGAAAAGATCGGTAATCAGTTGCGTATCCATGGAAGGTGCCATGGAAAGCGAAACCGATTTGCCCGTAGACGGATCTTTGAACCGGTTTTCCGGCGAAGTGGACGGCCCCGAAACCATATATCCCGTCGTTGGATCTTCCACCAGATAATCGAGGAAGAACTGGCAGGCTTCTTTCATGATCGGATAACTGCGATTTTCCAAATACTGTAAATCCCCCCCATAGAGATAATGCTGCCAGAGATGGTTGCACATCCACGCCGGCGCCATCGGCCACACCCCATATGGAGCATTCCCGATCTGACTGGTAAAATACCAGGCATCGGTTGCATAGCCCGCAGTAAAACCACGGGCCCCGTATGTTTCTCGGGCCGTAATGCGGCCTCGGGGACGCAGATTATCGAGCAGATCGAAAAACGGCTCATGGCACTCGGACAGGTTGCATATTTCCGCGAGCCAGTAGTTCATCTGAATATTGATATTGATGTGATAGTCCGCATCGTAGGCCGGCTCCAGACTGTTCACCCATTTACCCCACAGGTTGACACACATCGAACCCGGACGGGAACTGCTGATCAAAAGATAACGACCAAATTGAAAATAAAGAGCCACCAGCGACGGATCCTTTGCCCCGTTGCGGAACGCCGCGAGCCGCTTATCGGTCGGCAGATCAGGTGCTTCGCCCAAATTCAAATCCACCCGATTGAACAGCCGGCGATGTTCTTCAACATGATCTTTCCGAAGGTTGGAAAACGGCTTCTGCCCAACGTCCGCCAGGCGCGTTTCACAGACCGTGTTTGGATCCTCACCGCGATAGTCGGTCGAAGTGACCAGACGCAGCGTAATTTCATCTGCACCTTCCACACGGATTCCATTTTTGCTTTCGCCCAGCGTACCGCCCGTATTTTCAACCTGCACCTGCGTTTCAAAAGATACACCAATCCAGCCTGGATTGGTTTTAGGTTTGGCAACGCCGGTCATCGACAAACGATCCGGAGCCAAACGTTCGATGCCGGCGCGCGAACGATCCAGCTCAACATCCACCGAAAGCTTCCCGGGTTTGTCACACGTCAAATGGACGACCAGCGCCTGATCGACCGGACTGACAAATACTTCGCGAGTATAGGTTGCATCGTCAATGGTATAACGAACACTGGCAATTCCTGTACTGAGATCCAGCTCCCGACGGTAATCCGTTGCTTTACCGCCATGGCGGAAATTCAGTTTTAAATCGCCGGAGGTTTGATAGGTGCTCATGCCCATTGCAAGCACAAGGCCCTGCATATGATTCTGGACCACCCGCTCCCCTTCAAAATAACGCCCTTCAAACATCAAACGGCGTGCTTCATCCAGATATTTATATGCCCCGGGTTTATCGCGCTGAACCGGCTGACCCGTCCACATGGTATCGTCATTCAGCTGAATGGTTTCTTTTTCAATTCCACCCTGCACCACAGCCATCAACCGGCCGTTCCCCAGCGGCAAACCGGCCATCCACTCCTTTGCCGGCCGGTCATACCAGAGTTTAAAATCAGCGGCATGTGAGAGTTGAATGCCGATAAAAACCGGCAGCAAAAACAGCATTTTTAAATTATTCATAATCATCCCTTCAGTTTGAAATCCACAGCAGTGGATGACGCAGCGGCAGATTCCGCAGCACTTCATAATTTGTCGGATCCGCATCAAGCCCTTTCCATATCTCCAGGTAATCCGAACGGCCGAAGTGCAAGCCGGCCATCAGCAGGGACGGCTGCCGTACCGGCCACTCCTCCCAATACATAATATCCGGTTTCAAAGGCCAGCGGCTCTTATCCTGAATGTAGGGTATAATAAACTCCATACCGAGCCTCATGCCCCGCCCGTCCGCCATCTCAAAATTCCAGAGATCATCCGTTTCAATAGAGGCCAGCTGCGCAACTCCCGCCATAGCATCGATCATAAACAGCGAATAGCCATAAGGTTTGGTTCGCCCCAGCTCATGCGGGAAGCCGCCTTTCTCATCCATCATTTTCGGGATGTAACGGGTTTTAAACTGTTCACGAATAGCGGCAAGCAGTTCTTCATCGCCCACCAAATGAGCAAAAGCTGCGGCCTGCATACACCAGCAAACACTGTGGTTATTATTGGCTTTGCGCTCTTTTATCCCGTATTCATGCGTATTGATCCAACGAAGATAGTCGCGAAACCAGTGCCTGACCCCTTGCTGATCCGCTTCTGCAAAAGATCTGGATCTTTCCAGCTTTTTGGCACTGAGCGCCACTTCCACAAGGTGGATCGTGTCGATGATGCCGATACTGCGGCCGGTATAACGGCCGGAAATCGCCTGACCATAGAGAAGATTCGGGTTCATTCGTGTCCCCTCATCAACAAACCAGGCCTTCAGGTGAGCAACCGCCTGAGCAGCATATTTTTCCTCCCCGGTAATCAGATAGGCAGATGTCAAGGTACCCATGATATCACTGAGCCGAATCATCGACTGGCGGTGGGCAATAAAGTTGGCCGGATTACTTTCGCCATCACGTCGAATATAAGGGCCGTCCGGATTTTTCGCATTGGGCCACCAATAATCACCCTCCGAATAAAAATCGTGCAGCCCGCCGGCACTGCGTTCGCAACGGTCGGCGGTTACCGTCCGTGGAGCCTCTTTCAGATATTTTGCCGCCTTTTCCAAAATACGCGGCGTTTCAATTGCCGTAATATCAAACTGATCGGAAGGCACAACAAACACAGTCATCATCCGGCATTCCGGTCCATGGCTCTCTGTATTGCTGCCCATCAGCACCGAATCGCCCGCCTTCACCGTTTTCCTGAACAGCTGCCACTGATGCCTGCCGATGGTCAGCATTATACCCGTATCGGTGTATTCTTTCAGCCACTCCATTTTTTCGGTCAGGCGCACATCGTGCGCCACATAAACATCCGCATCCTGTTTAACATTAAATTGAAGCAGATCGACGGCAGAATAATTCCAGTCTGCATTCGGGAAACGGATCTGTTCCCCTTTGGCAAGACCGGCGGGCAGTGTACCGAACCTCATACTCTGGTCCGTAAACATCGCCCCGTTCGGTTCAGCTTTTACAATCCGCGCATCACCGGATGGTCCGGAATAAGAAAGATCATCAATCAACACGGAACGGTATTTTTTCTTCGCATTTTCAGCCGCCGGCTTTACGGCTTTCGGAAGCGGACCCGGTAATGGAAGCGACGTCAGCATCCCCTGCTCTGGAATCGGCGGCATGACCTGACTCATCCCTCCTGTGCCGTCGAAAAACCGGGCTTCCACGGTCGCAGTTGCAGACTGCAGCCCCTCAGACGCTGCCGTAAGCTTTATCGTCCCCGGCTCACGGGTGGACCGAATGATCACGCGGTTAATCCCTGCTTCCAGATCGAGGAAGGTATGATTGGTCGATTTTTCTTTTCCACTGTTATACCCACCGCGCCAGATGCCGGGCCCCGTCATCTTAAAATCGCAGCGACCGATAAAGGTCGGACAACGGTTCCCGTTTTGATCTACCGCTTCCACATCGAACACCGCCACATCACTGCCATCAGCCAGCAGACCGGCCGGGCCGGTGAGCGGGGTAAGGCGTAATGCAACCGCAGGACCGGCCGTCGTCAGCACATGACGCCCGATTTCCTGACCGTCTTTGAAACCGACTGCAATCAGCCGGCCCGCTTCCCAGGTCACGCCCGGAAAAGTGAAAAGCATGGGATGCTTCCATGTTGTGGGTGCAACATTAGCAGAACCTTTTGCCTTCTTAGTCTTTTTCGGTTTCCAGAATGCGGTTACGGCCTGTTTTCTACCGATTTCTTTCCCGTTCAACTGCAGGCTGATCTCATCGCAGTCGGCAACAACGTGGATATCCTTAACCGTTCCTTCCGGATAGTTCCAATGGCCGATCAGATGGAGGTCGGGTTCATCAGTAAATATGACCCGGCAGACATGATAGGCCTCTTTCGGAAGACGCATGGCATCGAGTTCGCCGCTGGCCCGCGTCACTTCGGTCTCAACACGTCCTCCACTGGTTGAATCGGCAAAGATCCAGTTTGCCCCGCCGCCGTGTGAAAGGCGGGATATTTTCTCATAGTGATAAAGCTGATTGAGCGCATACTGTTCGGCCGTCAGATCATAGCTGCCAATGGCATGCCAGTTTTCATATGGCGGCGTTTTACGATCCCAGACCCGGCGCGGAGATTCTTCGCGATTATATTCCCCCTCAACCGTCGGAAGCGATTTGATGTAGCCGGAACCTTCGGTACTGATCGACATCGAACTGAACGGCATGACCACATTATTTGCACGACGGTGTCCATAGGCCCGTCCGCCATACGGATCATATTTATCCACCACCTTCCGCAGTGCAGCCGCATGTTTCCGGGAGGTACTCTGGTTTCCGCCTTCCCAGAAAAGCAGTGCCGGATGGTTGCGGAAATAAATCACCACATCGCGCCATGCATTCAGACGGATGTCCCAGGCATGGCCCTCGCAATCCCCTTCTCCGTCAACTCCCGGCTGCATCGTAACAATACCGAGACGGTCGGCCGCTTTCAGGTGAACCGGCCCGCCGCAGGTATGGCCCCAGCGCAGAAAATTGCCCCCGGCTTCTGTAATCTTCTCTAACGTATAGTAATGCATCCAGTCTGGATTAGCCGCACCGAGCCCCGGCCAGCCATCAACCGATTTCATTCCCCACCCCTGCAGTTTTAAATGCCGGCCGTTAATACTGAACCCCCAGTCCGTGGACATTTCAATCCAGCGCACGCCAAACGGAACACAGTTGGAATCGACCACACTGCCATGCTGAACAATTTCCGTTTCAACTGTATACAGATAGGGATATTTCGGTTCCCAAAGTTCGGGGTTCCTCAACACACCGCGGTTTTTCACCACCGTCTTATCGCCGGCCGGAAGAGCGGTTTCGGACTCCATTGTCAGTACGGTCTGGCCATCACGATCGACCACGCGGCTACGAACCGTAAAGTTCTGCCGCGAACCGGTATCATTTTTAACTTCCGCCTCAACACCGATTTCCGCGGATTCCCGCGACGGATTGAGTGCATATACATACGTACCGACCGTTTCCATGTTGTTGTAAAGCGGCTGGGTCAGGTGAAGCGGTTCACTGACATGCAGAAATACATTGCGATAAATTCCGCCGTGCGCCGGGTGCCAATGCGGATTATTCCAGGGCAGCTTTGCACCGCCTGCAAAATGATGCCAAACCTGTTTTCGGTCCCCACCGAAATCGGTGTCTTTCACAAAACTGTTGTCACAGGCCACAGCAATGACGTTTTCCTGCCCCGGCTTCAGATGAGCACTGAGGTCTGCCCCAAACGGAACGAATCCGTTTTCACAATGTCCGACTTTCACACCATTGCAATAAATATCCGCCAGTTGCCGAACCGCTTCAAATTCGATAATCACCGTTTTTCGGTTCCAGTCTGCGGGAACCGTGAACGTTTTCCTGTACCAGGTTTTTCCACCCCACTGATTCATTTCACCGCGGTGTCCGGACGGAGAAAAATCATCGAACGTATCGGTGTCATTATACGTATGCGGAGCCGAAACCTGCGTCCATCCGCGATCATCGAATTCCACGGAATCCGCTCCGGAAACGTCCTGTCGGAGAAACCGCCAGTCGGCATTAAAATTTATTTTTTCCGTCCAGGCGGTGGAACTTATCAAGCAGCCCAGCAAGATGCTGCGCGATAAGGAAAAGATTGGTCGGTTTATTTTCATCATTTATTCCTGTTCAACATTAAAAGCTCTGGCGATATCGTTCATCTCTTTGTTCGGCATCGTCAGGTAAAGACGTTTTATGGCTGAATCGACGGAGTGCCCATATTTTCTATTCGTTTTTCCGCCTCAGATTTTCAGGGAAAATACGTTCCCCGACGTATGATCCCTGAATATCATGAAACAAACATGGTCCTTTGTATACAGCATCGTAGAAAACCCGATGCCGGAACCGGCGTTCTATTTCTTCTTTTTCTTCTTTTTCGGAGCAGAAGACCGTGCACTTCCCGCTTCAACCGGCATATCCAAACGACCCATCCAGGTTGGAGTCAGATACTTTCGTTCATCTGAATATTTCGCAACAATCTGCCCTTCATTTCTGACCAGAATCACATAACCGTCATACATGGATCCGCTGAAGGTTTTGCCGCCGGAAGAACCCGAGCTGTTATTATTGCTGCTCGATTTACTTGTTTTTGTTTCTTTCCAGATCAGTTCAGCGGAATGTACGGAATGCTGAACCCGCTTCATTCCGGCAATAGAGAGTGTCACCTTGTCTTTTTCACACAAAACCGGCTCACTCTTTTCGCCTTCTGAATCCAGATTCCGCTTAAAGAAATACCACTCCAAATCAAATGTACCGTCCTTTTTGATGACATTTGAAACCGTCACCTGCAGTTCATAATGCTGACTTTCCGACTTAATCCGGGTGCTGCTGTTCTCCCGTTCATCCTTGGATGATTCACGTTCCTTCTCCAGCTCCCCTTTAACCATGACTCGTGCAGCATGTTTTGCCGTCCCGGCGGTTGCTGTTGCCGCCGCAAACAAGACACCTGCTGCACCGAGAATAATCCACTTTCTTTTCATTATTTTTCCCTTTTATTTATTGATCAACTTCCCTTGCCGTCCACCCACCAAACGGCGGAGCGGGCCGGACCTGCTTCATTTATGATCAGCTTGGAGTTCCGGGCTTTTTTTCTTCCAGTTGCCCGTAGGATTGATTGGGGCGTTATACGCCGGAAGAAGCCGGCTTAACTCGGCCTTAACCCCGGCATATTCCGGGTTTTCGGCCAGGTTCGTAAAATTCTTCGGATCTTTCTTCTGGTCGTAAAGTTCCTCGTCTCCGTTCGCATAGCGAATATAGCGCCACCGGTCAGTGCGAACCGCATGCGTCTTATACTTGGTGGTGATGACCACCGCACGCCCGGTCTTCTTTCCGGGATTCTGCATCAGCGGAACCAGACTCTCTCCATCCAGCCGCTCCACAGCCGGAAAACCACAGATATCGTTCAGGGTTGGAAAAATATCCAGCAGACTGACCGGTTCAGCACATTCCAGCCCGCCCTTAAATCCAGGAGCGGAAAAAATGAGCGGCACCCGGGTCGTCTGCTCCCAAAGTGCATATTTTTCCCACCGCTGCTTCTGCCCGTTATGGTACCCGTGGTCCGACCAGAGAACGACCACCGTATTTTCTGCATGCGGACTTTTTTCAAGCGCGGTCAACAAACGTCCAACCATATCATCGGCAAAACTTACCGCAGCGTTGTAACCGCGAACGTATTCCTCCCATTCCCCGTCCTCCACCATTTTTTTATGATAGTGGTCATTCCCCATTTTCTGTCCGGCGGGCGGAAGATCATCCATATCATCCGCTGGAATCTCCGGAAGAGAGAGCTGATCCATCGGATGCCGATCATAATATTTTCGGGGCGTATACCAGGGATAGTGCGGATGATAAATCCCGACCGCCAGAAAGAGCGGACGGTCATACTCCCGGGCGAGCATTTCCGATGCCCAGGCCACCACCTTTCCATCCCCTGTTTCCTCAGGCGACATCTCCGTAGCCGCCCAGTCGAACCGGCCGCTGTGCCCCTCAATAACATCTTCCAGCAGCTGCTGCTTTCTGGACGGAAAATAGTCGTCCCACGGTTTCGGATCAAACAGCCCCGCCCGCTGGATCTCACTGAACGATGAAGCATGGTAGATTTTTCCGCCGCCGACCACCTCATAGCCCTGGTCCTTAAAGTACTGAGGAATCGTCGGGCGGTCTTTCAGCACGGAATTTTTCCGCCAGTCCTGATTATTGCTGTACACCCCCGTAGCGGCCGGAGCCATGCCCGAAAGCACAGCAGCCCGCGACGGCCCGCAGGAGGGAGCCGCGCAGTGGGCATTCATAAAAAAGACCCCCCGATCCGCCAGACGATTGATATTCGGCGTCTGCACCACCGTTTCTCCGCCCATCCGGTCCGGACAGGCATTGAGATCGTCAATCGCAATGAATAGCACGTTCGGCCGGGAACCCGAAAAGGCCTGGCCGCTGAATAGAAAGGCGAGGACGGTGCAGCTTAAGGCGACAGCTGCTGTTCTATTTTTAACCATAATATATACTCTGATTTATAAGATTTTATTCCACCAGAACGCGGTGCCCGGTTTCAGGACTTTTTCTTCTTACCGACATTGGTTCTAATCGGGGCGTTAGCTTCTTTTTCTTTGATCAGTTCAGCTTTGGTTTTCCATGGAATGTTTTGATCGAAGAGGATGCCGTATTCGCCATAGCCGTTGTAATCAACACTTTCGGCCTTCCAATGCTCAACCTGTTCTTCGTAGAGCTTCTGCATTTTTTTCAGTACCGGAGCGTATTCCGGATTTCCGGCAAGATTGGTCATTTCCATTGGATCTCCTGCAATATGATAAAGCTCATCGCCCGGCGTCATCCCCTTGTCAGCATAATACCAATGAATATATTTATACTCCTTGGTGACCACCGAAAGACACCGTGTGGATTCCGCTCCCCATACCTGAAACAAAGGCAGTGATTCACGAACCTCAACCGTTTGATCGCGTACCACAGGAAGCAGACTTTTCCCGTCATAGACCGCGGGAATCTCAACTCTGGCGGCATCAAGAATCGTGGCCGTGACATCAATCCCGCCGGTAACAGCATCGGTCCGGCGCGGAGTTCCGGTCCCTGGAAGTCGCGGGTCATAAATGATCAACGGTGCACGCGACGGCTCCTCATACGGCAACACCTTTCCGCCAAATCCCCGGGCTCCCTGACTGTACCCATTGTCGGACGTGAAAATAATCAGCGTATTGTCCGCAATGCCCAGCTTTTCCAATTCCTGTAAAATCATACCGATAGAATAGTCCACGCCATGAATAAGCTGATGATACTTACGCTGGGTATCCTGATAGATCGAATCGGTTTTATAATACCCTTCATAGTACCGCGCCTGTCGACCGGAACGCGCCTGTTCCGGAAGATGTTCCCCATATTCAGGACCGAAATTATCCGGTCGTTTCCAGACGGTATCTTTATACACATCATCAAAAAAAGGATCGGGTATAAACGGCATATGCGGAGCCTTGAAAAATACCGTCATACAAAACGGCTGCCCGCTCTTTACCGATTCGCGCATGAAATCAATCGTTGCCGCACCATAGGAACGGGAACTGTGCGGATACGCTTCAGCATACTCCACCATCCGCGCATTCCGGGCAGTAAAGTAGCTGGTTTGAACTTTCCCCCCTTTATAGAAATCAAAACTGTCGCAGATGATTTCTCCGTCTTCACCGCGAAGGTCAACGTTCTTGAGTTCCGAAACCGAAAATCCGATTTTACCGGCAAAACCCGTCTTATACCCGGCCTGCTTGAGCAACACGGGATACGCGGTGGCCCACTGCTCCAGCCCCATTGGACCATGTGTAAAATTACAACCTGTTTTATACTCATATAATCCGCTCATCACGCACGCACGGCTCGCCATACAGATCGCTGTCGTATTGTAATGCCGGTCGAACACCACCCCGCGTTCACCGAGCCGATCCAGGTTCGGCGTTTTAACCTGTTCGTTCCCGTAGATCCCCAACGTATTAAACGCCTGATCATCCGTAAAAAAGAACAGAATATTCGGCCGCTCGTCGGCTCTAAAAACGTTTGCATTGTGCTTATCCGCACCGAGTGCATGTATACATGCACTACACCACATCAACATCATCCATTGCCTGATCATAAATCCTCCACTATTCTCACTGCGTCTTGTGATCGCTCCCGGGACAAAACAACAAACAGGACTGTCATTTTTCCCTCAACGCCCTTTCCTGAATTCATCGGCCGGCGTTAAAATCTTTTTGGGCTGATATTCGAAACCGATCTGCTCAATGTTTTCGAGTTTCACCTTGAAGGTGCCGGGACCGGTGCCACCGCACGTATATTTAATCGCCGCCGCAGCTGGCCCGGAATAGCTGCTACCGTCTGGATTTTTCTGGCGGGAAATCTGCGATTTCAGCTCTGGTGGAATCCAGCGGAAGTGGCCGTGTTTGAGCTGAGCGGTGGTGCCGTAAAATGCTTTCACATTACTGACACGGGAGTTGCTGTCGAAATAGCCGGGCGTCGGACCGTTTTTTGTGTCACCGATATCCACGCGCACCGCGTGTACACTGCTGTGTGAAGTGACCCCATCAATATCAACCAATCCATTTTTTCGGCAATGGGGCGAAATCATGACCACAGCATTTCCATTGGAACCGCTGATATTACGGCCGACAATATCAAAGATGGATCCTTCAATTTCCCCCTTAAAGTTTGCGCCGGATTCCAGCCGCAGCTGAACACCGCCACTGCCGCTGATGTTCTGGAACAGGATATTTTTACCGGCGTTGACTTGAATGGTGCCATAACCGACGTGTGCGTTGGTATTATCAATATCCGACACAAACCCGTTACGCGCAAAGCGCGCCCCCTGGTCTGTGTCGGCCACATTCATTCGAATCGATGAATGAACGGTAAAGTTATCCAGCGTGCGCATATTCCGGATCAGAAAGTTATCGACGTTTTGCAGATTGATGACCGTAACTTTCGTATCGGGAGACATCTCTCTGAAATCTGCGGTTACTTTCCCATCGATGCCCCGAAAACTTACATTTTCAACGGTGTCATTTCCCATACCTGCGGTGAACAGAAATCCTCCACGCGGAAGCGGGCGCAAGACCACATCTTTCTCAAAGGCGAGGTGAACATTGGATTTCAGCGCGACTTTATACAGATAATAGGTACCCGTCGGAACCATCAGTTTTCCACCGTTTTTCTTTTGAGTCAGCTCATCAATGGCGCGCTGAAATGCAGCGCTGTCATCGAGCGCATCAGTCCCGTCGGCGTTATAATCTTCGACCACATTTCGGGTCACACCGTTTTCCCAGGTCTCCGTGTAAAAATCGGCAACCGATTGGGCCATTGCTGGCGACAACATGGTGCAGACTGTTGCCGTGATAATAAATTTTGCTTTAACCATTCTGTATACGCTCCTGTTTCAGACCTTTATTAAAGGTCGAATGTGCCATCAAACCATGGGGTTGTATTTTCTTTCCAGCGCTCGCGTTCCTCATCGGAATAGATCCATTTCGGCATCTGATGCGTAGCCGCCCATTGGTTCAGCGATTTCACCATATCCTTGAGGCGCTCCGGATACTGCTTGCTCAAATCGTGCTGCTCCCCGATATCCTGTTCCAGATTGTAGAGCGCCCACGATTCCCCCGAACGAACCGCTTTCCATTCGTTCCGCCGGCCTGCGATATCCGTGTAATCCGGACGATGAGATATCACCGCGATTAGCTCATCGGAATGCGGGTTATGATCATTCAGCAGATCGTTCCAGATATCTTTCCCGTCCAGCGTCTTTCCTGCAGGAATTGACGCGCCCGCCAGTCGAGCCAATGTGGGATAGAAATCCATTGTTAACACCGGATATTCAAACGTACGGCCGGCCGGCACAACACCGGGCCAGTGCCAGAACATCGGAACACGGTATCCCCCCTCATTCACATCACGCTTTTCTCCCTTGAGCGGCGCATTGCTTGCGTGACCGGTCAGACCGCCATTATCGCTCAGAAAAATAATCAGCGTATTGTCGTAGGCTCCGGTTTCCTTCAGTGCGGTAATCACCCGTTTGACGTTGTAGTCCAGGCAATGAACCATCGCGGCATAAATCCGTCGGCGTTTCTGAGGAATATGCGCCATTTTTTCGAGGTCTTCCGCTTTGGCCTCCAGTGGCGAATGGGGAGCATTATAGGCCAGATACAGAAAAAACGGCTGTTCCCGCTCTTTGGCTTTGTGAATAAAATCAACCGCTTCCCGCGAAAACGCATCGGTCAGATATTCAGTTTCATGGGCCGGCTTCCCATTGCGCAGCTGCGGAGTGGTATTCGGCGGAATTTTGGTATCGCCCGCTTTCAACCGACGTTCATACTCCTTCCAGTATTTTTCGGGGAAATATTTATGTCCACCTCCGAGATGCCCGTAAAACTCATCAAACCCACGTTGATTCGGCTGAAATTCGTGCCCTTCTCCCAGATGCCATTTTCCGAAAATCCCGGTAAAATAGCCGGCGTCCTGCAAAATATCGGAGAGAAAAACTTCATTCGTGGAAACGCCCCACTGATGGTTGAAATATGGGATATTGAACTGACCACCCAGTGTATAGGGCGAACGTCCGGTCAGCAGTGCCGCACGGCTTGGTCCGCACACCGGATGCGCCGAATAAGCTGAAGTGCAGATCAGTCCCTCTTTTGCCAGCGCATCCAGATTCGGTGTAGGAATGTCAACCGATCCGTTGAAACCGACATCCGCATACCCCAGATCGTCCCCCAGAATAATCAGAATATTCGGTTTTTCGGCCGCACCCGCCATTGCGGTACAGACCGTGAACATACTCAGTATAAAGCGGCTAATTCTATTCTTCAGCATAATGGTACTCCTTTTCACTTTTCGGCGACGGTTCAATGACCTCAGTATTGCTGATCAAATCCGACACCCGGATAGCGCATGGTGAAAAGCGGGATTCCTTTGCGGACATTTTCACTCAATTGCAGCGCCGGGCTGGATGCAAACCGGGTAAGCAATACATCGTTCCTCGATCCTTCCCGCATTTACTTGACCACCGGACGGTTCCCGTTCCAGCCTTTGTTGAACTGTTCAATCAGCACGGCCACTTTTTCCGGGCAACGGTCAGCAATATTCCGGGTTTCCAACGGATCGGCAACGTGATCATAAAGCTCCACAAAAATCGGATCTTTTTCCGGATGACGGTAATCCTTCCAAAGAACCAGGCGATACCGGTCCGTACGCATCGCGTAACCCATCAAATGCTTTTCAAACAATTCACGGTTCCACTCGCCTTTCTGCTGGGCCTTGATACGTCCTTCAACTTCGCTGATCAACGGACCGAAAAACGTTTCGCGCAGACCTTGAGAGAGCGGATTTGCGGCCCACTCGCGCAACGCCGGAGTTGGAAACTGACTGAACGCGGCCGTTTTCCATGACCGTTCAGGATTGCTGAGCAACGGCTTGAAACTGGTGCCTTCCAAATGAGCCGGAAGCGGCACATTCGCCAGATCGCAGAGCGTCGGATACATATCAACCAGCTCAACCAGTCCATCGCACTTTTTGCCGCGGCTGCCTTTCGGCATGTCGGGCGTCCAGATCAGCAGCGGAACCCGGGTTCCAACTTCATAGTTCGTTGCTTTTCCCCAAACCCCCATATCGCCAAGGTGCCACCCATGGTCGCCCCAGACTATGATGATGGTATTGTCACGAACACCGGCCTCATCCAGCGCGGCGAGCATTTTCCCGATCTGTGCATCAACGTAACTGACGCAAGCAAGATAGGCGTGTTTCAGGGTGCGCTCCAGATCTTCATCAAACGGTTTTCCATCTTTTGGAATACCGTCACGAACCCGCAGTTCAAAGGAGGCGTGCAACCCCATAGCCGCACCTTTTTCAGGAGCCGTCAGCTGGGACGACAGCGGAATAGTCGCACGGTCATACATATCCCAGTAACGTTTGGGCGCGACCCAGTCGAGGTGCGGCCGTTTGAAACCGAGACCGAGAAAAAACGGTTTATCCCCTTGCACCATTTCTTTCATGGTTTCGATGGCCGCCAGTGTATTCCAACCATCCTCATAGGCATAATCCGGCACATCGGCACATTCATAAGCCGGGCCGCGGCCGAGCCCGTTTTTACGCGCATCCTCGCCGTATCGGGCAATCATCGTCTCCCGGTTTTCAGTCGCGCGGTCTTTATTTTTCTGCAAGGCAAAACCGCCCTTCAGCTTTTTGACCTTCACTTTTTTCGTTGCCGGTTTGCGGCTCCAGGAATGGGCATCGTCCGTATCTTTACCATGGAAAATCTTTCCGCAATAGGCAGTTTCATAGCCGTTCAGAAGAAACTGCTGCGGCAGCGTGATAATGTCCGGAATTTTATCCCGGTAATGTGCATAGTTCTCAACAACGCCAATCGTATCCGGACGTGCGCCGGTCATCAGACTGGCGCGGGAAGGCCCGCAGATTGCCTGTTGGCAGTAAGCGTGTGTAAAGAGCATGCCGTCATCCGCCAGTTCATCGAGATTTGGTGAAATCGCAATGTCGGAGCCGTAGCATCCCAGTTCCGGACGAAGATCGTCCACCGCAATAAACAGTACATTAGGTTGCTGCACGGCCATCGCGCTTCCGGCGAAGACCAGCAGACCAAAAAGGTGCAGCGTTTTTTTCATCATGTATTTCCTTCGTGTGCATTCACTTTCTAAACGCATCGGCCGGGGTTTGAATGTTCTTCGGCAGAACCTCGAACCCGACGGAGATCATTAATCGGATGGAGACGGCCGAAAGAAATCCCGTTTTCTCCGAAGCGCTCAACAACAGACCCGAACGCCATCAGTCTACTACCTCCAGCTTGATAAACAGATTGCTGGCTGCGGTCTCAACCGGGTTTGTGTAAATTTTACTGCTCGAATCCACCGGAACGATTGTATTGGTTCCCCAGCTTCCACTGATCAGATTACCGTTGGTGAGCACGTAGGCCGTCAGCGTATCGTCCCCGACGAGCGTATAAACAAGCCCCCCCGCAGAGGCATCAAAGACAGGACGGATCCCCATATCATCGCGGTTGGTCGGATTGCCGTTGAAAACATACTCACCGAAATCACTCAAAGCATCCTGATCTGCGTTTGCGTCCGGATCGCCCTCGAGCTCATAGTCGGAAATATACTGCTGCCAGCCGGATTTATCGGTCTTCAGCAACAGCACATCGTAAGGATCCAGCACATGCACGTGAGAAGTTGACTGCCCCGTTAACAGGTTGATGTAGTCGAACGAACTCAGAGTAACCGTTCTCGATTCTTTACTGAGGTTGATCAGTGTCACGGTTGAGTTGCCGGTCGCCGGATCCATAGATTGCATGGCCAGAACCCCGTAAGCAGTTGCTCCCCCGCTGTCAGTAACGGAAATATCGATCGGCAGTTCCGGTTTCAAGTCACTTAAAGCATCTTCCAGGGCTGCGGCCATGGTGTAGGTATCGGATGAATAGGCCACGTTCGCATAGAGTGAAAGTCCGGATGAACCTCGGGCCTTGCCGTGCTCATCCTTGGCAAAGCTGGGCGACGGTCCGTCGACCTGAATAATGTTGCCGCCAGCCGCTTCAAAAGCCTGCAGGTGGGCCAAACTGTCATCCGCCACAAATTGTGCCGGCGGCATAATGATGGTATGAGTCGATGCAGTTACATTGCTGAACGTGGATGGCGTCACAAAGCCAACCGGAACATTGAGCAGTTTAAGTGCTTCGTAAACATATTCCAGTTCCTGCAGATAATCTTCGTCCTGAATAGCGGCTTCGTCACAATGATAGATCATGTAGTTGCGTGTTTCGGGAATCAGCGATACCACCGCCTCAGCATGGGCATTCAGTTCCTTGAAGGTTCGGCCATAGGCATCCAGAGCCGCCGGCAGCGTAACGATACTGCCGAGCATGGCATTTGCGTCACCTTTTCTAAGGCTTCCGTCATCATCCCTCGGCCAGTACCACGCCTGCATGGCCCGCATACCGTGGGTTGCCGCCATCCAGATGGCCGCCCGGACATATCCCGGATCCATCGAAAAATCACGCCACCGACCAGTGGACAACCCATGCCACTCGGAATCATAGAAAGCCTTTCCCGGCGAAACCGAACGCATGAAATCCAACGTCGTGGATTGAGTGGTCCACTTCATCCCGTAGCGGTTGGTCCAGCTCATCGATTCCTTGAAGTTGAGGTTGCTCATACCCAACGGAACCACTTTATTATCGGCTCCCTGAACATCCATGAGTTTTGCCAGATATTCCACATCTATGCCCTCGTCACGTTCGGAAAGAAACTGACGTCCAAGCACCTTGATGGTGGCCGGCGCATTTCCTGGATCATGGGTTTTCGTACCTGCTTTCAAGAACTCAAAATAGTCGTTGATGCGATCCATATTGAAGCGGCACCAGTCATACCATACCGGACTTCCCTGCAGGGCGAGAGGGATCGGCAGGATCATTCCATCTCTTGCGGCATCGAAATCCGTATACGAAGTTCCGTACGTACTGTTCAGATAGGCGATATCATTTGTGTAGCGCCCCTCAAGAAAAGTTTTGTATTTGGCCATAGTATGAGCTGACACCCCGTTTTCGGCCTTCCATCCCCCCTCGCGCGTGGCAAAGTTGGGTTCGTTGGCCAGCAGATGCATGCGGGCACCGTCACCGGAACCGGCCGGTCCGCATACCTCCGGAATGATACGATCAAAAAGCTGCATCAGCCAGCCACGGATCTGCGGGCTGTCCGTATCATAAGTAACAAAGTTGCGCGCCCCGTTGGTCACTGCCGAATTGGTAGAAATCATCCAGCCATCGACTGCACCACCGAGAAAAATCTGCTGCGGCTCCATATTGTTTGTGGTTTGGTAATAGGCATCTTCCCGCTCATTCGTAAGAAACGAAAGCGAGACGGTTCCATCCGGTTCGAGGTTTTTCAGCGTGTAATACGAACCGGCCATACGCCCGAACGCCTGCATCAGATCTTCGTCGCCGGGCATCCATGTGAAGGTGCTGGGAAAAGCCGGAATTCCATCCAACGTCCAGTAATCATTCGTCAGCACCATCGTACTGGAGGACAGATCAAGCGGCGGTGCCAGCACAATATTGGTGGCCAACTGCTGCTGCAGCTCGACAATCGCATTACTCGACACCGTCAGACACTCGGCCATTTCATCGAACGGAAGTTCAATATGATACGTAGCGGCATTCGGAATTTTCTTCCCCAGCCACCAGTCCGCAACCGCATTCGACATCACGGACGGATTTTCATAATCGTACTGTGCGAAAGTCTGAAAACGCTCGATCACCACCTTCGATACATAGGCGTAGTCCGTGCTGAGCCCGGCCGCTTCAGCCTCGGCCATCAGACGCACAAGTTCCACACGGTTGCTTTCAACACTGTTGGTCAGCGAAGTCCATGCTGCGGCATCTGTCGAACCGTCCCACGCCGATACCGAACTCCCGCACAGAACCGCCGCGGAACCAATCAGCCATTTACTTTTAAATTTTTTCATTCCGTCTCTGTGAGTTAGATTTTTCATCGTTCAGAAAACACAACGGGAACATATACTCCATCTTGTGCGGTTCAGCCCCTATTAAACACCGACATGATACCGCAGAACCGTTTCATTTTTTCTTTCTCATCGTGATCGTATTTTTCAAACCCAATGCCGCCAGTTGTTCCGACAGTCCGTCCTTTACCCTGCTTAACTCCGGATTATCTGCAAGGTTCGTCCATTCATTCGGATCGCTCTGGTGGTCATAGAGTTCCTCGGAACCATCCTGATAACGCATATACCGATAACGCTCGGTCTGCAGGGCAAAACTCCCGTCACGCCAGGCTGTAACCGCCGGGTACGGCCACTCTTTCCCGGGATTATTCAACAGCGGCACCAGACTGCGCCCTTCATTTTTAAGGTTTTCAGGAAGACCGCAAAGCTCGATCAGCGTCGGATAAATATCCAGCAGACTGACCACCCGTTCGCTGCGGCCGGGCTCAATGCCCGGCCCGGCAAACAGAAGCGGAACGCGGCCCGACCGGTCCCAGAGCGAATGTTTCTGGAAAGTGTTCTTCTCCCCCATGTGATAACCATGGTCGGACCAAAGTACAATAATCGTATTCTCCGCATACGGGCTCTCTTCAAGCGCATCCATAATCCGGCCCAGCTGATGATCCATAAAGGTGATCGACGCAAGATAGGCCTGCAGAATATTGCGCCATTGTTTGTGTTCAATGGCCCAATCTGTTCGGGGCATGCCCTTCGCAATATTCACTTTGACAGATGCCTCCGGAAGATCATCCAAATCATTCTTTTTATACGGAGGTAACGTCAGTTTTTCCGGATCATACAGATCAAACCATTTTTGATTCACATACCACGGGACATGCGGAGACAGGAATCCGACCATAAGCAGAAACGGTTTTTCCTGCTTTTGCTCAAGCTGCTGAATCGCAAAATCCGCCGCGGCATAGTCAGGAAATTCCTTGTCCGGTTTGTCCACTGCAAACCAATCCGTACTCGTCCGCTTATTGGAATAATTTTTCCCCATGCGGCCAAGACCCGCCGTAAAAGCACCTCGACCGCCGCTGATATCCACACTGCCTTCCGGCACATGATCGTGACAGAGCTTACCAACGGCATAGGTCGCATAGCCATTTTCCGCAAAGTATTCATGTACCAGTTTCGTACCCAGCTCATGCGCCCGTTCCTGCAATGCCTCGTCCGGAATTTTTTCTGTGCCACCAATGGTCGTCGGCAGCAATCCGCTCATAATGCTGTTGCGCGACGGTCCGCAGGTTGGCCATTGGCAATAGGCTTTAGTAAAAACCATGCCCTGCTCTTCGAGCTTATTCAGGTTGGGTGTGATTGCATCCGGATAACCGTTTCCAATGATTGGAAAATTGTTTAAATCATCTACCGCAATAAAAAGCAGATTAGGCCGATAGGCGTCGTAACCCGGCTTCGCCGCCATCCCTGAATGGCAGAGAACCAGCAAAACACCTGATATAAATAATCTCTTTCTCACAGGAAGCCCTTAAATCGCCGGGACGGTTGTCTTTTTACTTTCCGGCCCCTGTACAATAGTCATCTGTTTCACCAGAGCATCATGCATCGTTTTCAGGACGGTCTTGTATGCAGGATCGGCATAAAAGTTAACTAACTCGTCCGGATCCTTTTCGAGGTCGAACAGGAACGGTTCACCTTTCGAGGAATAGATCAGTTTATGTTTCCGGCTGACGGTTGCCACCCACAACCCATTGGCTTCCGCCATATAGGAAATGCGGTCGTCAGCAATTTCCTGATCCGTGCTTAACAAATCCGCCGAACAATCGGACCCCTGTGCATTCGGCAGAGATGATGCCCCCATCAGGCCCAGTATGGTCGGTGCAAAATCAGTGTTATTATAGGCCTTATGAATAACCTTGCCCGCCGCTATTTTTTTCGGATAGCGGATCACAAAAGGAATACGGGAGGAACCATCAAAAGGCTGTCCTTTATTAATCTGATCATGTTCATAAAGCATATCACCATGGTCGGAGGTAAAGACCACCACGGTGTTGTCGGCAATTCCTTTCTCTTCGAGAAAATTCAGCAGCCGTCCGACATTGTCATCAATGCATTTCACCATCCCGAAATAACCGCTCATCTGCTTAGGATCAAAAACTTTTCCCCCGTTCTTATTTTCAGAAGAACGCCACCTGGGAAGCGTCCCCGCCGGCATCCTCTTCCGTGTACGCGGCGGCTCAAAGGCCAGATTATCAAACAGCGTGTCGTAGGGTTTACGGACCGTATTCGGGCTGTGCGGATCCGGAATGGAAACCATGAGACAGAAGGGTTGCTGATAATCCCGCTCCAGAATTTCAAGTGAGCGGTTTGTGAGCCAGTCGGTCGTAAATGATTCTTCATCCGCGCCGTCTACCTTGCCGGTCGGCTTTCCTTTGTGATTGACGGCTCCGATCCGCGGTGAACCATCCGCATTCTGCGCCATTTTTTTCCAATGCCCTCCGTTCCACATAAAACGGTTATCCGCCCAGCCGAACTGGCGCTGCGGCGCAAACTGCGGATGGCCTTTGCCGTCGAGGTGCCACTTACCCAAGTAGGACGTGGCATAGCCTTCACGGCGCAGCACTTCGGCAAACGTCACCACTTCATCTTTCATTGGAATACCGTTTTTCCACGTCCCGGTCGTGATTGGATACTGGCCCGACATAAGCGATGCACGCGATGGAGAGCAAACCGGCGACGCAGCATAATAGTTCATGCAGATTGCTCCTTCATTCGCAATGCGGTCAATATGCGGCGTATCAACTTTCACCCCCTTACCCCAAACAAAAGCCTGATCTTCACGCAGCAAATTGCGATAGCACCCCAATGTACGGAAGTTGTGCTCATCCGTATGAATAATCAGCAGGTTGGGTCGCGTGGCTTTTCCTGCCAATGAGCTTCCTGCAACGGAAGCCACACCGAGTGCCATCATTTTTGCGTAGTCTCTTCTGTTCATAGCTTCTCTATATTCCTTCTGTGAAGACGATCGCCTCACCTTCTTTTCCCAGCTTTTCTACGGATTTAAAGAGCATTTTTGCTCGCTTAGATTTACACAACCGGGAGTTTTTCCGGATCAACATCTACGATGCCCAACGGTTTGTTGTAATTCCATGCACCGCGCGTAAAGTCAGGCACCTTGACCTGCTCACTCTCCCGGGAAACAGACTTGATGCTCAGAGGCATAATACTGCTCCAGGCAGCTGCATCGTAGACATCCTGATCAAGCGGCAGGCCGTTCTTGAGACAATAGATCAGACGATAGTCCATGATAAAATCCATGCCGCCGTGCCCCCCCACCTTGCGTGCAATTTTGCCCATGGTCCGGCTAAGCGGGTGCCGGTATTTTTTCTCCAGCTCTTTCATTTGCTCGGCCGTCTGCCATTTATGGCCCAGCGCAATACGCGCTTCCGGATATTTCCGGGCCATGCCTCCAGTCCCCTGCAGCAAATGGATGCGGCTATAAGGCCGCGGTGTGCTGACATCGTGCTGCACCATCACAGTCTGCCCCTTGGCACACTTGATCAGCGTCGTGTTCATATCCCCGCGATAATCATCCAACGAGGCCATTTCCGGCTTCTCGTTATCTGTCGCCCAGGCCGTAAACGCCGCCTGCTTGCTCGACATGGAGACCAAGTGTTTAAACTGGTTTCCGCGATTAATATTCAGGCACTGCGCAATGGGCCCTAAACCGTGCGTGGGATAAAGATTGCCATTCTTGGCGTTATTCTGGTGAAAACGCCACATGCCCTGATACCCATTCTCGCGAGAGATCAAACCGCACAGAGTGTGAATGTACGCGCCCTCTGCATGCGTTAATTCGCCGAAAACGCCCTGACGCACCATATTCAGCGTCTGCAGTTCGAAAAAGTCGTAGCAACAGTTTTCGAGCATCATGCAGTGCTTACCGGTTTTCTCGGATGTTTCAACGAGTTGCCAGCACTCCTCGATGGAAGTGGCTGCCGGAACTTCAGTTGCAGCATGCTTTCCGTTTTCCATGGCATGAACACACATCGGGGTATGCCAGCGCCACGGTGTGGCAATGTAGACGAGATCGAGATCAAGTGCCACAAGATCCTTCCAAACTGCTTCGTTACCGGAATAGGTTTTCGCAACAGGGCGCCCGGCTCCCTTCAAGATATTCTGTGCCCGGTCAACCATTTCCGGGCGAAGGTCGCAAAGCGCAACAATGTCCACATCTTTGATGTGGGAAAGACGCTTGACCGCACCCTTGCCGCGCATGCCCAGTCCGATGATCCCAACCCGGATTTTTTCCAACGGCATTGCGGAAAAGCCACACATATATTTTTGTTTCCGCCTAAACCATGCCGCACTTCCAAGCATTGGAAAAGCTGCGGCAGACACTCCGGTTGCCACCAAAAAACTCTTGCGGCTACTCCCCATTAGTTCTTCCCTCGCACATCGACCACCAAGTGTAAAATCTCTCTAGTTGGAAGCATGGCCGTATTTTTTCTTCCACTTATCCAGTTCAGGCCAGGGGCTTCCCGGACGAGCATCATCTTTTGTAAGGATGGGCTTGTCGGCATTGTACCTGAAACCTTCCATCGTGATGTTTTCAAAGCGAACATCAAATGCACCCTCGGAACCATCCCTGACAGCACCGATTGAAGGGGCCTCAAAAAACTTATTCTCCCAGCGCAGGTTCATATCCGGATAATACGCTTGCGGAATCTCCATGATAATCTGGCCTTTCACCTGAGCCTTCCTGCCGAAGACCACGTGAATATCTTTCACATAACTGCCCTCGGCAAAACAACCAGGTTTGGAATCCGGATACTTTTTCAGCTGACCTTTTTTAACATGCCCCGATCCAAGCATCACCGCGAAGGAGCTGCCGATACTTTTCACCTGTTCAATCTGAACCAACCCGTTCTGCGCACTGTGCGGTCCCATCATCACCGCACAACGCCCGTTTTCACTCACAATATTTTTTCCCGTAATATCATAAATTGCGGTATTGGGACCAATGGCTCCGGTTTCCATACGCAAGGTTACACCGCCATCCGCATACAGATTTTCAAAATGGACCGATTGCGCGCCATGCAGCTGCGTCAAACCATAACCGGGGCTCGCATTGAAAATGCGACAATTGCGGATGGTACCGTCGGTTGCCCGGGAAACAGTCCACTTCGAGATATCAGTATCGGTCTGCAACGGTGCAAGGGTAATGCCGCAATACGTGGTGTAATTATCCTGAATATCCATATTTTCAATCAGAAAATTCTTCACCATTTTCGCCAGCACCGCCCGGGAACCTTCACCTTTAGAACGTTCATTTCCCGAATAGTCGACGATAAACGGTCCGCCAAGTCCCCGAATACTGACGTTTTCGATGTAGGCCGATTCATCTTTCTCTGAAATATTTCTGCCGGAAGGACGCTCTGCATCAATGGAGAAAACCACAATTTTCTCACCTTCAGGCCAATCGGGTTTGATCACGGTATCCTTCTCGATCAGCAGATGAATGTTTGACCGCAGTTTAATACTTTTGAAACCATACGTCCCTTTCGGAACGATCAGACGTCCGCCGCCCTTTTCCGCCAGCGCATCAATCGCCTGCTGCAAAGTCGCACTCTGATCAACCTTTGCCCCATCGTTCTTCAGTCCGAAATCACTCCCGGCATTCATTGTCAATCCATTCGGATCCATGGTCTCGGTATATTCAGCCTGAACGGCCGGAAGGCAGGTCATCAAACCCGCGACAGCAATTGCTATGATTTGTTTCATTTCTTTTCCCGGGTTTAAGTGTATCAGGAATCAATATCCGACGGCTTCCACTCCGGAATACCCATCGTTTTTTCCTGTTCGTAATAACGGCGTTCCAGCGGAGCCAGCTCATCTTCCCACTTGTTGTTCAGATTAATCATGTAGGGCATCACCGTCGTATACCATTCGAAGTGGGTTTTGCTGAGTTTTTCAACCACCTCCGGATACTGAGCAGCCACATCCTGCGCCTCATAGGGATCATTTTCGACATCATACAGCTCTTTCCCGACCAGGCGCCACCGCCCTGTCCGCACCGACCACATTTTATTCGCCGATTTTTCCGGCTCGGAAGCAATATTGCCCCGTTGCGTCTGCAGAATACGCGGTGCCCATTTCGCAGCAGGATTTTCGAGCAACGGCAGCAACGAACGGCCTTCCAGCTGCTGTGATGTTTTCGACAGATCTGCTCCCGCAAATTCACAGAAGGTTGGGTAGAGGTCAAAATGTGCGGTCAAAGCATTAATATCGGCATCTTCCTGCAAGTGCCCTTTCCAATACCAGAACATCGGCACATGCACGCCGCCTTCATACGGCGTTCCTTTTCCGGTTTTATAGCCGACCCCTCCGCCCGGAGCCCCATTGTCTGTGGTCCAGATGACAATCGTATTGTCGAGCATGTTCCAGGCATTGAGCTTTTCCATAAGCATTCCGAAATTATCATCAATATTCTCAATCATCGCCATGCGCACATCCGCTTTTTTCATTCCGCGGTCTTTCATCCGTTGCAGATTTTCCTCCGGAGCAATCAAGGGTGAATGCGGAGCGTTGGTTGAGAGATAGGCAAAAAACGGTTTTTTCTTTGCATTCAAGTCCCGCATCCAGGCCAGCGCAGCATGAAAAAAGATATCCGTGCAGTAGCCTCTGGTCTGCACAATGGTATCGTTATACAGCAATACCGGATCAAAATATGCGGCCTTCTTCCCCTCCCCCTGATTCGGAGGAAAGTCCGCATAGCTGGTAATTTTTACGCCGCGTTCGCGCTGACCGATCCCGCCGGCGCCATGTATCAGCACTTCCGAAAAACCCCGATTCCCGGGAAGATATGCATCCGTGTTTCCTAAATGCCATTTTCCGAAAATACCGGTTTCATATCCCGCATCCTGCAAGAGTTGAGGAAAGGTTGTCAGATCCAACGCCATATATTCCTGTTCTTTATGCGTGGCCGTCACGCCCGCCCGGAATTCATGAACTCCACTCATGAGTGCCGCACGGGTTGGCGCGCAGTTCGGGCTCACATAATAGTTCGTGAAACGCAGCGATTGTTCTGCAAACTTATCGATATTCGGCGTTTCCACTTTGGTTTGCCCCATACCGGAAAGATTATTTCCCTGATCATCTGTCATTACAAAAATGATATTCGGACGGGAACCCTTCAGCGACCCCGCCCCGGCAGATAGAGATGCGATCAATAAGGTCCCTAATACTATATTCTTCATACACTTCCTTTAACTACAGTTCCCACACCCTGCCGAAATATTTTCAGCGCATTACAGAGTTACGCCAATCATTGGAACATGAGATCGATTGCAAAGCAAAACCTGTGATTTGTAGTCCTGCCACCGTTTTAACTACAAAATCCTATAGCTTCAGGATGGATATCCCTCTTCAGCCACAGAAGCCTCTTCCGCTGATATTCGAAACCGGTGTTGAATATCCTCAATTCACACCTCTGTCGGGCTGTCC
The DNA here is from genome assembly GCF_034531395.1 of Pontiella agarivorans. Taxonomy (NCBI): domain Bacteria; kingdom Pseudomonadati; phylum Kiritimatiellota; class Kiritimatiellia; order Kiritimatiellales; family Pontiellaceae; genus Pontiella; species Pontiella agarivorans. Next base: position 106,419 of record NZ_JARVCO010000002.1, on the reverse strand, counting down.
GGCTGACAGCCGGCCTAACGAATGAAAAAAGCCCCGCCGCAAGGTCATGCGCCGGGGCTTCTGATAATCAACCCATTAAAGAGTTCTTGCTAATGAGCAACAACACTTAAGGCTCGGTAACCTCAAGTTTGAAGAACTCCACGGACTGTAAGGGGAAAGCATTCGTAACCGCTTCAAAGTCCGCCGCCCAATTGTTGGTTACCCACTGTCCGCCTGAGGTACGGGTATAGTCCACGCCCTCGGTTTGCAATGAGAAGTCCGGAGCAATGACCAAATTATCATCCGCCACAATATTATAAATCGGACGTGGTTCAGCTTTCAAACGCGGATGAATGAACAGAAAGTTTCCGTTTCCATCTACGCCCCTGCGCCGTGCGGTGATGCCGACGCTGCCGGAATCCGTAGGATTGCCGTTCAGGCCCCACTCCTCACCATTGCTTATACCGTCACCATCGTAGTCATTGGTAAAGGCTGCATCGGCATTGTAGACGCCGTAATCATACATCACGGTTTGGAATGCCGAAGGTTTATCGCCGACGACAAGGTCCCATAACCTGATAGCGGAGTTCACAGTATCTGCATTTTTGCCACGCAGAATCCCCACCGCATCCACCTGGTCAAACGTCTGGACAGCAAATGACGCACCGGTTACATCGACGAAATCATCTCCGGCTGCCGGTTCGGAGAAAACCGCCCAGGTTTCCGTTGCCAGATCAATCAGCTGGATCGAGTTATCTGTAATGGTGGCACTGGCATACCAAATCCCGTTATTGCGGATAGCAACGCGGGTATTGTTACCCCATTCGCCGGATTGAACTTTGAGTACGCCGTCGGAAACATCCACCTCGGTCTCCACTTCGACATAGAACAAAGAGGCGTTGGTTGTGGAATCACCGTCGTTATCGCGCCACCTCAGAATATCGCCTGAGGAATGCTCCTGTAACCTGATCTGGTTAATTCCTTCGCCCTCCTCGAGCTGCACCCAACCATAAAGAAGCGGGCAGGCCGATGTATTGTAGGAGCCCGATGTCGGGGTGGTCGAAACCGCGGGAGCAAAGGAGCCATCAACTCCGCCACCGGTATACAGGTCAATTCCGTTCAATGTTGAAGCCGCACCCAGAGACAGATCTACATTTCCAGAGAGTAAATCATCATCATCTCCCCAGAACAGGCCCGGAACAGTCGATTGAGCCAAGGCAAAGACAGCAAGCTCTGAATATTCACTTTCCCCGGTAGGAAATACACCCGCTATCCTATAGATATACGTCGTTTTCGTTGTCAGGCCGTCAGTATCGGTAAAGGCTGTCCCGGAGAGATTGGTGAGCAGCGTAAAATCTCCGGGTTCTATGCCGGTCGATGAACGATAAACATTGAATCCGCCACTCTCTTCTCCACCCCGGGTCAACCAGCTCAAATTGATCTCAAGGTTCCCCGTGGTAGCCGCCAGATCATACGGCGCCGAAACCGGAACCGGACTTGCATTGGTATGCGATACCGAAACCGCATCCACAGAGACATCCAGCAGATCAACCGCATCAACCAGATGCTGCATAACAAAGTTAGCGGCTTCAGCATTGTAAAGCGTTTCCGGATCATCGTAGGTATATTCAACAACCCCTTCATAGACATTGGTGCCCACAGTCACTGTAAGAGAAGCATTGTAGCTGCTTGCGGCCGTCGATTTACGAATCATCCAGTCACATTCTATTAATTCAGTCACAAAGTCCGGAGTCTCGTTGGTATTGGTCGTCATCGGAGCCCATTTCAGATCTTTTCCAGACAGGGTGAGTATATTGCCACTGCTGTAGAACCGACCGTTAATGTTAAACCTGATCCCCCCGCTGCTCACGTCCAGCCACGCTCTCAACAGCGCATCATCTGTATATGCGAAACCACTGACCGGATGGGCTTCAAGCAGATCCGAACCGGCCACATCGGAACTTACCCCCCAGCTGAAGAGCGGGTAATCATCTGATGCATTAAAATCGGCAATCAGCGCGCCATCCCCGGACCGGGCCACAGTTGGAGCATTGGTTGCCGCCACAATAAAGTTAACCGAACCGCTCCATGTCGCGCCCGCGGTATTTTCATTTGCTTCACTCCAGTAGACCGAAGCGCCATTGGTTTTTGCGGACGCAGCCAAACCTTCTGCAAAGCCACTACCCCCGGTATTCACGGTAAAAGCAGCCGAAGCATCATTGGCATTGTTCACCCAGTTATCCTGCCCCGCAAGATCCCCGTCAACATAGTCTACTCCGGTGAATGAAGTATTAATAAACTGCCCGCCAACGGTTGAAATCGGCGGAGAATTCGACAGCGTGAGGCTGATGTTTTCCACAACCGAGTTCACGGCATTACTGTCAGCGCCATCGATGCCGAAACGGATACCGACAAACTCGTAGTCACTGAAGTCGGAGATTCCGGCAACCGCATTCTTAACATTAAATGTAATGGAATAATTCTGCGTAATGCCTGCATCTGCAGTAACGGTATTCATCGTCATGTTCTGATTGTCAGCAGTACTTCCGGCACCGCCATTGATCAGATCCACCCGCTCATGGGTCCCCCCCAATGTTCCCACTTTGCTTCCGCCCCAATTTATGGAATAGAAGAAGTTGCTGCTTGCCGCCGGCAATGGACTATCCTCATTCCAGCCGATCAACTGATATTTCAGTGTCGTGTTTGTATTGGGGGAACCGGATGGCGTCCAGTCAAAGCTCAGCGTCGCCACATCGCCTGTGTCAGAAGAAGAATTCACACTGAAAACCTGCCCAAACTGAGCCGTCGCACTGTCCGTTGGCCCCAGATTCACAAAACCGGTTGCATTGGTATCCCAAGTGGTTTTCGTATTCCATCCGACATCAAGATGGTCGTAGTTCATTTCATTTGAACCATGATTTGTCCATCCAGTTTTGAACAAATTGGCCTGAACCCCTACGGCGGCGACCCATGTTAAACATAGTGCGGTCCACTTCTTCATCTCCACTCTCCTTCTTTAATAGGCTTCCGACTTCATCTATCAAACAAAGACTGATCAGCATCAGTTCATCGCTCATAAGGCTGAAACAGATTAAACTGCAGTTCCATTCCAGCTACTGGTAAAGGCTATCAAATCGTTCAAACTCGTTCTACTGGGGATATTACGGGGAAATAAAAGATTTCCGCTAGAAAGCGGCGACACTAAATGATCCCCGAACGCAGCGCTTTCGCCACGGCACCGGTTTGTGATTGAACCTGAAGTTTGCGGTAAATGTTACCCAGATGAAATTCCACTGTTCGTATACCGATATCCAGCTTTGCTGCGATTTCCTTGCCGGACAGTCCCTCGGCGAGTTCACCAAGCACTTCAATTTCCCGCCCCGTTAATCCAAACGTTTCAGAAGGCACCGGCTTTCTCAGTTCCTCCAACACCAGCTTGGCCACCGGGGGGCTTAATACAGATCCCCCCATGAAAACAGCGCGCAGCCCGTTGACAATATCAGAACTTTTTGAGGTCTTCAGCAGATACCCCGCGGCCCCCGCATCCAGTGCTTCGATCACTTTCTCTTTTTCTTTGAAAACCGTCAGCACAACAACAGCCACATCCGGAGCAGTTTCGGCCAGTTTACGAATACCGTCTACACCGCTCATTTCCGGCAGACCGAGATCCATCAGCACCAGATCCGGATGCTTTTCAAGCGCGATGGTTTCAAACAACTCGATGCATGATGGGAAAATCCGCTCACAATGGAGCCCGTCTTCACTGTCCAGCATACGCACAAGGGTACGCCGGTATATCGCATCATCTTCAACCAGCCATAGATTAATCGGAATCATATCAGTTCGACGTTTTATAGGCCCGTATCGGCTCCTTCGACAAGGCCTTCAGCGGCATGTTCATCATGACCTTTGTCCCTCCGCCGATCCGGGACTCAATATCCACTTTGCCGTGCAGCTCTTTCGCCCGTTTCTTCATGGTGTTCAACCCCCAGCCGCTGAATGAACCAGAAGTATCAAAACCGCAGCCATTATCACAAATCCCAATCTGCAGCATTTCTTCATCAATTGTGATTTGAATATTCACCTCCGAGGCCTGCGCATGCCGCATACAGTTATGCAGCGCCTCTTTGTAAAACATAATGAAATGACGTTTCGTATTTAATGAGACCGTAAGGTTCGGAATTTCCGGCGGCACATCGATATCCAGTTTCATTCCGTCGAGCACACGCTCTGCGCGCTCCACCAGCTTCTGGATCAGCTCCGGCAGATGCGTGTGCGTTTTATCCGACACCCAGATCACCTCCCGCAAGGAGGCACACGCCTCCCTCGCCATCAGCGAAAGATCATGCAGGATTTCGCCGGCCGGCTCCCCCAACTCCATTTTTTCCAGTTGCTCCGCCGTCATGGAAATACTTCCGAGCGTACTCCCCACGTCGTCATGCAGATCAGAGCTGATGTGCAACCGCAACCGTTTGGCACTTCGCCTTCTCCGTAAAAACTCTGTCATTGCACTCAGCACACCAATAACGGTAACCAGTAAAAGCAGGCCGAAAATGCTTCTTTTCCAGAAATTTTGATAACGCATCTCGAGGGCGTTCCGGAAAGCATGAAGCTCTCTCAGGTTCAGCGAAAGCCGGTTGCGCAGTTCAACTTTTTCTATCCAATCCAGCAATTGCATGCACGGATATCCGCCGGAAAAACCATCGGCCAGCAGATGCCCGGTGCTCTCAACACCGGCCGGAAATCCCTCAAGGTTAATATCTTGAACCGAATAGGTATATTTCCCGCGATGAACAACGATCTCCCCCATAGCAAACGTCCGTTTATTATCATGAAACGGAAAGTCATCAACATAGACGCGAATCCATCTTCCGGTACAGCCCGCCCCGTGCACATGCACAATGTTATTCCCCGGCAAAACAGGCTCCCAACTGCTTTTCGGCTCAACGGGATCCGCTCGCTCGCCCGCTGCAGTTTCGGGAACCACTTCCAGACGAATGCTCCCGGGAAATCCATATCCGGGAATCATTATTCCTTCAGGCGGCTGGGCGGGATATAAAGTCACCCACCCCAGTTTTCGATTTTCACCGAGATCGAGTTCCACCACGCCGCCACTTTCCGGCACGTCATCAAAAACCGCCGAAAAATCGCTGTGCTCAGACCGTGCGTCCATCCTCCCCCTGAAATCGAGCGGAAGCCCCAGACTGGTTCGCTGATCAATCAGATACTTTTGCCCCCAATACGGCGGAGACTCCAGACTGGAACTTGCCCTCACAGTACAGTTGTGGGTTCCCACACCTCTGACACCGAAAAATTCATCCAGAGCGAAAACCTCCCGGCCTCCGTCGGCAGCTCCCCGGAAAACTTCAATACGGATTTTATTCACTCTTTCAGCCGGAATATCAATGACCAGCGGAAAGCGTCCGGGATCCGGGAAGTCTTCATGCATCCATTCCTGAATCACCTCAGTGCGACCATCCTGCGCAACTGATAACACGCGAAAACGGCGGGGAAAACCATAGCTGTCCAGTTGACCGAAACGGTGATCCACCGCAGGAACCAGGATAACCTGTGTAAGAGAAACACGCTTCCAGAAGCTGAACTCGATCGTCCACCGGGGCTTTTCAGGGCATTCATCCAGCGCCGGCAAATATCCGCCATGATAGCCATACGCCTCTAACTGGAGCTGCTCGGTCAACTGAGGCAGTTGATCCATTTTAGTTTTAAGCCGCACTTCTGATTCATTGAATTGCTTTAAAACTGCAGGTATCTCAAGAAGACCAATCTCCGATACCGGTTTCTGCCAAAAGACTGCATCAGCCGCTTCCTGGCTGGATAAAGCGGAATAAACAACCAGGATAACAGCAGCTAATGAAGTCCCTACTCTTTTCATTTACGTCTCATAACACCGGACTTCGAACAGTTTGGCATTAACAGCACCGTAGGTTTCTTTAAGGTTGATTCGGATGCCGGATGTACGAATCGGGTCGAAATTAAATTTGATTAAACGTTTCCGGTTATCATCATTGCTTCCGACGCTCACCCACTGCCCGTTCACACGCGCTTCCACATCCAGCGATTTCAGTAATTCAACCGGCACATCGTTCCAGAAGTTCTTACTCACCATGGAATCCTTACGCATCATGATATTGCGTTTTACATTCGTGTCGCATTTGATCTCCACCCTCGACAGCGTAACCGGTTCTTCCCACTCCAAGAGCACTTCGGCAGGCAGTCCGTGCGATTCCCAGCCGTGCTCAACCCCTTCAAAGTCGCGAGACCATCCGTCAGTCAACAGTTTTGCATCGCCGGACACCGAGGAGGATGCCGCAATCAGATCTGCTTTACGGGCCAGATCGCGGGAATCGTTAGCCGGACGGTGTGGAATAAAGGCATCATCGCGCAACAGCTGTTCCTGCAGCTCGTTGATATGGCGGGTTGCAATATCACGTGGATTGCATTTTTTCTGAATACACAGCGCTGCAGCAGTTCCAACCGCCATGCCCATGGTTGCACAGGTGGCCATCAGGCGGGTGGATGAAAGCGCAATATGTGTTTGGCTGATATTCCGTCCCGCAAACGAAAGATTGGTGATATTTTTGGAATAGAGACTGCGGTAAGGAATCTCATACACCTTGTGAAAATGCTCGTGAAAATAACTCGGGGGCTCTTTTAAGTTTTCAATTCCGCCCGGATTATGTTCATCCAGCGACCACCCGCCGTATCCTACTGCATCTTCAAAATGAGTATGATTGAGCAGATCACCTTCATGCAGAATATAGTCACCGATAAAACGGCGTGATTCCCGTTTACCCGGAAGCGACTGAACCCAGGTCAGCGCATGGTTTTCGGCTTCCGGCACCTTACCGGAGTTTTTAATGTAGTCCCAGACGCCGTAGGCGTAGCACATCAGCTTATGCCGGATCTCTTCCTGTTCACCGATAATGTCCCCGTCGCTGCCGACTTCCATCCACCAGATGCCGTTCTGAAAACCTTTAAATTTACGTTTCGGATGCGATTTTTCCGCTTCGTAAGGGATGGCCCAGGAGGGTGCCTGAAAAGGCATCGGCTTCCCCATATCCTCAGAATGCATCAACAGAGTGGCCCCCATCTGCCATCCATCCGGCTCATCGGGCGCATACCTTTCACCGAACTCCTTCTTTCCTTCGCGGCCGGATCGATAGAGCGCGCCTGCGGTGGCGGCCAGCAAACCATCCCCGGAACAATCGATAAACTGTGCTGCGCGGATCGTGATTTGGGTTTCAGTGGTCAGCTGCCAGCATTTTGCCGCAACAATAGTGCTCCCGTTCATAACCGCTTCGGTCGCCTGCGTATTCAGGATCAGCTCAAGATTCGGTTCACTGATGACAAAGTCATACAGCAGATGATCCCAAACCGGCCAGGATTCCTGTTTATTGTTAAAACGGTTATGAAGCAGCAGTTCTTCAATAACGCCCGTTTCACGCTCCGCCCTATTATCGGGCTTCAGGTGTGTGACCCCGTTGAGATGCACCCGCATTTCGCTTGAAGCATTCCCGCCAAGCACCGGGCGGTCCTGCACCAGTACAGTTTTAGCGCCGTTACGCGCAGCGGAAACCGCAGCACAGATCCCCGCAATCCCGCCGCCAAGCACAGCGACATCAAACGTCAGCGTTTCTTTGCGATCCGGCAGACCACGCTGTCCTGTTCCAACCTGGAACCAATTGTCAGTTGTCCGCTCTTCCGGGTTGCCCGAGTCCTCCGAGGCTTTTCCAATGATGGGAACCATACTGGCCGCGACTGCGCTCGATTTAAACATATCTCGTCTATTCATATCTATCACGTCCCTCTCAAAGAGAGATTTTCAGATGTGCATCCGCACTGAAAACCCCTCTTGGTTTCGATGTCATTTTTATCTGTTAAATCCGTAAACCGCAAGCATCCTGCTTATCCCGTTACGGAACATTGCAACCATTCCGCCCTTCATAAAATCAAGGGCGGGCATGGTCCGGCTTTCTGCCGCAATTATACGCTTCATCCTGATCAGCTATTTTTCAAACGGAACAAAAAACACACGATATTCCGTTGGTTCCGCAGTCGTTCGGTATTCCTCATCCGTAAGCGGACCACAGGAACCGTTACCGATACCGGATACTTTGGCGGCAATACGAAGCTCCGTCGTGGTGGGCTTTTTCGGCAGCTCAACCGTGTGCTTGGCCGCAGACAGTTCGTCCTGCGTATAAGGCAGAGCACTCATCGAAAGCGGCTGAGGTGCCAGTACTTTGAGGCCGTTACCTGCCGCGTCCGCCAACACCATCCAGCGTACCTGCTCACGGTTGCCGTGATCCTGCGGTTTCGGATACGGAATATAGTGGTCCATCACAGTCGATGTATGAATTCCGGTCCACGCGCCATAGGAGCGGTCCGGATAGTTTCCGTGCGGTCCGAGACCATAATATTCGAGTTGAGTCAGCGATGGACGCAACGGCATGCGCAGTCCGATACGGGCCACCCATGTGTCCGGCGGGAGTTTGCCCGATGCGTTCACGGATTCCGCCAGCTCAATAGCACCGGAACCATAAACGGTCCACGTTTGGCGCTCTTCGAACCCGGCCTTTTTCTTACTCATAAAGGTATTCTCAATACGGACCACAACCGTACCGTTTTCTTCCGTAACATGAATCTTCGCTTTGCCCTGACGTGCGATATGTTCCAGATCCTGTTTCCAATAGGCATCCAGCCGCGGCGGCTGTCCTTTTTTGTTGCGGTAAGTCAGATTATCAATCCAGGCCTGTGTATGATCAAACAGACGCTCACGCGGTGTGGCCGCCAGCAATTCCGTCTTCCCCGCTTTTAGCGAAGTCACCATTCCACTCACGGTATCGAAAGCAATCGATGTACCGTTTGCGGCCGTCACAGTAATGGATTCCGCCGTTTTCTGTACCGTCGGTTTCGGCCCCGTCTTCTGCACTGAAAAACGGCGGGTTCCCGGCAATGTGAATTCAGAAAAACAGATCTCATGGCCTTTCTTCGCCCAGCGCATATCGCTCTTCAAGTGAAACGATATACGCAGGATATTTTCTTTTCCGGCGTTGAGTTTATCCGCCGTAAAAGGAATTGAGAACTCGCCGGTTTCCCGCGGAGCTGCATCCGGAGCATCCATCTCCCCGGATTCGACCACGATACCGTTTTCACGCACTTCCCATTTCAGCATAAAATGGTTGAGATTCTGCTGATTCAAACGGTTCAACACCGTAAAACTTCCCTCGTCCGGCGAAACAGCTTTCACAGCAAACGGTTCGTAGCATTTTTTCACTTCTTCAAGTTTCGGTGTCCAGCTTTGATCCGCAAGAATCAGGCCGTTCAGGGAGAAATTCTTGAACGATTTCTTATCGCCCCAGTCTCCGCCGTACTGATAATAAACGGTCCCATCTGCGGCGCGGGCCTCAACCCCTTGGTCGATCCAGTCCCAAATACATCCGCCGTTCAGGCCGTTTGTTTCATTGGCATAAACCATATCCCACACTTCTTTCAGTGCCCCGACCGAATTGCCCATGGCGTGACGATATTCGCACATGAAGAACGGACGCTGATCAACATCACGGTTGGCGAGATATTTTTCCATATTGCTGATCGCACGATACATCGGAGTAACGGTGTCCGGTTTTTCAAGAATCGGCTCACTGTTAAACTGCGGATTTTTAGGATCCTGCCGGTTCGCTCGATCGCACATCACCAGACGGCCCGGATCCAGTTCTTTGGCACGGTTATACTGTGCCTCGAACGCGGCGGTCCAGCCCCACCCCTGTTCATTACCCAGCGACCAGATCAGAACGGACGGATTGTTTTTATCGCGCTCAATCATATTTTCAACCCGGTCGACTGCAGCCGCAGTCCACTGCGGGCGGTTGCCCGGAACATCGGCAAATGCATGCGATTCCACATTCGCTTCATCAATCAGGGCAATCCCGTACCGATTGCAGAGATAATACCAGCGTTCATCGTTCGGATAATGCGACGTGCGCACGGTATTGATGTTATGCTGCTTCATCAGTTCAATATCGCGAATCATATTCGCCAACGGAACATGACGTCCGTATTTCGGATGATGGTCGTGCCGGTTTACACCGCGGATATGAAAACGTTTACCATTCAGGTGCAGGTTTCCGTTAATATTTTCAAAGCGGCGGAAACCGGTATCAATCCGCGCAATCTGCTCGGTGACGCCATCGGCTTCCAGAGAAACCAGCAGGGTGTAAAGATTCGGCAGGTCCGGACTCCAAAGCTTCATTTTTTTCAAAGTCAGATCGCCGGAGACCGTAACACGGCCGTTCGCCGGAAGAACTGCAATTTTTTCAGACCATGTTCTGACCGGTTCAGCCGAACCGTTTTCCAACAGTTCGAAGCGCAGCCGGGCTTTCTTGATTTCTGTTGCGGAATCATTGAAAACATCCACCGCATAATCAGCATGTATTTTTTTAAGCGAGGCATCGGGTGTGCCGGTAAATTGAATATCGTGAATACGCTGCTTCGGCTCGAATTTAAGGAAGACATCACGATAAATTCCCGCAAAGCGGATCATATCCTGCACCTCCATATAACTTCCGTCCGTCCAGCGGAACACCTTGAGGGCAATTAGATTCCTGCCGGGCTTGACCCAGTTGGAAATATCGAATTCAGCCGGAGTCAGGCTGTCCTGGCTGTACCCGACAACCGCTCCGTTTACATAAAGCTGAACCCCCGCTTCAACCGCGCCGATACGCAGAAGCACGCGGCGCTCCAGATCCTCTTCGGACAATTCCACCCATTTCCGGTAAACCCCGACGCGCTGGGCATCATCCGGAATAAATCCGGCTGCTTTAGACTGCTCAATTTCGTCATCGCGGAAGCCGGGGGCACGCTCTCCGGTTGACCAGTCGAACTCAAAGGGAATGAAGATATTAAGATAATAAAATCGATCAAAGCCCGCACGCTGCCAGGTGCCGGGGACCGGAATAGAGGTCCAGTCTTTCAGCGAAGCTTCAGGCTGGTTCCAGCCCTTCGGAACCGCATCGACCTGTTTGTACCAGTTAAAATCCCATTCCCCATTCAGACTGCGATAGAATTCACTGTTCCAGGGATTGGAAAGATCCAGAGGCTTCAGGGCATCGGCCCGATTGGCATAGACCGTAAATTCGGCATGCGCCTTTTCTTTATTAACCCGAAAGACCGTCGGGTCCCTCCAGATTTCCGAAGCGCCGGCCCAACTCGCGATGACGGCAACGGCATTGATCACTGATAATTTCATCTTCATGTTTACCTTTTAAAAAGAAAGAGAGAAGCACCCTTCCGGGTGCTTCGGAAAATTACTCCCAGATGAGCGGCAGCCAGACACTCATTTCCGCTTTTCCTCGGTTGCTCCAGGCATAATACGGGACAAACTGTGTCTTGATTTTTTTCATCTTCGGCTTGCGCTCAAGCGTACGGTACATCTCCTCCTGCTGATCATCATACAGCATAACGGTGCCGCGGAGTGTTGTCGCATTGTCACTCAGTCTCTCATCGTGCGACGGCTTCAACTTAATATTGGAAGGCAGGTATACATCCAGAATGGAGGCGCCTTCCGGCAGATCCGGAGTTTCCATACAGTAAACGACCGGACCGCGTTTAACTGCGGCCTGGTTGCGGGTTTCCTCAATCTTCGGATTCCCCACCAGCAATTTGGCTTCCAACGGCATACTCAGTGTAATGACATCACCAGCCGACCAGGCCCGGTTAATCACCGCATACGTTCCCGTCTTCACTTCAGCATCGGTCTTTTTCCCGTTCACCAGAAGAGTCGATCCCTCCGCCCAGTCCGGAATACGAATCATGATATCGAACGGGGCTGTTTTACAGGCTTCGACGGTGATGACGACGTCTCCGTCCCACGGATAGCGAGAATCCTGTGTAAGCTTCAGGGTTGATCCGTCGATCAGTTTCGTGTCCAGCTTATTTCCGCCATACAGGTTCACTGCAATCCCGTTCGGCGCGAGACTGTAGGCCCAACCGGACACTTTAGCGATGGTACGAACAAGGTTCGGCGGACAGCAGAAACACGGAATATACGGCACACGCTCTTCATAATCCGTTATCCCCATTTTATCATCTGATGTCCGGCGCAGCGGATTAGTATAGAAATAGTGCGTACCCTCCAGACTTATTCCGGACAGCGCCGAGTTGAAAAGCACCAGTTCCATGATGTCGGCATATTTGGATTCCCCATGAATGCCGAGCATGCGATAGCTGAACATGGCATTGCAGATATTCGCACAGGTTTCATTATAAGCCGTCGTATTTGGCATCATATAATCCTGAATAAAGGCCTCGTGAACCATGTCGCCTTTCGAAGAAACACCATGATGGGCCTGACCGCAGGCGCCGGTGACATACATTTTATGATTCACGACACTGTCCCACATACGGTCGAGCGCATCGATCAATGCCTGTTCCCCGGTTTCCGCATAAACATCCGCAGCACCGGCATAATAATACAGCGCCAGCACAGCATGACCGGCGGCCTCCTTGGCTTTGCGTAATGCCGTGCGCTCCTGAACCATATCGCCAATATTTTTGTAATTCGCGAACGGCGCAGGTTCCATACCCGACGTCCCGCGGCGGTTGATGAACTGCTCGGCGAGGGTCAGATATTGTTTATTTCCGGTCTCACGATACAGCTCCGCCAATCCCATAATCTGAGTCTGATTGAAACCGAAGCGTTCCAGCTCTTTCGGACAAGGCATGAAGGTTTTGCAGAGATAGTCGGCATGCTTGATCGCGATGTCCAGAAAATTGGTTTTTCCGGTAACGCGGTGATGAATACAGGCACTGGTCAGCAGATGGCCCGAGTTGTACAATTCATGCAGCTGCCGGTTGCTCCACCGCTCCTGTTTCCCTTTTGTCTCCATGGTGAGCTGCGTCTGTGTCGAAAGATATCCGTCGTCCGCCTGCGCTTTTCCGATCACATCGATGATTTCATCGAGCTCAGCGAGAATCTCTGGATCTTTATTGATGGCATAGACATACATGGATGCTTCCATCCATTTATAGAAATCGCCATCATGCCACTTCATGCCGCGATGTTTACCCTCTTTAAGACCGGCGGCCGCCTTGAAATTGTCATAGGCAAATCCGACATCCCCTTTCAGCAGACTGCCCATATGCGGAACCATAACTTCTTCGCAGAGCTTAAACTTATCGGCCCAGAACCCTTCGGTCCATTGGCAGTCGCCTAAATTGACACTTTTTAATTTAACATTTTTACTTTCCGCATTGTTGATAATGCCCTGTTGCTGTGCAACAGCCGTTCCGGCTGCGACAAGTACACATAGTGTAAGAATCTCGTTTTTCATTAAACATCTCCTGTGTTTCATAAGATATATCCAATCGGTTCTGTCCCGTTCAGCCCTGCCGGGAAACGACGAAAATTATATTTCCAGTCGATCAGCCGTTCCATTTTAACCGTGTTATCCCTTTAACGTTTTCATTTCTTAATGAGTATTACTGATCGGCAGCCACCTGAATTTCCATGAAGAGCACTTCATAGGGTTTAAGAACCGGCGCTGATGAGATGGAGGTGCCATGGATCAGATCACGACAACGAAACTGCGTGTCGGCCTTCCTGAACTGCAGGTTAATCGTGGCATCCGTATTTCCCAGGTTAACCAACGAAATCACAATATTTCCGGAACTGTTTTTAATGCATTTCCAAGTGCACCCCTTGGTCCCGTTTTCATTGGTTTCCATCACCTCAACTTCTGGCAGCTGATTGCGATCGGCCAGTAAACCCAACGCGGTCTCTTTAATCTCGGCCCGCGAACCGACCTGCAGCAAGACTCCATTGCCGGGAATCAGGGACGGAAGAACCTCTCCATATTCATTACTTTTAAGGCTGTTCGGACCCAGAATCACGGTTCCGCCATGATCGAGATAACGCTGCAATGCTGCGTGCTCTGCCAACGTTACCCGTTCTGATTGGTGCACCAGAATGGCCTCCCAGCTGCGGTTGTCATGCCGTGTAATAATATTTTTCGTGGCAAACCCCAGTGAGACTCCGCTGAAGTTCAGGGATTCATACAGGTCAAAAATTCTATCCATATAATCCCGCTGCTGGATGGCAGCAGTTTTAGAATAAAAAATACGAAGCGGTTTCCGCTGCCGCTGCATAGCGATAATCTCTTCGCTGTAGGCATTCAGGTCCATCATAGTGCTGTGGATGGCCTGCGTTACGCGCGGCTGCTGATTATTTGACCCCGGATAGCCTTTCCCTACCCGCTTCCGAATAGATCCGTCTTCCCGGCGGGGCCAGAACCAGATCTGGGAAGCACTCAGGCCCAGCGTATGTGCCGCCCAGGTCACTGCCCGGGCATAAGCGGGATCCATGTAGAGATCTCTGGAGTATCCGGTGGAGAGCAGGTGACTCTCCGTGTTGTACACAATCTGTCCGGGATTCACCGACTTCAGAAAATCATACGCCATGTAAAGTTCGCGCCACCCGAAGGCATAGTGTTCTTCCCATTCAGCGGTTTCCCGAAGATTGTTGTATTGAGCGGCACAGTCGTTCCCGATGATTTCGCTCATCTCCGTGAGCGCCTCTAAATCAATGCCGGTGCAGGGATCGTTGTCGGTAAAAAAGGACGGCATGATTTTAAGGTGTACTTTGGCCGCCGGATCATTTTTGCGCAGCTCTGCTTTCATGAACTGGAACCACTCCAGTACGCGGTCATCATTAAATGCATTCCAGTCGTACCATTGCGCGGTGCCCACCATTGAAATATCGATTGGAATATCAAGCTGCACCTGATCAAATCCGGAAAAAGACGTTTTCCAATGCCGGTTCAGCCCGGCAATTGAACCATGCTTTTTCTTCAGCCAGACCTTAAACTTTTTCTTTGTGTAGTCGGAAACGCCGCCCGTATAAAAAACTTTCTTTCCGCCGTTTTTATAAGTGATCCAGCGCGGCTCATTACACAGCATATAGCCCAGCTCGGTATATTTTTTTCCGGCCATGCTCGGAACAGTGCCTTTCAACAGCATTGATATCATGTCCCGCGCACCGGGATGATCGATATCATACGCGTGAAAAGGAGCGCCCTCGAACTGAGTGAAGGCTTCCCCGTATTTTTTTGTCACCCATTTCGGGAGAGCCCCATGATTGATAAAGATAAAGCCCGGCTTCCCGTCCGACTTACTCTTCAGCTCTTTCAGAATGGATGGGTTGATTGCTCCGCTCTCGTCAGTAATCTGCGTTGGGCTGATGTAAAATCCGTCCTGCTGACCGAAAAATTCATTCAGCTCCGGCAGATCAGGCTTCCACGTATAATCAGCCAGAAAAACCGGACGTTGTTTAAACATCAGCTGGTCGCCATCGTGAGTCACACCGGCCCAGTCAATTCGGGGAGACGGTTTGCGAACAGCCCGGCCTCGAATCAGCTGTTGCAGGTAAACACCGGATTCATCGAGCATTTTGATAACATCGTTCCGCTCAAAATCGGGCAGTTCTTCCGCAAGCTGCTGCGCATTGTCTTTATAGATCCGGAAGTCTTTAAAGTAGCCGGCGTTTTCTTCAATATGAGCTTCGTCCCAGTCGGCGTATTTTAAAAACACCTCTGCCGTCCGCACAGTCATTTCTTCCTGCTGTACATCAATACCCTTTTTCTCTGCCGCGTTAATGAGCGTCTGCAGATTTTTAATCTTTAACCGAGCGGTATCTTCCGGCGATTCCGCACCCAGCACCGCTCCCGCCATACTCATTATACAAATCGCATACAGGAATTTTGCGCTGAGCCTTTTTTTGTAACACATGTTTTTCTCTCTGACCTTGCGGCACATCAACCAATATCTCAGTGAAACTGCACTCTATAAGTTCTCTAAGGGACGCCGACAGCGACACAATCTGTACTGCTATTCCTCCAAAATAGTATGCGGATATCGTACTCCCGGAATACTGGGCACCGTATTCCCCAAACCTCCTGACTGCTTTTCCAGTCCCTGGAAGGGCTCCCCGCCTTTTTCGCACGGACGGAGAATACAGATTTTTCCGGTTTTCGGCCTACGGTTGAGCAATCTGCAGCCGAAAAAACAGGTGTTCATGGGAATCGCCATCGATTTCCCGTTCGATTCGACGGTAATCGGGATCGGCTGAATCCGTACTGTTTACGGCATCCCACGAGTTGCTCCACCCCCCTGTTACCAGATCGTCCGTCCATTCGCTGATGTAAGTGATGCCGGGATTACTGCCGGTGACTTCAAGATGAGAATAGCTGACGGTGTTGTCCGGATGATAGATGACAGATGGAGCCGTACCCGTATCCGTATCGTTCGTCGGATTTCCGCCGAGGGCATATTCGTAGATATCGGATGCACCGTCATTATCGGTGTCATTGGTGGATAAACCACTCAGACCATGGTCGTGGAGATATTGTCCCCAGCCGGACGGGGTAAATGTTGAGATAACCACATGGTCTACGTACACGTCATCATTATCATTCGCCGCGTTACAGCGAATCCGAATGTTGGCATTGGATGTAAAGTTGAAGTTCTCATCATCAAGAATAAGGGAAAATGCTTCTCGCTCCCCGTTTTCGAATTCAAAATCATACAGATAGTTTTTCGCCGCGGTCCACGTTATTCCGTCGTCATCGCTGAATTCCACCAGCAGCTCATGAGATTTTCCAAACCCGGAAGACTGCATTAAAAAATCCAGTTTCAGAGCTGCGGCATGCGTCAGGTTCAGCGGATTTGAAAGGCGCATATGCGACGTCGAAGTATTATCCTGGAGATTGATGCACTTCGAATCGACCGCATGATACGTTGCCACAATATTTTCATAGAGGGTTGCATCTTCCCCTCCGGAAACCCAGTTTCCGAAACCCGATTTAAAGTCATCATCGAGCAGTTCGATCCAGGAGCCGTCTTTGCCGGAAACCGTCACATTATCAATATAGAGCTGATGAGTCGAATCAGCCCCGCCGCTGCGGAGACGCAGCTTTACATCATCCGTAAAACCGAAGGTTCCGCTGTTAACAGAAAATCTCAGTTCTTCACGTATATTGTTGTTGAAGTCGGCTCCATGAACAAAGGCTCCGGCTTCGGTCCAATTGGTTCCTCCGTCATGACTGAAATCAAGGTAAAGCGCTTCTCCTGAGGTGAATCCAAGCGATACAAGCGACAGATCGACGCGCAAATCACTGTACCCGGTTACATCCAGACGGTTGTTCAGCAGAACATGCGATGAGGCTGTATCGTCCCGCAGGTTTACGCACTGGTCAGCCCATGCATAATACGTTTCAGCAGAGAGCGGAATGTTGGTGTACATCATGGCATCAGCGCCTCCGGAAACCCAGTCGCCCCACCCGGATTCAAAGTCATTGCTCGAAACCTGGGCCCAGCTGCCGCCCCCGCCTCCGGAAACCGTAACGGAACAGGTATCAAACCAGCCCCAGTCAACGGAACGCGCCGTGATCGTGCAAGTCCCCGGACCGACACCGGTGACCACCCCGTCTTCACTGACGATCGCCACCTCCGGATCGTCTGAGATCCAATTCACCGTTTGGTCCGTTGCATTGGCCGGAGAAACGGTGGCACTGAGCGTCGCACGTGTTGCCACATACACACTCAAACCGGTCTGAGAAAGGGTCACCCCATCCACCGGAATCGCATTGCAGCCACTGTAGAGATCCGCTTTTTTAGCGAGCAGCTCTTCCCACGGTTCGCCGGACATCAGTGCCGTGGGCTGATACTCGAAACCGGATTGGGTCACATTCGTGAAGGTAATATCCGGGTCCGAGTTTCGGGCGGCCGCAATGGACGGTCCCGGATAGATTTCCTGCGCGATAGTGTCATACGGGAACGGATTGGTCGAAATGTTGTCCCTGAGCTGACAGGGAACAGCATGAAAATTCTTTGTTTTATGCTGCGCGGTTGTCGCTCCATATACCGCATGCACATTTCTGACAATCGAAGAATCCGCAAAATGTCCGGGGGTCTGACCCAGTGCAGTTTCTTCATCCGTGGCATATCCTCCGCCGCAGGTAACCGCTCTTAACGAACCAACCGCATAGATTCCATCTGCATCCACATGACCATTCTCCCGCGTATGCGGCCCCATCATAAGGGCATAGTGTCCGTTGGTGACGGAAATATCCCGGGCAAAAATCTGATCGATATTAACGGACTGCGGCGCGGCGGCAACCTCATCAGCTCCTGATTCAAGTCGAAGTATCACCCCGCCCGTTCCTGTCAGATTCGTGAACATAATGTTGTATCCCACCTGACATTGAACAAGCCCGTATCCAAAGTGACCTTGCTGATTATCGATATTTTTGACCAGACCGTTGCGGGGCCGAAAGTATTCCCCGTTGTGCGAGGCCAGATTCAGGGTGATCGAGGACAGTCTCGTATAGTTTTCTTTAATATTAGCGTCGGCCACCATGAAATTGCTGACATTCTTACAGTTAACAAATGCCGCCTTGGTCGTTGGATTAGGTGCCACTTCAGTCATATCCACAGTATACCGACCGGAAGAAGCCCGCATACTGACGTTTGATATGACCACCAGAGCTTCTTCATTTTTTCCGGACAGCCCCATACTGAACATGGTTCCGCCGGATGATGGATCCTGATAGATCAACGTGGCCTCCGGGTCCACTTCCAGATGGACATTGTTTTTAAGAAATACCCCCATAAAGTAGAAGGTTCCGCTCGGGATGATAATTTTCCCGCCCCTCGGCAACAGGGTCATGTCATCAATGGCCGCTTGCAGCGCGGCAGAATCATCGTTGCCATCGGAACCGTCGGCCCCGTAGTCCGCCACCAGATCCACCGTGTCGCTCACGAGATCGATATAATCGGTATAGAACCCGGTTCGGGGTGGAAACAACGTATTGGTTGGGCCTGAAACGGTAAGTTCTACATTATCAAGTGTACTGTTTGTAGCACTCAGGTCAGAATTATCGCCTGCGATATGAAAACGGACACCGATAAAATCATAATCGTTTATATTGGTGACGCTATCATCACTGAGATCGATAACGATCGACGCAGACACATTCGAACCTGCAATTCCATCGAAGGTATCAAAGCTGAATGTTGAAGTCCCCGAACTCGACACCCCGTCATTCAACAGATCATAAACGTTCCCTCCCCCCACAGCGGTTACCTTTTTGGTGTTGCCATTAATATTATTCATCATGACATCCGTTGCTCCGGGAACGGAGTTTGTAGTCCAGGCAACGACCTGGTATTCCAGAGAGACATTGGTGGAGGTCGCCCCCGATCCCGCCGTCCAGTCGAATGAAAGTGTCAATGTATCTCCCGAAGCATTACCTACGGAACAGACCTGACTCAATGCATCCTCAAGCAACGTCGCTGTGGGACCGACCCAGGTCATTTTCCCGGGATTTGCATCAAAATCCAGATTGCTTTTTGATTTAACCGCCCAGCCCTGGTCAACATCCTGAAAGGATATATTATTTCCCCCGGTTGCATAATCGTTCGATGACATATTCCCGTTTACGAGCAACGTTGCAAAAGACCAGTTTGCGCATAAAACACTGATCCCAATACCGATAATTTTAATATTCACAGCCTCAACCTCTTTTATTTTATAACTTAAAAAGAAGGTTTGCCACGAATGACTCAAGGTCACTTGGTGTCCATAGTCTGCATCCTCGAAACGGGATCGCACGTGTGGTTATCCATCCCGTAAGCCTTCTTTTAACAGCTACATTTAAACAGGGTCCGCGCGATATTAGCAAAACATACAACCTGTAGTCCCGGCGGCGCAGAAACTACAATATATTATAGTGCACCCCCGGCGAATCCGCGGTTCAGCGGCTGCTGACACTCCGCCTCCCCTTGCAGCCTCAGTAAAAAAAAACAGATTGAAACAGAGACTTCGCGGTATTCGCAAAGTATGAAAAATGTTGTCCCCGCACTGCGGCAACCACAGAACATTTCAGTCGCACCTTTTCATGGCCTCCCGGTCATTTGAAGCCAATTGACCTCTGCATAATCCGGCCGGTCGTTAAAAACCGGCTGCAGCCTGTAATCCTGTCCATAGAGGGGTATTTTTCCTGAAGACGGCTTGTCGGATCAGGATTCATGAAAACAGTTTTTCACGATCCAATTCCCGCGTTTCACCCACCCGATCTCAGAAAAACTACAGCCGCAACCCGACGTTTTTGGTTTTCCCGCCTTCGTTCAACTCCAGCATCAGTTCCCCGTTTCCGGCAGCGGAAACATCCAACCGCCGAACCGACACTTCCGGTTCCTCATTTTCGTATGGAACAACAAGGGTAACCAAACGAACCGACCGATCGTCTTCCTTCTTCAAACGATAACAAAAAGCCGGCCGTTTCTCTTTTCGAGCATAAACAAAGGAAACCTGCCCCTCCTCTTCTGCAAGCACCAAACCTTTCTGCGGATGCGCTTTCACCAGAACGTTCCAGCCATCCTTGAAATCGGAGTTCACCGACAAACCGGCCGTATCGAACACCGCACCGCCCGGAGCCAGCTGAAAATGAATTTCAACGTTTCCGGTTGCCGGGCCGATCGCCTCATCGACAATCACAAAATAGCGTTTATCGACAAAGATGACCGCCCGCCGATGCGTCAGGTTCGGATAGCTTTTGTTTTCCACCACCAGAATGTCCTGCCCCTCACCCGGCTCCCATTTCAGCAGTTTCGGCGCATAGTCAATATTCTGCCCATTCAGCGTCAGTGTCTGATGCACCTTTGTCTGGCGGAACCAGGCGCGTCCCTCTTTATCTGAATTATACATGTAACTGCCGGAGTCCGGCATCAGAGTGCGCCCTCCGGCCGCCAGTGTAAACGTGCCGTTATCACGCTGACAATGACTCCCGCCATCGGGACCGCACTTTAAAACCAGGCCCAACGCATCAGAATCCCAGCCGCTGCGCATGGAATAGAGCCCGCTGTCCGGCAGAGCAAAAGCCGTTTTGTCCGGCGCACGCCCCTCTTTACCGGCTGTGGCCATATACAGGAAATCAGCCCGCCCGAACATTTGGGACCACTCCTTAAACCGTCCGGCATACTGCCCCGGCGTTCCGGCCCATGCATCACCAAACTGCGCATTCGTTCCATCCGGCAGACAGAGCTTCATCGGCACTTCGCACATCCGCTCAATCCGGTTCATATAGGATGTCGAAAACTCGTCTTCCAAACCGTTCCGTTTCGCCAGACGCCACGTGCGGAAAAACCAGTTGATGCTCCCGACGTGATAGCCCATTGCCAACTCCCGCTGATGTCCGTCCGGATAAACCTGCCCTTCAATTTCCTGATTAAAACGGCGAATGGCTTCCGCACGCCACTGCTCTGCCCGCTTGAATTCCGGAAAAAGGATTGCGATAAAAGCCAATCCTTCCGCCTCCATCAGCGCCCAGTTGCTGCCCGCCCGGTATTTCTTCATCAGAAAATCGGCATGGTCATGCAAGCTGCTTAAAAAGCAGACCAGGGTTTCTTCATCAAAATGCGGTGATTGAATAAACTGAAAATAAAGCGAACTCCAGCTCTGTCCGCGTTTGCCCGCTTCGATCGATCTCCAGGCATAGGCATGCTCCTCGTCACGCGGATTATTATTGACCCAGTGCACCAGCTGCCGGGTCCACTCATCAGCATATTTCTCATCCCGGGTCGCCGCATATACCCTGCCCATCGCGTTCCAGAAATACATCCGGTTCAATTGCCAGACCCACTCATTGTCAGGAACCGGTCTGGAAGCCCAGTTAATGTCATCCCCGCAGAAATAGGAATCATAAGCGGGTTGCCCCACGAAAATATGCTTCAGTGCGTCATTCGCATAATTCAGATCTTTATCCGAAAGCATATCCGTACTCCATTCCGTCGAAACGGGCGGAGTAACCGAAGTCCGGTTTTTATAATAATTCAAGAGGCGGACCGCCTGCTCAGTCGGATCTTCAACCGACTCGACTTCCGGTATATTCAACCTCGGCAACAGCCACTGTAACTTTTCAGACACCTCGTCTGCGGCCGGCGCCATGACACTTGCCCCCAGCATCAGCCCACATATGACACTCTGCCCTCTCATACCCTCTGGTCCCTTGCTCCGGCCCTTCCATTCAGCACAAAACGTTCAGCATAAAATCTGAAATACGTGTGGCACAGAGAATCCATACCACACGGTTCTGATTTTCCCTGCACTTCAGTTTATTTGCCCAACAGCTTCCCTAATGCATCAGCAGTAATTGCAGTTTCCGGCTTAAATGCATCCGACCCCGTATAGTCCAGTAACGATTGATAAAGAGCATGCCCTTCCGCCGTATCCTGAATCGCCGGCAGGTCGATGGCGCTAACCAGCACGCGGCCCTGGCCCACCTTGAACTCAAATAAAGTGCCCAATTTGTGCGAGCGCCACATATTGTCGATGCTCTGGACCAGCGGACGATAGCCCTTCGGCGCATCGTCCAGAATGATCGGGCGCGAATTTTTGACCGGAGCCCACCACTGCCAGTTGCTATGGAACTCCGTCGGGAATCCGGTCAGGGCCGGATGATCTTCATCAATCAACAGACCCAGCGTGCCGGCCGAAGGTTCCACGCCCCGGTTCAGAGCAATTTTACGAAACATGGTAAACGACCAGAATTCGGTCATAAAAAGCCCGCCGACACTGTTTTCCTTGATGGCTTCATGTTCAGGAATCAACAACACCCGCCCACCGTTTTCCAAGGTCCGGAACGTTGCTTCATCCAGCTTGCGGGACACGGTTACATCCGCCGGAATATTCAGCTTTCCAGGCCGGGGATAGATCCAGAGCGGATATGATTTCACCATGCCGTTCAGCTCCAACTCGACGCTCGTACGCACCGCTTTTTCAACAAACGGCAGCTTAAGATCAATTTGACCGGCAGAGGTAATTCCCCCCTGTGCGGCCTGAACCTCAAACGATCCTTTTCCAAAGTTTGGAACCCTCCATTTAAGAATACCATTCACATCCGCCGGCCCATAGTTGGCCACCTTCAAATCGGCCGTAAAGGTTTCGCCCGCGGTCAGAGTGAACATATCAAATCCGGCCAGCAGGGTGACGGGTGCGGAAAATTCGCGCCATTTTTCAGGCGTAATTGTTCCCTTCGATTCCATGAATGCATTCAGCGGCCCAACCAGCGCAGTCCCCTGCCCCGGAAAGTCCTGAAGATCCAGCAACTGGAATCCGCCAAAGCCCGGCGTACGGATGCCGGATTCCATATCCTCGCAATACAATATCGATGCCCAGATTCCGGCCGCCTTGAAGAACTCCGGCCATTGGTCATACATGCCCTTTTCTTTCAGCAGCTTCTGCCCCAGTTCGAGGTTCCACGGCTTGGTTACGCCCGTATACTTTTCAAGCTCGTTGTAATCCGGATAGTAGCTGTACTGTCCGGTTTCGTGCCCGATCACCGGAACGTCGGTATTTTCCAGCGCTTTGGAAAAATTAACGCGGGTGGACGGACGAAAATGGTTGATCGGGCCGAAATCGAACTGATCCGCAGCCGAATAGGACGTGCGGGTAATGTTGTCATATTCCTTCCACGTTTTGGTCGAAGTGCGAACGGTGGTCCAATAATCATCCGTTGCACCTTTTTTCGGATCGCGGAAATTATTGTTGGAACCCTGCGTATAAAGACGCCGATCATCATCAGCCTTGCGATAACCGTCCACCAGCCGCTGCATGACCGTGACATTGCCTTTTAATTCGTTCCCGATCCCCAGCATCACAAACGATGCATGATCACCATACTGATCCAGAATACGCCGGCCTTCCTCATGAAAAAAAGCTTCGGCCTCGGTGACCATATCCGGCGAAAACCTGCGCCCTTTTCCGGTTTTTTCAGAACCGAAAGCCACAGCATTTACATCGGTGATTTTAAGATTCCGTTCCTGTTCCCACAGAACCCCCCAACAAGGCAGTTCCGGTTGCATATAAATGCCAACAAGATCCGCCGCCGCCAACGCCGCCTCGGGCGGGCACCACGTGTGAAAGCGGTAGTGGTTGATGCCATAGGATTTTGCAATCTTCAGCACCCGCACCCATTCTTCCACCTCCATCGGAGCATAACCGGTCAGCGGAAATACGCAGGCATCGTGCTTGCCGCGCAGGAAGGTGGTTTTTCCGTTAATGACAAACTGGGAGCCGTTTTGCGTAAAATCGCGCATACCGAACGTACGGCCCAGTTTCTGCTGTTGCCCATCAACCAGCTTTAGAGTAATGATCGCGCGGTAGAGCGCCGGATCAAATTCATCCCAGAGCAGCATACCCTCGCCCATTTTAACCACAGCCTTCACGGTGGTTGTTTCCGTATTGAATTCAAACGGAACCGTAACACTTGGCGGAACATCCTTTTGCGCACTGTTAAAACTTTCGGTGGCAATATGAATTTCCCCACGCTGTTTTCCATTGCGTTTATTTTTCAGCAGCAGCTCCATCGTAGCCTGCCGGGTTCCAATGTCTGGAAACACGCGCACCCGCTCAATCCAAACCTTCGGCGTTGCTTCCAATTGCAGTTTACCGAGCATCCCGTTCCAGTTGGTCTGAGTGTCTTCAACATTCATATGAGAGCGGCCGTTCGGAGAACCATCCATGACATTATCAACAGCAACAACCAGCTCATGCTTCCCCGGAGAAACATCCCCGAGGTCAATCACATGTGCAGTGCTCAGTGAAGGATCAATGCCCAACAACGTTCCATCCAGCCAAACCGCCGTTTTACGCGTGCGCTCCAGACGCAGAACGATCCGCCGATTTTTCCAATCCCTGGGAATGTGAATCAGTCGCTTATACCACGCCGTTCCCTCAAACATAAATTCCCGCGACAAATGGTTCTGTTCATCGCGGTTCGTATTTCGGATCCCCTTTTTATTCTCAGTCAGGGTTCCCGGCAATTTTACGGAATCATTAAAATCCAGCACCGTATAAGCCGGCTGATTCCCCAGCGCCTCATCCGGGGCAAGCGTCAGCTCCCACTTGCCGTTCAACGAAACCGTCTCCCCGCTGTAACGGCTCAACACATCCGGTTGTGCTGCTGCACTGCCGCTCATAACGATCAGCAGCAAGCCCGCCACACGCAGCCATTTCATATTCATATTTTTCATTTAACGTTCTCTCGATTTCTAAAATTCATACCTTACGGAGCAATCGGGCGCAGCTCATGGCCATCGGCATCCACCGGATACAAAGCCCCCTCGGCATCCAGCTGGGCCACCATGGCTTTAAACATCATCTGCAGCTTTTCCGGATTCTGATTCGCCAGATTCCTGGATTCACTCAAATCCTGCTTCAGATTAAACAATTCATAATGACCCGATTGCTTATTCATTTCCGGGAAATAGTGATAAACCAGTTTCCAATCGCCATTGCGGTAGCTGGTGAAATATTTACTCCGGTGGTCATGCGGGAAATGCATCAGAAACGTATCCGGATGCTTCGGATCGGACGAACCGCTCAGCAGACGTTTCAGACCATAGCCGTCGATCTCATGACCTTCTGGATTTTCAGCTCCGGCCACATCCAGAATCGTCGGATACAAATCCATTACCGTACCGAACTGCGTCTGAACGAAACCTTGAACAATGGGAAGTTTTTGCTGATTCCCATTCCCGGCATTCGGCTTGGCCCATGCCGCAATAAACGGAACCCGGATTCCTCCTTCATAACGCGTAGCTTTTTTTCCTCTAAGGGGCGCCGAACAGGCAATCGCATGGTCCTCGCCCAGCGGCGCATCCGTTCCATTGTCCCCCAGAAAAATAACCAGCGTATCTTCAGCCACTCCAAGCGTAACCAGTTCGTCCAGAATATCATTCAGAGACTTATCCATCCCCTCCACCAGTGCCGCAAATTTCCTGGCCCGCTCCGGCTTATCGGAATCCGCATAGTTATCAATAAAGCGCGGGTCCGCATCGAAGGGAGAGTGAAGAGCATAATGGGCCATATAGAGGAAAAACGGTTTCTCCGCCTCAACGGATTGCTTGATCTGTTTCTTCGCCTCCAGGGTTAGCGCCTCAGTCAGAAAAATGCCGCTGTCATAATATGCTTCCAAATGCGGTACCGCCCGAATCGTGCGCACCTTCTTACCCTTTTTGGTCATATTTTTATATTTCGGATGATTTCCGTAGTGATTTTCAGACAGGTAGCTTTCAGGACGGCCCCACGCCGCACCGCCGATATTCACATCAAAACCGAGATTCTTCGGTTCTGCGCCCTCGGAGTCTTTCGGCCCAAAATGGGCTTTCCCGATATGAATCGTCCGATACCCGGCCTCTTTGAGCACCCCGGGCAGCGTTACATCGCCGGCTTCCAGTCCGCGCCAGTTCCAGGCGATCGGCCCGAATGCGCCTCGATTATTTGATCCCGGATTGATCCAGGTGGTCGTTGCATGCCGCGTCGCGTTCTGACCGGTCATGATACTTGCACGGGTCGGCGAGCAGACACTTTGCGCATAAAAAATTGAAAAGCGCGTTCCCTGAGCCGCCAGACGCTCCATCGCGGGCGTGCGATACCATTCATTCAATGGGGCCACCACCGGTGTACCCTTTTCATCCATCAGAAAAGGAACCGACGTATCCATCATTCCCATATCATCGACGAGAAAAACAACCACATTCGGTTTTTCCGCCTTCTTGTTCACAACGGCGGGCTTCTTCTCCGCGAAACTGCTTGCGGCACAACATACCGCAAGCCCCGCCAGCGCCCCCGATTTTATCAGCATTCTTTTCATAAATGTATATTCCCCGATTACATCGACAGATATTGATTCGACTTACGGCCGCGGCGCTTGACCTTTTTTATTACGTTAGGACGTTTCATGATCTCCGTCGGAGCACGGAATACCCAGGGCATCCAGATTTCCCGCGCCGCTTCCCACTCCTCCAACGTGCGGGTCGGGTACCAGGCCGGCCAGCCGGAAACATTGAAATCATACTTCACTTCATTTGCTGCCACCCATTCATCCACGGTCGGCAACGGGCAGCTTTCCGGGAATACCCCTTCTGCTCGAAACTCCTCGGTCACGCCCTGATCATTGACCCTCTCGCGCCAGGCCTTCAGTTCAGCAAGCAGTTCTTTTTTCACCGAAGCATAGGCCGGATCATCGGCCCGGTTGTGCAATTCATAGGGATCTTTCTCCAGATCAAACAACTCAAACTCCGGCTTGGTGGCGGCAAAAAACTGTTCCTGTTCGGGTGTCAGTTTGCCCTTCAGGTGCAGCACACTCATCTCGGCCAGCGGCGGATAAGCCTCTTCTTTGTACCGGTTGAACTGCAGATAGGGGCGCTCCGGCATCAGATTGTGAATCAGCTTATATTTCCGGGACCGAATCGCACGCATTGCATCATGGGTTTCGTCCATTTTATCGCGGGCGGCAAAGACATATTTCCGTTCCCGAACATCCTGGCTGAACAGGCTTTTCCCGTGCAGTGGAACCGGCGGCGTAATTCCCGCAGCTTCAAGAAGTGTTGCACAGATGTCGATCGACATCACCATATCATCATTCACCTGACCCGGCTCTACATGCCCCGGCCAGCTCATAATCATTGGAATCCGTATACCGCCGTCATAAAGAAACTGTTTACCGCGAATATGGCACCGGCCGTGATCGCCGATAAAGAATACGATCGTATTGTCCGAAAGCCCTTCTTTATCCAATCGTCCCAGAATCTGCCCGACTTCACGATCCACCAGCTGCATCTGCTCCAGCCCGTTGGCCCAGTCGCGACGGATGAACGGCGTGTCCGCATAATATGGTGGAATTTCAACCTCATCGATACTGATCGGACGAACCGGATCGCGCTTCCAGGATCGATGCGTCCCCCCGAAGGTGATCCGCGCAAAGAACGGCTGCCCCGGTTTGCGTTCCGACCAGTCCTCGCCCATAAACAGCTCATTTCGCTTGTTCGGAGTAAAGTTACAATCCGTTTTCCAGCTCAACAGCGCCGTATAATATCCCGCCTCTTCAAACAACTTCGGAATCGGCTTAATGCCATACGGAAGCGGTTGCTTATTGTGCTCACGATGCTGATTGGCCCCGATATAGTTCTGGTAAAAACCGGTCATCATCGCCGAACGCGAAGTGGAACAAACCGGTGATGTCGTGAACGCCCGGGTATAGCGAATCCCTTTGGATGCCAGACTGTCGACATACGGCGTGTGAATTCCCTTTGTGCCGTAGCACGACAGGTCAGGCGACCAGTCCTCAATCGTGATCCACAGAATATTCGGCCGCCCATCGTTTTGCACCCGATTATTTTTGGCGCCCATGGTCGTCATACAACTCGAGGCCACCGCCACACCGGCAATCAACTTCATCATTCCATATTTCATCATTACTCCGTTTCTTCCAAAATTTTCAGTCAGAATTCTAGTACGTCAGATCAATAAACCGCATGGATCCCGCCGGCACGCTCAGGCTCACCCGATCACCTTCAGCGGAAAAGGTTTCAGCCGTCAGAATATCAGTCACATTAACCGGCTGCCTGTGCTGAAAACGAATTTCAACCTGACGTTCCTGCGGATCCAGATAGCCGGGATCAATCAGGATTAATCGCACATGCGTTTGATCCAGCCGAATCGCACTCCAGGCCGCCCCCTTCACCACCACCGGCATCCGGCCCGCACCGGCCTGTGCCGATCTAAGCATCGCGGGTCCAAACTGGGCTGCCGGTATTTTCTGTCCATCCACAAAGCCGCTCTGGGAGTCACTGACCACATAAGGCGTACCCGTTTGTTTCAGCTGCTTTCCATATTCAACCGGCGCAATGGGAATCATGCCGTACGGCAACTCCGGCATAAAGTTCAACCAGCGGTAGTCCACCCCCAGCACCTTCGAAAAATCGTATTCCGGCACACTCGCACCGCCCCAGTGCACTTCAGAGCAGGAAATAACGCGTTCATAGTCCGATTCCAGGTATTGGCTGATGTCATGACCGAGCCCATGCGCCCGCTCTTCAATTTCGTACGGGATCTCATCCATCAGATGCCAGGAACCGATCGACAGCAGGTCATCCGCCTCCGCCAGCGGCAGAACACCGGATCCCATTAAGCCCATTAACAGCTCCAGCCCCGGACCGTCATGTCCTTTAAAATTCCACAGCACACCATAACGGGCGCCATACGCCGCCCTCATCACTCCGCTGCGTAGAAAGGGTGAAATGGTCTTCTGCCGCCCCGGAGCCAGCGGACGCCAACCGGTCGGATTATCATCAATCAAGCGCATCGCAAAGTCATTGACATAACCACCGGCAAACATGCCCACACGCCCGGAAAGATTGAGTTCCTGTGTTGTCGAATTAGTGTCCTCCGTTGCCGGAGCAAGAACATCCGCATATTTTCCGGACAGGAACAGATCGCACCATGGATGCATGTGCACCGTAGTGGCCCAAAAGGTCTGCTTATAGCGGAAAAAAAGTTTAGCACGTCCTTGTTTTCGGCAGGCGGCAGCCAGTCGCGGCATATATTGATCAATAAAATAATGGATGCGCGGATCTTTCGTATTCGCCATTTCAGCATAGATGAAGCCATAACAGGTGGACGGAGCCGCTTCCAGAACCGCTTCAAGCGTATCAATACTGACATAAAACGGATCACTTCCATGCCCGGCCCAAACCGTAAACGGCATGCCCTCGCTTTCAAATTCCCGGGCCTGCCGAACCAGATCCTCCTGCGTGTCTGAATATTTCTTACGTTTATCACGCTTATTGCCAAACTCCGCTCCGACGGCTTCAACAATCGGCACACGGTTATAATCTTCCCCCCAGGATTGCTGTTTCACCATCACGACTTCATTAAACTTCAACTTGGCGATATCATCCGGTATTTCACCGTTGTATCCCATGACCCACGGTTTATCGGCCGGTTTCTGGTAGGCCGGCGGAACAAAAGAAACCACCTGTTTGTATAATGTTTCAAGATTCCGGTTCACCTCCGCAATACGGCCCTGCGGCTGCACATGGTCTTTCCACCAGTCGTCTTTTTGCAGGTCAAACTCATAGACCCCATTATCCCCGGCAACGGATCCAATACCAAACAGACGATTCACTGCAGGATGATAAACAAAATCCGACATCGGGAAACGGGCCGATATATCGCCGCTCCAGTCCTTCAGATTTCCTTCATCATCCAGCAAATAAAAAGTACGGCCGAACTGCATCAGAATTTCATCACGTGCCGGCGCCACGGAAATACCGCTGGTGTGCGCATACCGCTGTTTGGAACGCCGCAATTCCTTGTCCTTTGCCTTGCTCGTGTCATACCCGGCAATCTCTTCGAAATCTCCGTTCACGACGCACATCGTCGGGCTTTCATTGATGAAGACCATCAGGTCGTCGCGGCCATCGCGATCCAGATCCGTCACCCGCAGATCCGTAATAATCCCGCTCAGGCGCTTCGTCCGTTTTCTGGGCGAAAGGCTCGCAACCTCCTTTGCTAAATGGTCCGGGTCATGAAAGCCGAACGAGATCCAGCCGGACTTATCGTGCTTCATGCTCATCACAAACAACAGCGGCTCGCCATCCTTTTTGAAGTCGCCCACTTCCAGCTTGCGGATCGCGCCGGGAAACTCGTGGGAATCGATCAGCTTGCCGTTACGGTCCAGCGCATAAACCATCCGGTCATTGCCGCCGGCAAAAATTGTCAGATCCGTTCCGCGCTTCAACACCGCCACTTCGTTAAAACGAATCTTACGATCCCCACGAAACCGCCAGCGCAACGTCCCGTTCGCATTCCAGCACGTGATTGATCCGTCACCGCTGGCCGAAAGCAGATCATCGCGCCCGTCGTTATCCACATCCACTGCAGCCAGTTCAAACAGAACTGCAGGCGATTGCGAAGGATTACGCCAAAGCTTTTTCCCCTCCAGCGTATAACACGACACCGCACCATCCAGTTCGCCGCAAAACAAAACCGGTGTTGATTTAATAATGCCCGGAACAGCACTGCGCAACGCATTGCCTCCGGTTATAAAAGAGGCTGCATCCCCATCTCCTGCTAAAACAGCAAGGGTAAACAATATGACTGTAAGTCGTAATTTCATCTCATTCTCCATCTCATTACGCGGCCTCGGCCCCGTTACACAACATTTTCAATGATCCGTATTTTCAATATGAATACGTCAAATCAATAAACCGCATGGATCCCGCAGGCACGCTTAAACCCAGCCGTCCCCCTTCAGCCGAAAAGGTTTCCTTCGTCAGAATATCGGTCACATTAACCGGCTGCCTGTGCTGAAAACGAATTTCAACCTGACGTTCCTGCGGATCAAGATAGCCGGGATCAATTAGGATTAATCGCACATGTTTTTTATCCAACCGAATCGCACTCCAGGCCGCCCCCTTCACCACCACCGGCATCTGATTTGCACCCGCCTGCACCGTCTTCAGCATCGTGGATGAAAACTGCACTGCAGGCGATTGCGAAGGATTACGCCAAAGCTTTTTCCCCTCCAGCGTATAACACGACACCGCACCATCCAGTTCGCCGCAAAACAGAACCGGCGTTGATTTAATCATTCCTGGAACTGCTTTACGCAGTGCATTTCCATCCGTAACGAAGCTGGCGGCTTTCGAACCGCCCGCAAGTACCGCCCCCAAAAGCAGGATTACTGCAGTTTGTATTTTCATTCTATGCCCTGTTTCCGCGATCATACCGGCCGCATAATTCAAAAATTATTTTTTCGTTCGAAGTCCGTTGCTCTCAATTAACATCTCTAATTGTTCCGCCATGGCATCGGCTTTTTCCGGATATGCGGCCACGAGGTTGTTCTGCTCTGACGGATCAAGGCGCACGTTATACAGCTCGCGTTCTTTAATCCGGCCTCTCGGATGCTCAGACGGGCGAACAAATTTCCAATCGCCCGATCGCAAAGCCAGCGTCGTATGCTGCGCCTCTTCGATCATATAGGGCAATCCCGCCGAATCTTTCCCAAGAAATGTCTTCAGTATATTACGGCTATCACGCGCTTCGCCGTCCGGCAGTTCAATATCCAGCAAATCGGCAAACGACGCCATAAAATCGACCTGGTTCACCAAGGCATCGGACACCCCCGGCTCAATGCGGCCCGGCCACTTAATAATAAGCGGAACCCGGGTTCCTCCTTCATAAATCTGGTATTTTCCCGCGCGCCAAACCCCCGATGCATCATGCCCCTGATCCACCTCTTCGTCAGATTGCTTCACCACGGTTCCATCCAAATAACCGTCATCATAAACCGGCCCGTTGTCGCTGGAAAAAATCACGATGGTATTCTCCGTCAACCCATGCTTTTCCAGCAGCTCTATAATGGCGCCGGTCGTCCAGTCGAACTGCACCATGGCATCGCCGCGCGGACCCAGCGCGGTTTTTCCGACAAAGCGCTCATGCGGAGCACGCGGCACATGAACATCGACTGCCGCAAAAAAGAGGAAGAACGGACGGTCCTTATGCGTTTCAATAAACTCGACGGTCTGCTCCAGAAAATCATCCGCCATGTCTTCATCCCGAAACAAAGCCGATTTCCCTCCGCACATATAGCGCAGGCGCGGAATGCCGTTAATGATGGTGTGCGTATGCTGATGGTTGCTTGCCTTCATGTTTGTTATCGCTTCCGGATTGGTTTTGGCATCCGGATACTGCGTGCTGCCGGTATAAGCGCGAATATCTTTAATTTTACCGGAGACATAAAGCGGATCAGCGGGATCCAGATTCTGCACGCGATGATTTTTCAGATAAACCGACGGAACACGGTCATTCGTGATCGGCACCAGAAAGGATGAATCAAACCCGATTTCCAGCGGCCCCGGTTTCACCGCCCCGTTCCAATCGATCGGCGTCACCCCATCGCCGAGCCCCAGATGCCATTTACCAATCACGCCGGTTGCATAACCCGCCTGACGGAACATCTTCGGCAACGTCAGCACATCCGTCGGCACAATCATACCGGCGGTCGGACCCAATATAGAAACCCCTTTGCGAAAGGCATGTTCGCCGGTCAGCATAGAATAGCGCGACGGTGAACAGGTCGCCGCAGAACTATGCCCGTCCGTAAAACGCAACCCCTCCGCAGCCAACCGGTCGATATTCGGTGTCGGGATCAGTTTCGAGCCATACACCCCAACATCGCCGTAGCCGACATCATCCCCATAAATGATCACCACATTGGGACGCTCGGCCGCCATCAGCGTATGTGTTACACAAGCTAACCCCAGCAGCATTATTTTTTTATAAGTCATCATATCTCTCTCCTTAAAATCACAACACGGGCGGCGGACCTGCTGACTTTCCCGTTTTTTTATGGATCGGAAAGACCGGTTTCCATGTTGAATCTTGCTGACGCAGCCACGCATCCGTTTTACGCGCCAGAACCGACACGATTTCCGGATTTTCAGCGAAAATGTCCTTTTCTTCTCCGATATCGTCGCTCAGACAATAAAGTTCGCGCGAGTTCGTCTCATAGAAATAGAAAAGCTTGTAGCGCTTTCCGCCCACCTGATCCAGCGTGACCACACAAGGCGTTGCACGTTTTTTATCCAGATAGCCGGGAAACAGATAGTAGATCGGCTCACGGTTTTTCTTCAGCGTTGGATTCATCAGTACTTCAGCAAACGATTCACCATCCAACGGATGCGTTGCAGGATCGGGACGCCAGGTTGCTCCGGCGAGATCCAAATAGGTCGGATAAAAATCCGTACTGTAGACCATACGGTCCGTAACCGTGCCCGCCGCAATTTTTCCGGGCCAATACGCAATCAATGGAACCCGAAGGCCGCCTTCAGTAAACATGCCTTTATGTCCGCGCAACGGTGCAGCTCCCTGGAATGCGGCCCCGTTGTCGGAACTGAACAGGATCAGCGTATTGTCTTTGATGCTATCGGATGTATCGCCATCGCCGTTGGGATCATTCACGGCCGCCAACAGGCGCTTGAGGTTCAAATCCACACTGGAAAGAAATCCTGAATATTCGACCGCCTCGTCATCTGCATCCGCGCCCAATCGCGCGCGTGCGGCCGCCTTGAGGTCTGGACGAGCGCCGAGCGGACCGTGGACCGCAAACGTATGAAACTGAAAATAAAACGGATTCGCCCCGGCCGCCAGTTTTTCGATGGTATCCTCCATTGCATCGCCCACGGCATCACTGACATGCTTCGGTGTACCAATCAGAGAATCGGGAAAGCCATGTTCTCTGACATAAGCCTGATCGTACGGAGCGGCATAGGGCGTAAAGGCACCTAGCCCCAGATTACCAAAGGCCCATTTGTCCCCTTTCTTTTTGGCAAAGCAGGCATTGTGATGCCCTTTTTTCCAGCCCCCGACGTTAATATCAAATCCGGCGTTTTCGGGCATAGTGTCCTGGCTATCGTGTCCGCCGCAGTGATACTTTCCCAGATGCGCCGTGGTATAGCCGTTCTTCTTGAGCGCTTCGGCAACCGTCACCGCTTCTACTGCGACATCCATGGTCTGCTCCGGCCCTCTAAACTTCGCCTGCTCTTCGGTGACACCGCCTTTTCGGTCGTACCGGTTCAGGCTCAAAACGGCGTATACCTGATTGTTTTTGCGGGCGGAATATTGCCCCGTCAGCATGGCCGCACGCGTCGGGGCGCAGTTCGGACTGGCATACGCATGGGTGAAGCTCAACCCGTTTTCAGCGAGCTGGGCGATATGCGGAGTATGGACCACCTCGTGCACATTTCCCAGTGTAGCTGCCGGCGAGCTGATATGATTCCAACCCAAATCATCCACCAGAAACATAATAATATTTGGGCGGGTTGATGCAAACGATCCGGAGGCCGCGGCCAAAACCGCCGTCGCGACAGACCTCAATAAAATCTTTTTCATCTGTTGCATGCCCTTCTCCTTCATGGCTATTTCAAATCCCGTCGTTCGGACTTTATTTCTCGCATCAAAATGGCTTTCATTTGCTCCACCCGTTCGGGGTACTGCGCTGATAGCTCAAACCGCTCTTCGTTATCTTCCAGAATGTTGTAGAGCTGGAATCCCTTCGTATTATTGTCACGAATCAGCTTAAAGCCATCGGCCATAACGAGCGCCGCACCTCCCATGATCTGATAATTGTTGTCCACCACGACATAGTCATGGCTTGTCGTTTGCGGCTTCCCCAGCAACGTTGACAAATACGAGATGCCGTCTTTACCCGCAGGAGGTGCAATCCCTCCAATTTCAGCGACCGTGGAGAGAAAATCATAGTGAGATGTCAGCAATCCCGATTTTTTCCCTGCGGCAATCTTTCCCGGCCAGCGCGCCATCATCACGCACTGAATCCCGCCCTGGTAGCCCGAGCGTTTCAAGCCGGCCCGACCGCCCGCGCCGTCAAAGATATCGGCGACCTCTGAGGTACGGAATTTGTTGTCGGTCAAATTATATTTCTCACCGTCCGGCGTTTGCTGTTTTTTAAAATCCATGCGCGGCCCGAAATAGAGCTCGTGCCCGTTATCCGACGCAAAAAACACCACCGTGTTTTCATCGAGCCCCTGCGTCTTTAGCTCGGCGAGGATTGCGCCCACATGGTTATCGAGAATCTTGACCATCGTGGCATATTTTTTCTCCGCCAGCCCCAACCGCTCGTCATCGATATAATCGGGATGAATGGCCGGTACGGCGCACGGTCCGTGCGGCAGCTGGGTAGGATGATACAGAAAAAACGGTTTCGTCTTTTTTCCGGCGCGAACCGCTTCGCCGTGTTCGCGAATATAGGCCACCACGCTTTCAGCAAACAGGTCGGGCACATAGGTCTTGCCAAACTGCCCAACCGGTTCATCCAATCCGTCCTGACTCGCCCGCCCGCAATTGGCATTCGGGTTGCCTTCCAGTTCAATCCGTTCTCCATTGCGCCAAATATAGGGGGGATAAAATCCATGACAGCGGGCATGAGAATAAAAACCCTCATATTCATCCCAGCCGAACCGCTTCACCCGCTCATGCCACGTTAGAAACCCGCGATCCAACTTCCCGAACTGTGCCGTTTTATAGCCGGCTTGCCGCGCCACTTCCGCCAGAAAAACCTCATTCTCTCCAATCGGATTCGCATTCGCTTTCAGCTCAGCATATTGCTCCTCATATTCGGCCTGCGTGATACGACCACGGTCACGCAGAAGCGGCAAGGATCCGTCGGTTTGCTTAAACCCGCCAACACGCCCCGAATGCAACCCCGTCAGCAGCGACCAGCGCGCGGGCGCACAATAGACCCCTCCATAATAGTTCTCAAACGAGATTCCTTCATG
This sequence comes from Pontiella agarivorans, assembly GCF_034531395.1. Taxonomy (NCBI): domain Bacteria; kingdom Pseudomonadati; phylum Kiritimatiellota; class Kiritimatiellia; order Kiritimatiellales; family Pontiellaceae; genus Pontiella; species Pontiella agarivorans. Next base: position 70,227 of record NZ_JARVCO010000002.1, on the reverse strand, counting down.
CGCCAGGCGATCAATGTGCGGCGTCTTCACGATCTTTTGACCATTGCAGCTCAACATGCCCGGCCCCAGATCATCCGCAAAAATGAGGATAATATTGGGCTTCGAAGAAACCGCAAAGCAGCCAAAGCTAATCGATATTAGAGCGATAAACGTGCTGACTTTCGTTCTGTTCACCTTGGTTTTAATGTGCCGTTATTCCTATTATATTAATGCTGGCAACCGACCGTAACCTTTGACTCAAATGACTCCTGCACACGACCGTTCAGGATCAACTGAGTGGTAACCGGAACCGTTTCCGACCATTCATAGGTTTCGGAAGTGTTTAGACTCACGCTCTGCTCCTCAAAGGGCTTGAGCAAAGGAAGCGGGCGGGAGGCCACATTTTTACCCTCAACCATCACAACCAACCGCGCCGAATCATCGGAAGAAACCTGACCGAAATTGGTTACGTCCACCAGAATCGTGGTTCCGGATTTTCCGCTCTTAATGACGGGAACATCCGCCGACAGGATCGGTTCTATATAGGTTACACCCGGCAGACGCGACCAGCCGAACAGCAATTTTCCTTCCGTCGTTAACCCCAGCAGTTTCCCGACAAAATTTTCCGCCCTGAATCCATTTCCTTTGGCATCAAAAATCAGAATCAGATCCTGACCCGACGGTTCTGTTTTCACGACCTTGCAACCGCGCCCGAAATCCACTTCCTGCGTCGCGCCGAAGCGGAGCGATTCAAGCTCCATATCCACATGTGGATCAAACCCCTTTTCCGCCTTCACTTTCACGCGAATCTGAGTGGTTTTTGCATCAATAGGCTCACGATTCAACACCTCCAGCTGTCGGCCGACCGTCAGCGGAATACACACGTTTTTGGAGTTGTGGTTGTCGTTGCCCCGTTCCGAATCCTTATTCACATCCAGTGTTGCAAAGTTAATCTGCACGGCTCGGCCGAGATCATCCTGCAGCACCATAACCCGCTCAAAGCGATACCAGTTATTCGTCGTACCGTCTTCATACACCACGTTTGCATCGCCATAGGCCAGTCCCGGATCCTTTACCCAGTGCACCCCGTCTTTTGAGCGTAAATAGTAGGCCTGCCAGGCCAAGTAATTATGTGTAATCATATGATACTGAATACCGTCGTACCAAAGGGCCGGATCTTCATAGCGGTCATTCGGATTCAGTTTGGGCGGAAAAACCCGCCCCGTTCCGACCGCATACCATTTGGAGGTTCCGGTTTTACTGAAATGCATGGTTCCCTTTTTATCGACCTTCAAAAATGAACCGTCTTCCCGCATAGCAAAGCCGCAGTTCGAGGCATGGGGATACGTCCCCGGACGCGCGCGCAAATCTTCTTCATAGGCATTGATCGACCACGGGCCTTCCAGCGTCTTTGCCTGATAGTAATAATTCAGCGAACGACCTTCGGTTCGACAGAAAGCATACACAACATAAGAACCATCAGCTTTCCGATACACGCTTGGATTATGCCCCGGGCCAATATGTTCAATGACCTTATAAGGACCCAGCGGATTTTCAGAAACCGCGTGCACAATTTGCGAATGCATCCAGGCACGGTGTCCGCGCGGATTATCCTCCGACCAGCGACACGGGAACATATGATATTTCCCATCGTCTCCTTTGACGATCTTACCGCCCCAATACGACCAGTCGGGATCCTCGATTCCATTGGTTATATCGCGCGGAACGACCGCATCAACACCCCAGGTATCTCTGGTCATAGGGCTCATAACGGGTACCGGTTCAAAACGATCCATAAACTGGCCGCCCCACACCAACCCCGAAACCCGTTCATACGGCGGCAGGTCGGTGTACTCCTTCGAACCGTGTTTTGTCTTCTTGGCCTCCGCGTCACTCACAACCAGCGCCGCAAAAACCATCAAAACCGCAAATGTACTTTTTTTCATATCGATTCACCTGTCCCCGCGCTGATCGGGATATTTTTCTTTATAGTAAATAACCCGTTCTTTCCATTCGCGCTCCTCCAGCGGAAAAACATGGTTTCGTGTCGCCCAGGCCGTCCACTTCTTTTCCAGTTCGATGGCCTTTTCGGGATACCTGGAAGAGAGGTCGGTCGTCTCAAATGGATCCGCCTTCAAATCAATCAACTCCCAAGGCGTTCGGCTATCCACTCGAACCAGTTTGTAATCGCCGGAAATTACCGCGCAACTGGTCTGATGTTCAAAAAAGAGATCCCGCTCCGGCAAGGAATCTCCTCTCAGTGCAGGCAGCAGACTGATTCCATCGGGCCCGGAAATCGGTTCGCCGTGAAATGTTTCCGGATACTCAACGCCCGCCAAATCCAGACAAGTCGGAAAAACATCCGTAATATGCGCAAGGTCGTGTCGCAACGATCCCTCAAAAAGAATGGATTCCGGAGCTTTGATAATTAAAGGCGAACTGATGCCGCCCGAATAGGTAAAGCATTTGTATAACCGATACGGGGTATTCGTCAGGTCAGCCCGAAGTCGCGCCAGTTTGCTTTGCCGGGCGCTCCCCCCATTATCGCTCAAAAACAGGAAATAGGTATTTTCGTACATTCCTTTCTTCTTCAACGTATTCACCACTTCGCCAATACCATCGTCGACCACTTCAATCATCGCGGCATAGGTGGCCATTTCTTCAACCCACACCTCCTTCTTCTCTTCAGAAAGATCAGACCAATCCACCCGAACGGCCTCATCAAACTCGCCATTATTCGCCGGCAGTTTTTTGCCGGAAGGAATCAGCCCGAGTTTTTCCAATCGTTGGAACCGCTGTTGCCGGAGCACATCGTAGCCAACCGCATAGCGAGCTTTGCATTTTTCCACCCGCTCTGCCGGAGCCTGCAACGGCACATGCGGCGCATAGTGCGCCAGATACATAAACATCGGCTTTTCTGTATTATGATGTTCAATAAACTCAACGGCATGTTTCGTGATGGCATGCGTGTAGTAATAGCCCTTTGGAAAATCGGTAATCGCAGTCGTATTACGCTTCAGTCCCTTGACTTTGTAATAATTTCCGCCGCCGGACAGACTGCCGTAGAATTCATCGAAACCGCGTTGCGTCGGCCAGCTTCCATTGGGAGCGGCGTCCTCTTCCGGTCGCCAGCTCCCATCAACCGTAACATGCCACTTTCCGGACATATACGTTGAATAACCGTTGGCTTTAAAAACTTCTGCAATGGTTGGAACCTCGCCTGTAATCTGTCCGCGATACCCCGGCCGATGCTCATCCACCACGGTCATCCAGCCCATTCCTACCGAATGCTGATACCTGCCGGTCAGCAACGATGCGCGGCTCGGGCAGCAGCGCCCCGCATTTTTAAAATTACTGAACCGGATGCCCTCATTAGCCAGCGCATCGATATTCGGGGTTTCAATTTCGCTCCCGTAGCACCCCAAATCCGAAAAGCCCATGTCATCGCACATGATCAGAACCACATTCGGTCTGCTGACCAACGAATTCCCGGCAGAAGAACACGCGTTCCCCCGTGATTTTTCCGCCGCCAACAACGCCACACAAAAACTACCGATTAAAAACCCAAACGTTTTGTTCATCCACGTTCCTCTGCCATTCACCCGGAATCGACCTGTATTCGTTCCGACTTACTCTAAATACACATGGAACATTGGAACATGAGTCCCGCTTGGGGGCAAAACTTTGGAGTTGTAGTCCTGCCCTCGCGGCAACTACAATATATCGTAGTTTATCCTTAGGCAGTATTACTAACTCACAGCTTCCACTGTTTTGTCCAAAACAGCTTATTATTGTGATTTTTCTTTCACTGAACGTGAGAACCGGCCGGACTGGCAGCGTGTCCGGCCACCGCGGGATCCGAGCCATGGATTGGATCGTCCAGCACCATTTCATAGTTTTCACCCGGCCTTCGGAAAATCAGGGTTCCGACATCCGGTCCAGATGCGGCGTCTTAAACATCGTGTGTCCGCTTAGCCCGTTCACTGTTCAGCAATTTAAATCAATTCTTCTTAGCGTTTTCCCTGATAAAGAATTCGCTCGAGTTCTCCCTCGATTTCAATTTTAAAAACCAAAGCCACATGATTAGGAAGCTGTTTAGGAAGCTTGATCATCAGCTCTTCATCTCCTCTTACAAATGTCACCTTGCCATGCCCCAGTAATTCAATACTTTTAATTTCATTACCGGAACCGACTTTGGTTCTATTGGAAAGCGATTTGATCAGGGTTTTCCCCGATCGGGGAATTCCCAACTGTATGGCATAAAGTGTATTTCCCTTGGTCGTGAAGCGGATATCCGTATGGTTGAACAGTCTCACGTTAGGCGTTGCGTATCTATAGGGCATGGATTTGCTCCAGATATAACGCAGCTCAAATTCATCCATATGCCCTTCCCCTTGAATTTTCCATGGGCGTGTTCCGTGAATGGCTTCATCGTTCTGCTTCAGCCAACGACCGATCCCTCTGAGCTGTTCTTCCATAGCCGGATCAAACGACCCATCCGGACGCGGATTAAGAGAAAGCAGCAGGCCGCCATTATTCGCTACCAAATGACAGAGCCGTTTAATCAGATCGCCCGACGGCTTGTAGTTAATGCCATGCCACCAGCACCAGCTCCCGCTGATTGATGAGGTCTCATCATCCTCCCAGGGATGATTCAGCAGGTTGAGCGGCCGGAGATATCCGCGTTCATATGAATAGACGCCATAGGCATGCCCAAATTGCCGATCTTTATTATGCAGACAGACCTCCTTATGCTCACGGATACCCATATTGAGGAACTCGGAAACAATTTCCGTGGCCCCATCGGTTGCCCCGCCGTCAAACCAAATGACATCGGGCTTATATTTGTTGATCATTTCTTTCGTAATCGCTAACCGCTTTGCTGCGAAATCTTCCTTTGTTCCCATGAACCAATACCTGTCTTGTGCCTCCGGCTGCAGTAGGTCAACACCTGCATAGTCAGCATGGCGGGTCATCAAATTATACCAACCATCAAAGAACTTTTTAGTCCGGGCATGATGGAACGAAGCTATGGTTTTAATATTCCGTTTTTCCAACTCGGCAAACAGTTCGCCGACCAGATCCCTTTTTGCTCCGATTTTTCCGGCGCAAAAATCTGTAATCTCACTGTCCCACATCAAATACCCATCATGATGAACCGCACAGGTGCCGGCATACTTGGCACCGGATTCCTTCACCAAATCCGCCCACTTAACCGGATCAAACCCCTTCGCAGTAAAGTTTTCAGCCACCTGATAATATCCGTTACCATCTTTGATGGAACCATACCGCTTCTCAAATGCCTGACGCTGGGGATTCCATTCATCTATGGTATAAATTCCACGATAACCCGTCGTATAATAATTGCCGCCATTGGGAGGCGGACATTCTTCCCACTCCCCCGTTATCGAATACGGTCCCCAATGGGCATAAATTCCGAATTTTGCATCGAGCCCCCAATCCGGAATTTCATGGGTTTTAATGGACTTCCAGCTCGATTCGTATTGGTTCCGGGCACCTGCTGTTACTGCTGCCAGTATAAAAACGGCCACTCCAAAACGAGTCATCAATGTTAACGATTCCGGTCTCATATATCGTCTCCTATTCCTATTTTCTGTTTTCGGGAATAAATTGCTCAAGTCGTTTTACAACAACCATGTATTTTTCTTTAAAGTTGGCGGGGTGGAGTAAGTTGGTAAATTCCCCGGGATCAGCATGCTGGTCGTATAATTCATGCGTACCATCATTATAACTGATGTAGTGCCATTGATCCAATACCACCCCGATCTGGTTGCCTCGGGTGTTGGTAATTACTGCAGGTTCCGAACGTCTAGCCGTCGGATCTTTCAGTTGAGGCAACAGACTGACTCCATCCAGTTCATGAGGAGGTTCTGCACCAATCAGCTCGGCCAGCGTTGGATAAATATCCAGCATAGATACTGCAGACTCCACCGTTCCAGTTGCCCCATTGGGCATCTTAATGATCATGGGTGTCCCTGATGCCGAACGCCATACCCATGCTTTCCCTTCGTTATCTTTTTCACCGATCTGCTGACCATGATCGCCCATCAGAATAACGATGGTATTGTCAGCATATTCACTTTTCGCCAGACCATCGAGAATGATGCCAACGGCCTCATCAGCATACGTAATACAGGCATAATATGAATGCCGAACAAATGACCACTCTTCCGGATAGGGCTTCACATATCTGCCGAACCAATCCGGCTTTGCAATGGGCGGCAGATCATCAAAATCATTCTCCGGCAAATCCGGAAGGGCCAATCGGTGTTTGTTTTCTTCGGTCGTGTAGAGATCAAAATATTGCTGAGGGCAGATATAGGGGATGTGCGGCCGGAAGATTCCGCAGGCCAGAAGCCAGGGTTTCTCATCGGGAGCAGGAGCGTCCTCCACCCGCGGTTCCGAAAAGTCCCGGTTCAGCCAGGCAGCGCCCCATTCCGCAACATTCCAATCCAATGTGTTGGTTGGCTTAATATCTTCTTCCAGCGGTCCCCAGACCCACGTTCCTGTTAACGATTTCCGGTCTTTTGGGGCGACTGTTTTGGAGGTGCGTGCAAGCCATTTGGGGTCACCGTTTTCTTCAAAGTATCGCGCTCTGTAGTTGTGGCCGAAACTTTTTTCAGCGCTGATTCCCGGCTGAAAATTCCAGGATTGCGGATCGGACAGAGGATCGGGATTATTATGATTTCTTCCTCTGTGATGGAAAATTTTACCGGCGGCAATGGTGTGGTATCCATTCTGCTGAAGAAATTCCGGTAGTGAGGTTAAATTCTTTGCGGACTCGGTTTTGCGGTAGTGCTGGGTATTGTTGAATACGCCGCTGTTTTCCGGACGAAGACCGGTCATCAACGCAACGCGTGAGGGGTTGCACGACGGACAGGCTGAATATGCATTGCCAAACTTGACTCCGGTTTCCGCCAGTTTATCAATATTAGGCGATATGGCCGGTCCGTCATAGCACCCTACAAACCGGTTCAGATCATCCACCATGATTAAAAGAATATTGGGTTTTTCAGCATGGGCCGTAAGCCCTCCGATCAGCGCGGTTAACAGCAAAATGTTTTTCATTTATTCTGCTTCCTTCTCGGCTTTAACAAGGGCCTGCATATCGCGATCAAAAGCTTCTCCATCGAAAGGAACAACAACAATCTTACTGGCATGATTATCATTGGCGCGATCCTGACCTTTTTTGACATCAATTACTGAAAAAATAAAATGAGTCACATGTCCGGTTTGTTCATCCAGATAGGCGGTCGGACGTTCAATGTATTGCCAGTCATTAACGGTGCCATCGGTATAACGGAAAATCTTGGTTTCGTCCTTCTTGAAAGCAATGCCCCGGTATTTCCAGTCTGTTATTCCATCAATAGATGAAAAATGGTGCGAAGTTTTCGAAGGCCAATGGTTATAAACGACGTGATACATGCCTCCGCTATACCACACCGTTGGGTCTTCGTTCTGGGTCTGAGGGAGGTCAGGGTAGTTTTCGTATATCCGACCATTCATGATTTTATAGGGGCCGAGAATGCCCTCATCACTGACCATCGGAGCTGTGGAACGGGGAATAATCATATATCGTCCATCATGCCGCAGCAGCACTTTCACATTCGACATATGCCCGTATGAAGGGCTTTCCCTGTTGGTATACCGAGCCAGGCCTTTATTAAATCCGTTTTCATCCACCTCGATTTTTCCAAGCAATTCAAAGGGCCCCTCCGGTGTATCGGAAACAAAGATTTCTCCTTCTGTAATCTCACTCGTCACCACTGCATAGCGCCCGTCATGCATACGAAGTCCGATGAGATTATGTCCTCTGCCGCCTTGCCACTGCGGATAGATCAGGCCCTGATCTTTATAGGGACCCATAATATGATTGCTGACAGCATGCATGCCTTTTGAACCGGCCTTCCATCCGACTCCATGCGCCATGGATTGGGGCCAGCGGCTGGCATAGAGGTGGAATTTTCCATCATCGCTTTGCACAATCCGGCCATCCCAGTAGCACCAGTTTTCCAGTTTTGCATCTTCGAGCCCGTTATTAATATCACGCGGCAACACATTGGGATCCCCCCAAATCCCTTCCGACACCAGCGCGCCCCGCGGTTCCATCGGCAGAAAATAGTCAACCAATGATTTCTTTTCATCGGCCGAAGCAGCAATGACCATCCATGCGGCCGCATATACGACATAATTTTTAACGTTCATCAATTTGCTCTCTGTTTAATTCATGTTTCCGAGAATCATTAAATATCTGATCTTTGTGAGCGGGAAAGCAGGCGTTCGATTTCTTCACTTACCTCTTTATCCGGGGAGTCATTTTCAACCATATAGACCTTAATGGCCTTGGCTAGTTTTCGGACAACGGGATCATAGGCGGGATCATCAATGAAATTAATCACTTCATCAGGGTCGCGTTCATTATCCAGCAGCCAAGTCTCTTTACCGTAAAAATCAATGACCAGCTTATGACGTGAATCCACAGCTGCATTCCAATATTTCCGGGTTACTGTTACATCATTCCAGTCCGCAAGGTTTTCCGGATCAAACAACGGAGTCAGATCGCGTCCCGGTGTTTCCGGAATAGGATTCACCTCCAGCAAACTCAAAAACGTCTCCATCCAATCAATCGTATTGCCCGCCTGTTCAATAACTTTTCCCCGAGGCACCATCGGATTATGATTCACCACTGGGTTGACCAGCTGGCTTCCGTCCACCAGAACAAATGGAATTCGCAGCGACATATCATGCGGAGTTCCTTTATTGACCCGACGGTGTTCACCAAAAAGATCCCCGTGATCCGAAGTAAAGAGAATGACCGTATCCTTCAGCAGGGCCTCCTTTTCGAGATGCTTTATGAGGCGGCCGACATTATCATCGATACACTTCACCATGCCGAAATACTGCGCAATATTATCCTGAATAGTATAATAGCCCTTGTCCCTGGAATCATGTACATCAGCAGCCTTTCCATCAGCTTCAATCCATTTTGGATTGTTCGCATCGGCTTTATAGGGGTTCTCAGGATTATGATTGGGATCGTTCCATGTTTTCGGCAATTCAAACGCCATATTCGTGTACATGGAATTATAAGGAGCGCGAACCCGATCTCCCGAATGCGGATCCGGAATGCTGAGCACATAGAAAAACGAGGAATAGGCATCATCCTTTTTGAAGTCAGAAATAAACTCTTTGGCCCGATCAACTAACCAATCCGTCTGAAATCGAACTGTTGTGGTGTTCCCATCAGAATAAAACGGCAGCTTTCCATCCACCTTTTCATCATGAATCCGGTCATCAAACCGCTCACCGTTTTCAGTTTTATAGTGATCAAGTTTCGGTTCCCGAACCCAGACCAAATACGGATCACCATCCGTTGTCGGTGTATCAAGCCCATTAGCCTTGGCCGGTTTTCCATTCTCAACCATGCCGTACCACTTTTCATGGCCGCCGTTGAACATAAATTTATTATGGATAATTCCATAAGAATCACTGGGATCGTCCAGAGGGTAAGGTTCCCACCACTTTCCATGTTTCCGTTTTTCTTCCAGCGGGTGATGTTCTCCCAAATGCCATTTCCCGGCATAACCCGTCAGATATCCGGCATCCTTCAACACATCAAAGATCGTTATAATATCCGAACGAAGATATTTCCCGTCTCCGACTTTGGTTGAATTGTTATGCACGGTCAGATTATGCCCGTAGATCCCCGTAAACATTGAACCTCGTGAAGGTGTACAGGTCGGAGTGCTGGCATGCATTCGGCTGAACAGCGTTCCGTTTTCCGCCAATGAATCAATATAGGGCGTTTCCACGGCATTCCCCTCGCCCCACATATAGGCTTGGTCCGGCGACATCAAATCCCGATAGCAGCCTAACGTCCGTAAATTGTGCTCATCGGTGATAATCCAGATCAGATTTTTCCCGTTGGCCGTTGTTTTCCGGCCCGCAAAAGTTTCTGCCGCAAACATTACTGCGCAGCACAGAAACAAAACGCTCTTCCATTCAGTTAACTTCATTGCATCTCCCGCTATTCCCAATTTATCCCCAGCATAATTCTATATGTTTACCTGCAAAAAAAGGGGGGCAAATACCCCCCATTGAAGCGTTTAAAACAGGATTGCATCGCATGGGGTTCCATGCATTATTAGATATATGTTCAGTACGGGGCCCCTTCAGAAGTTTTCCTTTCCTATATCACGGGACCGATCAGGAGTGTTCATTGCGTTATATGGTCTTGTTCTATCTGTCTTCATTCCGTCTGCTCAGGCTTCAGTACGCAACTGGATAAACACCAAGTCAGACCGGATGATTGACCAACTCTCAATCATTCAAGCAGAATTGAACAAACTGCCGAAAACGGGACCGGTCGGCAGCCCGACAACACTGGGATATCAATCGCAGCTATTTGAGTCGCTAGATCAGAAGTTGACCATCGAGGTACCGTTCAGCGAAGAGGTGTCGGTTGATTTAGTGGTTCTTGTTCCGGCGATCTATCCGCTGGATGGCATTACGTTGAGCCCGATTGGATTTCCTGAACGGTTTTATATCGAACGAATATTCCAGGATGGAACCACTGAAGTGATTGCAGATCACCGGAATACGAATTATGAACTTCAGGGTATTGAACCACAGCTTTTTTTCTGCCCGGATGCTAAACCGATAGTCGGTATCAGGGTCACAACAACCCGGATAGCCGAGGAAGCCTTTCTTGCATTTGGAGAAATTTTTGCATTTGCCGGGGAATATAATGCGGCGCTGAACGCTCAGGTCGTCGCTCCCAAACCGAGAAAAAAAAATTTAATATGGAATACCCCCTGTTTAGTGGATGGCCATACGTACTACAGACCGGCAGACCGAACCAGTACGGTTGACCGTCATGAATTCCGCTCCTTTTCGCAGCAAGTCGATCTCATCTTTGACCTGAAAGAAGAAAGAACAATTGATGAGCTGCGGCTTTGGCCGGTTCTTATTAACTTTCAATATGTTCAGTCCTACGACCTTGGCTTCGGATTTCCGAAAGACATTAAACTCGAGGTTCTGAAGTACCCTGAAGATCCGGCTCCAGAACTTATTTTTCAAAACGCAGAAGAACTTCCAGCGCCCGGGTCAACGCCTTATATGAAGCGCCTGCCGCCTGTTCACGCGCGCTATTTACGACTTACAGTTGCAAATGGTCACCTTGGAACGCGGCCCAATCTTCAAAAAAGAATCTTTTTAAGCGAAGTTGAATTTTTGCATCGGGGAACAAATCTGGTGCGGAATATCAGTCCTATTGCCAATACGTATGAACACGACAAACCTTATAAGCCCAATCCCGACATTCTTACAGATGGACTCACCAATGACGGCCAGATTGTTCCATTGCGGGTATGGCTGATTGACTATGCGCGAAAGAAAGAGCTCGAACGGCAGAAAAAATTCCTGGAAGCCAAACTTGATCTCGCCTTGATTCAGGAAAAAAACCGCGTTGTCACCGTGGCCGCCGCGGCGGTGGGACTGGCCATTATTCTGGCGCTGATGATCTGGGTTGTACGGTTGCTGGATCAGCGTCATTGGGCGAATATGCGTGATCAGATTGCCAGCGATCTCCACGATGAAGTAGGAGCCAATCTCAGCAGCATTGCTCATTCCGTTGAGATGTTAAGCGAGCTCATCGAAATGCCGACTGCACTTCAGAAAAAATTATTAAACTCCACCACACAGACGGCGAAAATGACGGCTCGGGACACCCGCCGCTTCATAAAAATTCTAAACCCGAAAAATAAAAGAATTAGTTTTGAATCCCAAATTCGCCACATCGCAGACCAAATGCTCGGCCCGATTAAAACCTCTTTTGCGATGAGCGAAATTGAAGCGTTCAATGGGTTAAAACCTATTCAGCAATGGAATCTGATTCTTTTCATTAAAGAAGTGCTGAATAATACGATTAAACATGCGAATGCAACCGAAGTACGAATCAGTACAATGAGGGACAGGGCGAATGTAAAACTGATTCTTCAGGATAACGGCTGTGGAATCGATCCCGACAACCTGCCTCTTCTACATCTGGAACTACGGGCAAAAAAAATGAAGGGTAAGATGGAGTTGGAGTCGTCCCGTGAACTGGGAACCCGGATTTCTCTGACTTTAAGGGTAAAACGATGAGCACAACCATTCAAATACTGATCATAGAAGACAATCCCGCGTTTGCCGAATCGCTCATGACGATGATCGAAATTTCTCATAATATGAGTTGTTCCGCGGTCTACGGTTCTGCCGAAAAATGTATGACCGCATTAACCAGTACAGCACCGCCGGTGGCAGACCTGGTTTTGCTCGATCTGCACCTCCCAGGGAAAAACGGCCTTACACTCGTTCCAATGCTTCGGAAATTTTTACCGGATGCGGATATTCTTGTGCTTACACAAGACGATGACTATCTCACGACACTGGAGGCTATTCGGCTGGGTGTAGCCGGCTATATTCTCAAAGACTCCTCAATCACCGAAATCCGTGATGCCATTCAGGATATTCATGACGGTGCCGGTATTATAGACCCACAACTTTCCCGTATGATTTTTAACGCGTTAAGTTCCGACAAACTTCCCGTAAAAAACCCTTTAAACAGCGGCGAACTGGAAGTGCTGGAACTTTTGGCAATGGGGTATATCAAGAAAGAAATTGCCGAACGCCTGAACCTGAGTTACCGCTCTGTTTCCAAAAAGACAGAACGGATATACAAAAAGATGCAGGTGCCCAATGTCGCCGCCGCCGTCGCCGCCGCCATTCGTAAAGGACTAATTTGATACAGGCGGTCAACACACAAGACATCAGCATGTGAAAGACACTCCTCTTAAGTCCTGGGATCTCATCAATCACCCTTTACGGTGACCGTCCTTACCGCTTTGCTCCGCCATAAAAAATACGCTCGAAAGAGCACACTCTGGCAGGGTCATTTCCCCTTACTGCCCCACCATGGCAACGGACCTTCATCCGGCGCCCAGTTTTCATCCAGACAAGCTGCGTGCTCCTTCTCAAGTCCCTGCATGAACGAAGTCCGGGCTGTTTCAATTTTTGCGTCAAATGCTTCCTGCGTAAAACGCGGATCACGGGCCGGAAACTTTGCCCCGGTTTCCGCCAACCACTCATTCAGCTTCTTTTGAAACAGAGCCACCCGCTCCGGTTGTTGCGCGGCAAGGTCGGTCTGTTCCCCGATATCGTTCTTCAGATTATAAAGTTCACACCGCCCGTCTTCGTGGTAATAGATTAATTTCCAATCCCTGGAACGAATGATTGATGACGGCTCGCCCCCCTGATTCCCGTAATGCGGGTAGTGCCAGAACAAATCCCGATCCGCAATAGACTCCCCCTTCAACAACGGAACCAGACTGACGCCATCCACATGTTGTTCCGGCATAAGCGGGAGTCCGGCCAACTCCAGAATGGTTGGATAAAAATCCATTCCAATCACCGGCTCTTCCGAAACCTCTCCCTCATGCGTCATTCCCGGCACATAAATCAGATACGGCTCACGAATGCCGCCTTCCCATTGACGACCTTTTCCCCCGCGAAAGGGAAGCAGGCTCGTTGAATAACTGTCACCGGATGAAACGCCGCCATTGTCAGAAGTGAAAATCACCACGGTATTTTTATCGAGCCCGGTTTTCTTCAACGTATTCATCACCAGTCCGACCGCGGAATCCATGCTTTCCACCAACCCGGCATAGATCGGGTTATCCTGCACCTGCCGCACCGGCAAACGCCGATCAAATTTAAAGCGGGTATCGTTTTCGGTCAGCCCCATGGCCGCCGCTTTTTTCTGATATTTCCGACACAGTTCTTCCGTAGTTTGAATCCGCCCATGCACGGCATAAAAAGACAGAAACGCAAAAAACGGTTTATCCGGGCGCGACTCGATAAATTCAGCCGTTTCCCGTGCCAACCGTTCCGTCAGCGATTCGCCCGCCGGACCATCTTCCAATGCCGGATTTTTGTAGGGAGAAAAATAGTGACGCCGCGGCGACCCTTTATCCCAGCCACCGATATTCGTCATAAACCCATGGTCTTCCGGCCAGGATCCTTTGGTTCCGAGATGCCACTTCCCGGCGAAAAAAGTTTCGTATCCGGCGTCGCGCATCGCCTCGGCAATTGTGATCTCCTCCTTCGGAAGGTTCCACACATATTCTGCCGGCAGCACCTGATCATCCCGATCCCAGTCCATTCCGCTTTCGGAACCGATCCAATCCGTAATTCCATGACGCGGCGTGGCTTTCCCGGTCATAATGCTCGCGCGCGAAGGACTGCACACCGAACAGGCCGCATAACCCTGATTAAACCGCATGCCGGATGCCGCCAGCGCATCGATATTCGGTGTTTCATGAAAAGTACTGCCTTCATAGCCCAGATCCCGACAGCCCAGATCATCCACCAGAATGAACAGAAAATTGGGCCGCTCAGCCGCAGCGAGTCCCGCCAGCATGCTCACCAGCACGATCAGTCTATTTCTCATTTATTTTCCCTTATTCTCAGAAGCCAGTAAGCCATAAGACGAATCAACAACCGCCGTTCAGCCGCATAATGACGTCAATCAACGTCGATTCCTGAACTCAAACTCACCTATTTTCTGTTCGATCCCGTTTGATTTACCGTTTTTATATCCTGCAACCCAACCCCAAGAATATTGCGGGCCAATGGTTCCAGCGCTTCTTCCGAACCATGGAAATGCATGGTCTGCTGAATATGCTGCATCGTTTCACCCGGTTTCAGAGCGGCCGCAGGCGAAGAAGTTTCCAGTTCATAAAACGGGCCCAGCGGCGGCTTACCCGGTGCCGGCGATCCATCATTATAGGAATTGATTACATCGCCTTTGTACGGCTCTTTCTGAAACTCCCACATGGAGTTCACAAATCCATTCGGAGCCGCCTGCTGATTATAGGTCAAAAGCGTCAAGACCTGTCCCTCGGCATCATAGCTCCCGGCCACGCCTTTTGAACGTTCCGGACTGACGCCAATCTTACCGCGCCGCGTACCGTCGCCCCGGAAAAAGAGCACATCATCTTCTACGGTCAAATACTCCGGAGGAACTTTGCCGAAATAGGTGCCGTTCACCTTCGGCCCTAATGCACGTTCAGGCCCCGACTCAAAAGGAATCACAATCGTGGTACTCGGCGAAGGACTGAAGTGACCCAGCAGCCAGATCGATGGCAAACCGGTTTCCGCCTTCCACGCTGTTTTTCCCCGATTGGTCAAACGGTTATCTGTTTCAAAGGCGACAAACTCCACGCCCTGCGGCACGGATTGATTAATGGAATCCTCCACGGCATCTGCATCCAGCAGCCGAACCGTACGCTCGATCCCCATCGTGAAAACTGTACCGCTATAATTTGTCAACTCACAGTCACGCCGGAAAACCGCGCGATCGGCCGACTTCACGACCAACTCAAAGGGTTCGGTATCAATCGCCGCCGGCGTCGTCCAATCTTCAAATACAAACTCCGAACCCGGCTTGAAATAGAACCCGAACTGTCCACCCTCCGGCCCCAGCCAAAAACGCTCCTCGCCGCCGAAAATATGAATATGCTCTTCCAGTTTCCCCTTGCGCTCGCTTTCAGGCAGCACGCCCGTTTCAATCACCGGTCGGTTGATCCAGCCAAATCCATCGCCGGTCTTCCGGTTGATCGCGCTGGTCATCACCCGTCCCTGATAATCAGGGGCCACCGCAACCGCGGCTTTGCCCTTTTTCAGAAGAATGATCTCGGTATGCTTTTTCATAAACGCCACATCATCTGTAAATCCTCCTGGTTGAGTCGCGCACCCAAGCAACAAAACCGGAAGAAGCATGATACTCACACAACAGGCATTCGGTTTCATTCGTGTGTTCATAATCGGTCTCCTTATTCCCTACTTCTTTTTTTATTTTTCCTCTTTGTCTGGGCCGGCCCCATACCGTCCCGGTCAAAATAGGCCATCATCGGCAAGAATGCGTACAATATCGGGCGAACGCGCAAATAAAGATGAGACAACGGTGAAAGCCACGATTAAACTGATATTTTCAAACGCAACATTATTGCCCTCCGGCACGTTCAACTTTGAATACAAATCCACTGTATACGGGGTCGTCATTCGCTTCTCCACGATTGCAGAACAGGTATTCCGGATGCCCGTCTTTCATCAAAAGCATCGGCGTTTCCAATCGCTGCTTTTTTCCGCACAGCGTCATCGGACTGGGATAACCCTTCACCGGATCCGACCAATGAATACCATCGAATGACTCCAGATATATGCCGGCATGACGCTCAATCACCGTCTTATCAGCCATCAGCATTTTAAACGTCCCTTCCTCAAACCAAACGTAGGGGTCTTCACAATTTTTGGGCGACGGATTATAGACGGGATTGCCCTTATATTTGACGTATGGACCTTCCAATTGATCGGCTATGGCGAGTCCGATGCGGCGCTTGGCCTTCCCCTTTTCAAGATCAGCCATGGAACGCCCTTTGTAATACATAAAATACCGTCCATCCGGCGTCTTAATCAGGGCCGGGTTGTTACACATCATGCTGTCAAACGCATTCGGATCATCCGAGGTTTCAACCAGCGCCTTTTTATCACTGATCTTTTTCCACGGACCATAAAGCGACGGAGCTGTCAACATACCCACGCCCTGCGTGGCAATATCCCCGTCCCGGGCCCCCGTATAAAGCAGCACATATTTTCCATCGATCTTATGAATCTGCGGATTGATTACCCCCGTCGCATCCCAGCAATCGCCACCGCGTCCTTCAATGACAATATCCAGCACCTTATAGGGGCCCAAAGGATGATCCGCAATGGCATGCACAATCTGGCCTTCGGCCGCCCACTGGTGCTCGCTGAATCCTTCCTCCTTATTCGGCCAACGTGCAAAAAACACATGCACCTTTCCTTCGGGACCATACATCGGAGCACAGCCCCATACCCGCCAGCCTTCATCCATCAAATTCAGAATCCGTTTTTGGGGAATAAGTTTTTCGGCAAAACTCTCAACGTCCCGGGGGACGTTCGGCCTGGCAATCACCCGACCGGCGGAAATCAGAAATAGAGACCACAATAAGTACGGTATTAGACATTTCATATTTTAAATTTCACTCCTGAAATGAATTGCCGTGAGAGAGCAGATATCCGGGGTTTTAGTTTTGCGCGAGCCTTGCACTTTTTGCAGCCCCCCTTCCATAACTGAGAACATGTGCGGTTCATTCAAGGTATTGCGGATTACTGTTATGCCCGACCGCACGACAATGATCCGGATCATTCAGATCAGCACGGCACGCAGCCAAATAACCACGCAACCGCTCCACCACTTCCGGATGCTGAGCCGCAACATTATTCCGTTCGCCGATATCTTCATCGAGATTATAAAGTTCGCCTTTGACCGTCAGCTTCCACTCCCCGGAACGAACGGCCTCAAGAACATCACGCCGGTGATAAAAAAATGCATGGTAGGGTGACGTGGCCTCCTCATCGCCGCGCAAAAGCGGCATGATATTTTTCCCGTCAATAATACGGTCGCGGGGCACCGCCCCTCCAGAGAGCGCAGCAAACGTCGGCAGCAAATCCATCACGGTTGCCACCTCATCGCAGGTCGTATTCGCCGGGATGGTTCCCGGCCACCAGGCGATCATAGGTTCACGCATACCGCCTTCAAAACTCTTTCCTTTATTTCCCTTCAGCGGGCCGCTGGAACCTCCGGCCGACGGGCCGTTATCCGAAGTAAAGATCACCAGCGTATTGTCTGCCAATCCCAGATCCCGGATACAATCCAGCACTTGGCCTGTGGACCAATCGAGCTCTTCCACCTGAGCCCGAAGCCGCTGATTCATGGCATACTTTTTATCCGTCAACATTCTCTCTTCATCCAGATTCTGTTCTTTGCCCGCACGCTTCAGAAACTCAACCGGCGCAGTTCGCGGATGATGAACAGAGGTATGCGGAAGGTAGACGAAGAACGGCTGATCCCTGTTTTCTTTAATGAATGACAGGGCTTCTTCCGTAAAGCGACGGCACAGCTGAGCCTGATCGCCCATATCCTCAACGATCTCAACGATTTTTTCATTCCGCATCAACGGCAACGGCGGATAGGCCGGCGCTCCCTTTGGATGCTTCTCGAAAGGCCAGATATTATTTGAATACGGAATACCGAAATAGGTATCGAACCCCTGATTATTCGGCATAAATTCCGGCTGATCGCCCAGATGCCATTTACCGATACAAGCCGTCGCATACCCTTCGTCCTTCAACACTTCAGCAATCGTCTTCTCCGACGGATTCAGACCGTGGGCATCTTTTGCCAACAGCACCGCATGAATTGAGCCGACATCCAGACCAACCCGTTTCGGGTAACATCCCGTCATCAGTGCGGCACGGGATGGAGAACAGAGCGGCGCCGCAGCATAAAAAGAAGTGAATTTCATACCCTCTTCAGCCATTCGGTTAAGCTCCGGCGTCTTATTCTGTTTCGAGCCGAACGGTTCGATATCGCCATACCCCATGTCATCAACAAAGATCACAACAAAATTGGGTTTCTGAGTTTTTGCGGAAACCGCCCCGGCACACAGGATTCCAAGCAGGACAATTCCCACCGATTTAATCAGGCAACCATTCATGATTATTCCTCCGGTGCGCACTCGGCCCACCTATAGTCAAACCGTTCCAGAAAAGGAAGTTCGCCTTCCTTCCTGGCAATCTGCAACCCCCA
Organism: Pontiella agarivorans; assembly: GCF_034531395.1. Classification (NCBI taxonomy): domain Bacteria; kingdom Pseudomonadati; phylum Kiritimatiellota; class Kiritimatiellia; order Kiritimatiellales; family Pontiellaceae; genus Pontiella; species Pontiella agarivorans. The sequence continues at coordinate 51,515 of NZ_JARVCO010000002.1, read as the reverse complement.
TTCAATCATTCGCCCCTGATTGCTATCCGTAAAGGCCTCGGGACGATAGGTCCCCCCCGCCCAGGGAATGCCCTCCAGACTCGAAAGCTTTTTAAACGAAATTCCATCACCGGCGTATTGCAGTGTTTCCCTGACCGCTTTGGAGCCACGGTGTCCAATGAGTGCCACAATGCCGCTGCCGTATGGCCAGACAATCACCTCATGCCCGCCCTGAATCAGCGGATTGGCTTTATGCTTCACATAGGGACCTCCGGGCTTGTCAGCAATGGCTACACCCATTTTTGTTTGTGCAGAGGTTTTGCCCCATTGACGGCCTTTATAGTACATCCAGTATTTGCCATCCCGTACAACGAGGCAGGAATCATCCACGCGAAAACTGTCGAACAGTTCCGGATTTTCACTGGCCTTCAGCACGGGGTTACTGCCGCACCGCACCCATGGTCCATCCGGAGAATCAGAAACCATCACCCCGATCGCAGTCTTGGTTTCCTCCCGGAGAAAGGGTTTCGGAACCGCTGTATAGAACAACCAGAATTTTCCCTCGGCTTTCAGAATATTCGGCGTAAAGACACTCTGCTCATCCCAGCTTCCTTCCGCACCACGGGCAATTGCTTCGCCCTGCTCCGTCCATGTGTGACCATCCAGCGAGGTGGCATACCAGATCGTCGCATCATACCCCGCAAATTTATCGCCCTTCGTGTACCAAACATAATACCGGCCGTTCTCTTTCAGAATATCGCTCGGATCGCGGCGCATAACGCCCTTTTCCACGCCGATATTAAATGCCGGAGACGTCGTAAAACCCACTTCTTTAACGCCAGCCATTCCTGCCGCGGTTAAAAGAGCCCATACCACTGCCGGTTTCATCCATTTCATATTTTAAATTCCCCTGTTTCCTTTTTTCGACATTGAATTTATGAGATCGCGCTGACGTTACTTCTTTTTTTTCCGACGGTTCTTTTTTGCGTCTTTGATCGCGCCCAGACGCATGGATTCAATTTCAGCAGCAGTGGGTGCCACCGGAAGATAGGCTCCCGCATTTTTCAAATAGGCCATCAACTGCTCCTTCATGCGTTTCGTCCGTTCCGGATGCCGTGCAGCAAGATCATTTTTTTCATACGGATCATTCACCACATCAAACAACTGCTCGTCGTCATAAAAATAATCATGAATCAGTTTATAATCGCCCATGCGGATCGCGCTGGACGGATAGGAACCTTCATGCTGGTAATGAGGGAAATGCCAAACAAACGGTTCGCGCTCAATCGTCTTTCCATCAAACAGAGGAGCGAGGTTCACCCCATCCAGATGCTGTTCCGGTTTCAGCGGCAACCCTGCCAGATCCAGCAACGTGGGATAAAAATCCATACTCGAAACCGGCACATCAATCGTCTTTGTTCCTGAATATTTTGGCAAATGAATCAGTAACGGCGTACGCAGTCCGCCTTCATAAACAAAGGTTTTACCGGCGCGAAGCGGTTGTACCGATGTCGGGTGCTCCCGATGATACGAAGTGCGCCCGCCGTTATCTCCAGTAAACACAATGATCGTGTTTTCATACTGCCCCGCGGCTTTTAAAGCATCAACTAAACGTCCGATATTTTCATCCAGCGTTGCCAACTCTCCGGCATATTCAGGATCATCCTGTCGGAATTTCTGCGGCTTATGCATATGGTCTGTTTGAATCCGATCATTTTCCAATACCGGTAACGCCGCCCGTTTTTGTTCAAAATATTCGCGCAGCTCCGGCTTCGAACCAATGGGATGATGCATCGCGAAATGACATAAATGCAGATAAAACGGTTTCTCCCGATCGGCCGTCACAAAATCAATCGCCGCATCCGTCAGCAAATCAGTAAAATTATCGCCCTTTTTAGCATTGGGGAAATATTCAGGATGCCCGCGAAAAGGGTAAAACATGTCACAACCATTTTCTTCAATCACCGCTTGTGTGAAGGCATAGCCATGATTGGCCGGCCCGCCGGTTACCTTGAATTTTCCCATGTGCCATTTACCCATAAACGCCGTTTCATACCCTGCCGACTGGAAAGCCTCACCCAGTGTTACCTCACTCTCCTTGATACCTTTCGATAACGGGGTCGGGCAATACACGTTCGCCGTTTGATCCGGTAACCCATAAAAGGTATCGCGCCCCGGCAACCACTGGGTCACCCCGTGACGCGCCGGATTTTTTCCAGTCAGAATACTCGTACGCGTCGGCGAACACATGGGACTCGGCGTATAGCAGTAGTCTAATCGAATCCATTCGCTTGCCAATTGATCGAGCCGCGGCGTTTCATAAAACGTACTGCCGTTATAACCGACATCGTTCCAGCCGAAATCATCAATCAATATGAACAAAATATTGGGTTTTTCCAGACGCTCCCGGGGTGAATCATCCACCTTCCCTTGCGCAGAAAAAATCAGCAAACCCGTAATCAGTATATTCAGTTTTATTTTCATAATCAGATTCCTATTTATTCGTATGACGAATGCCCTGCCCGTCGATTCCACGGCTTTGGTCGCCGAGATCTCGTTGTGCCTTTTCAATAATTTTCATTAAACGGCTGACCACTTCCGGGTTTTGCTTTGCAACATTCGTCGTCTCTCCAATGTCCTTTTTCAGATGATAAAGCGTCGTTTCGGTGACAGCTTCCTGATGCTTATTATACCATCCCAAATCCGCCGGTTTAGCTTCGCGCGGAAGCACCAGTTTCCAATCACCGGAACGCACCGCATGCAAATGCAGCCATTTGTAATAATAAAAATCCTGACGCGATGAATGCTCGGATTTCCCCGTCAAAAATGCGCTCTGGTCCACCCCGTCAATCGTTCGGTCCGTCGGGATTTGAGCATTCGCGAAACGGGCCAACGTCGGGAACCAATCGAGCGCAGAAACCAATTCGTCGCTAACCCGGCCGGCAGCAATCGACTTCGGCCAGCGAATGATGCACGGCACACGCAGTCCGCCATCATAAGTGGTCATCTTCGATCCCCGAAGCGGATCTGCGCACCCCCCTTGGAGATAGGATGCATCCGGAACAAACCGTAACGCCCCTTTATCCTTTGGCTTCCGGAGCCACGGGCCGTTATCCGACATGTAGATTACGATGGTCTTTTCATCGATCCCCAATTCCTTAAGCTTGTCCAGAATGCGCCCCGTATTCCAATCGATCTCCTCCACACAATCCCCGTAGCGGCCATACTCCGATTTACCTTCAAAATCTTTGCCCGGCCAAAGAGGCGCATGCGGCATGTTGTGCGCCAGATAAAGGAAAAAGGGACCCTGCTGATTGTCCTCGATAAACCTCAAGGCCTCATCGGTATAGCGCGTCGTGATCCCCGTTTGTTTTTCGCCACGTCCCAGCTCTTCAATAATCTCATTGCCCCGCATTAAAACGATGGGAGGAGTATCGTTGCTGTAAGGAATCCCCAGATACGAATCAAAGCCCTTTTGCATCGGCATAATTTCGGGGTGCACTAAACCGAAGCCCTCTTTTTTTGACGAACTAATGCAATTTCGCCGAGTGCCGGCAAGATGCCATTTTCCAATGCAGCCGGTTATATACCCGCTTTTTTTCAATACTTCAGAAAGTAAAATTTCTTCCGGACTGATGGTGGTATGAAACTCCTTCTCATCCCCCAATTCGGCCAATCTCTGGGAATAGCATCCGGTTAACAGTGCCGACCGACTCTGGCCGCACAATGGAGCGGCCGCATAGAAACTCGTCAGTCGCATCCCCTCTTTTGCCATCTGATCAATACGCGGCGTTTTAATGGTTTCCGATCCATAACATCCCAAATCATTATAGCCCTGATCATCGGTTAAAATAATAATGATATTCGGGCGCGCAATGGCCGAAATACTGACCATCAACAATGCACAATAAACAAAAACCTTCACCACAACCTCCCCGCCTACTCCTGAATCAGAGAGGCGTATTTATAAAGTTATACCTGTGCCCAAGAGCTCTTCGGTGCACGCGGGAGCCATTTCTTGAGAAAAATTCACCGCATGCGAAGGGTGCAGTAAACAAGCTGGAGTGCGGAAATAGAAACTTGCGGCACAGGCACCGCTTTCTCTGAATGAAAATGACTCATCAACGAAACAGAATGTGTCTCGCTCCCTGTTTCGAATAACGACACTGCGGGAAGTTACCTATTCTTCTTCCTGTTTACTCAGCTGCAAACTGCCGCTCAAGCTGTGTACCAGCCCCGCTTGTAAAGGAAGGGTTACTTCTAAGGAACCATATTTGAGATTACAGGGACCATCAGTCCCCGCTGAAGCATGAAAAGATCGTTCTGGATCAGAATTTACCTATTCCTAATTCCAACCTCTGGAAATCTCCTTTCTGAAAAAAGATTCCCCGTTACTTTATCGTTCAAGATAGGCACGTAATTTATGATAACTGTAATGGATATTATAAAAGCGCGGTCGTCTGCGAATCCAGGTCTCCCGATACCAGTTTTCAAATGGATAAAATTCAGCTTTGAGCGTTTCCTGCTCCAGCAACTCAAGTTTATCCATCGCCTTCAACAGCGGGACTTCCGACCCAGACTCTGCGGCCTCCCAGGCCAACACGGCCGCCTGCGTCGGGCGAAAATCGATCAGCATGCCATACATGGCATTATCGTAGAAAAAACGCGCCTGTTCCTCAGTCATGGCGCTCTCGGCCCGCCGGGCTGTTTTGAGCGCATCCTCATAGCGCAACCGGAGCACGGTGCGGGATAGTTATATTTCCCGAAACAAGCAGCCACCTTCTCATTACGGCGTAACTGCATCCTGGATACCTTCTTTTTTTCGAGAAAGATCGTTACCACGTATTGTCTTCAGTTTCTTCTCCATCCCGGTCTTGAAGTGTTCGGCGACTTGCCGGTGCTCCGGACTCTCTGCTAAATGCGTATATTCCCCGGACAATGCGGATTTTTTCCTCAACTCCTGGTGCATCTTCTTCCATTCTAAACCACTCCGGCATACTCGGCGGCACACTGCTGCGATGCTCTCTCTTGTTTTAATCTTCGGAAAACCTGCCGCGCCGGTTTTATTCCGGAGTATCCTGACAAGGGCCCCGTAGCAAGGCCGCCGTATTATCCGAAACCAACAGGATACTCCGACTTATTCATCCTCCCATTTTTCGGCATCGGGACGTTGGGGCTTTGTTGCATCATAAAAACGCGCGCCAGCGCCAACCTGATTGTAATCGCCCACATCCGCCCGTGCCGCAGCAGCTATTGTCAACAGGCGCCCGACAACTTCCGGGTATTGCTCCGCGAGATCTTCTGTTTCCCCGAGGTCCTCTTCCAGGTTATAGAGTTGCGGCACCTCGACAGCCTCGACATCGCGCCCGCGGAAATTTTTACCTAACCCCTGATCATGCAACCAGGGGGGACAGGCTGGCCGTTTCAGAATCAGTTTCCATTTTCCGTATCGAACCGCCTGCAGATGACTGTCGTAATAAAAATAGCGCGTTTTGCGCGGACTCTCCGTCACCGCTCCGGTCATCAACGGCTTCATATTCAGCCCGTCAATGATGCGGTCGTGCGGCACCTCCACCCCGGCAAAGGCGGCCAACGTCGGCAGAATGTCAATATCTCCGATCATGCCGTTGCAAACCCTCCCCGCCGGAACCAAACCGGGAGCGCGGATAATAAATGGTGTACGTACGCCCCCCTCCCACGTCTCGGTCTTCTGACCGCGCAACGGCCCGGTTTCACCGGAATCTTCCGGACCGGTCCAATACGGCCACGGTCCATTATCCGAGCAGAAAATCACAACGGTTTTTTCATCAAGGTTCAGTTCCTTCAGTCGCGTCATAATACGACCAATGTGCCAGTCGAGTTCCTCGATCACATCACCATAGCGGCCGTTTGCACTTTTCCCTTCAAAGGCAACCCCGGGCTGAACGGGTTCATGCGGCATCGCATGCGCCAAATACAGGAAGAAAGGTTGTGACGCATAATTCTCAATAAACGCCAAAGCTTGATCCGTATACTTCTCGGTCGAAGCCCTATACGGAATCGATTTTGTCACGAGTCCATTTTCATAAACCCGGCCTTTACTCCCGACCAGGCGACCATATGAATAGTCGAAACCAAAATCGCTCGGATAAACCTTGGATTTATAATCCTTCTTATGCCCGTTCAAATCCCACTTACCGATCGCGGCTGTGGCATACCCCGCGGGCTTCAGCAATCCTGGAATCATGATTTCATCGCGGTGAATATCCGGATGATGCCTTTTCAGATTTTTAGTTTCTGCCACACGCATCGCGTAGCATCCCGTCATAATCGCCGCGCGGCTCGGCCCGCAGACAGCATGCGTATTAAAAGAGGTAAAGCGCATCCCCTCTTCCGCCATTTGGTCCAGCACCGGCGTGCGGTTTTTGGTGGAGCCGAAACAGCCGATATCGGCATAGCCCATATCATCGGCCAGAATCAGGATCACATTAGGCCTTTCAACCGGAACCGCTTCCGGTGCCCCGCCCGCAAACAACAATGCACTGATCAGTAAAACTTTCACGGCAACCCGAATATTCACACCCTTCTCCCTACAACCCCGCGATTACGGTTTAAACTGCGCATCAAATTGCTTCATCTTTTGCGCAAGTTCCTGCGCCTTTTCCGGATTTTGGCCGATCAGATTATTCTGTTCAGCTGGATCATTTTTTAGATTAAAAAGCTGTGGTTTGATATCCTTCGGTTTCGGCCTTCTTTTTCCGCGCAGGAGATATTTCCAATCGCCGACACGGATCCCGTCAACCAGCTCCGTTTTGGCCACATAATAGACAAACTCAGACCGAGCCGCTGATGCCTCCCGCCCTTCCAGCAGCGCCGAAAAATTCACGCCGTCATAGATGCGATCGCCCGGCAATGACGCACCGGCATAATGCGCCAGAGTCGGGAAAATATCCATGGAAGTCATCAGGACGTCGCTCACCCGGTTCGGCGGAATCAACCCCGGCCCCCAGAAAATGGCCGCCACGCGATGCCCGCCTTCATAGGTCGAGGCCTTGGTGCCGCTGAAGGGCCCGGCTGAACCGCCGCTGGCGATCGGGCCATTATCCGACGTAAAAAAGACAATAGTGTTTTGATCGAGCCCTTGGTCCTTCAGTGCCGCAACAACCTCACCCACGCTCCAGTCCAGCTGTTCGATAACATCGCCGTACAGACCGCCCCCGCTTTGGCCTTGGTACTGCTTTTCAATGTGCCAGGGACGATGCGGCATACTGTGGGCGAGACAGAGAAAAAACGGCTGCTGTTCAGAAGCAGACCGAATAAATTCCACGGCCGCCTGCGTATAAACCTTCGTCAACGTTTCCTGGTTGGCCGGATATTCAACCACCTGATTATCCCGCATCAGCGGCACCCTGTTTTTCAGCTTCTTGTAGTTTTTCTCAACCGTCGCGCAGTCCTGCTCCAATTTAGCCATCGTATAGCCCTGGTTCAGCTTCACGTGAGGCGAAATTTCCAGATCAGCGGAAACCGACATGTCGTTACTGTACGGAATCCCAAAGTAGGAATCGAAGCCCTGATTCAGCGGCAAAAATCGTTTTTGATGGCCCAGATGCCACTTCCCGATTAACGCCGTGCGATAGCCCTGCGCCCGCAGCATTTCCGCCAGCGTAATTTCCTCTTCAGGCAATCCGTCGTTGGAATACGGGAAAAAGACATCCGGCACACCGACTCGCTTCGGCATCCGACCGGTCAAAAGCGCGGCCCGCGAGGGCGAACAAATGGAGGAGGCCGAATAAAAACCCGTCAGCCGCAGCCCCTCTTCAGCCAACCGATCCAGATTAGGACTCTTGATTTTCGTCGAGCCGTAACAACTCAAATCACCATACCCCTGATCGTCCGTCAGAATAATGATCACGTTCGGCTTACGCGGAGCGGCCTGAACTATCCCGCATCCAAGCACCAACAGCCCCGCAAAAACCCAACCTGAATTCCAATATTTTTTCACGATGCGTCTATTATTTCTTTTTCCCGGTGCGGCCGTGCTTTTCAGCCCACTGATCCCAGGCGCCTGTCAACGCTTTTAGTTTTTCAGGATAGTCCGCCGCCAAATCGACACACTCCGAACGGTCCTGTGCCAGATTGAACAGTTCCCATTTCTTCGTCTTGTTGAAATAGGCCGCTTTCCAATCGCCATCCCGAACGGCACGATTACCCTTAAACTCCATAAAGAAGGGCTTGCTCCGCTCAATCCGTTCACCGGAAAATGCAGCAAGAAAAACCTCACCCTCCAGCGGACGTTTACCGGCAGGAACATCAGTATTCGGATCCAGTCCGGCAAGCTTCATCAAAGTCGGCTCAATATCGATGATGTGTGCCACCGAATCATTCCAGCTGCCCGCCTGAACGTTGCCCGGCCAACGGACAATAAACGGCGTACAAATGCCGCCTTCATGCCCATTCAGTTTAAATTTGCGAAACGGCGTATTCTGCGCATTCGCCCAGCTCGGATGGACCACTCGATACGAATCAACCGAACCGATCTCGGCCCCCTTCACGTAGTCCGCATCATAATCTTCGGCACTGGCACCGTTATCCGACAAAAAAAAGATTACGGTATTCTCGGCCGTTCCCGTTTCATCCAACAGGCTTAATACCCGACCGATATTCTGATCCATGCAGTCGATCATCGCCGCATAGACCTCCATCAATCGCTGATCTTCGGCCCTTCCGGTCCACGCAGTCGCCTCAGGATCTGCATCGGAAAGTTTTACATCCGGAGCAATAATTCCCAGCTCAATCATCCGCTGATGACGCTCCTTGCGCAGCGCCGCCCAACCGGCCGCATACCGCCCCTTATATTTTTCGATATCCACCGGTTTGGCATGCAGCGGAAAATGCGGTGCGGTATATGCCAGATGCAGGAAATAAGGCTGATCCGCCGCAACCGCCTGGCGGATCTCATTCAGCGCATGATCGGTAAATGCGTCAGTCGCATAAAAGTCGGCGGGAAACTCGGTAATCCGCGTCCGGTTCCGACCAAACCAACGGACCTTTTTTTTCTTTGATGTCGGAATCGGACGCGCTGGATCAAAAAAGTTGCAGCAGCCGTCAAACAGACCGTAACTTTCATCAAATCCGCGATCGATCGGCAGGTGGCCGCTGCTGTTTCCCAGATGCCACTTTCCGCTCAAAATCGTACGATACCCCGCCAATTTCATCGCCTGCGGCAAGGTCAGCATGTCGTCGGAGAGAAACGGTTTTCCCTTTTTATCCAGCTGAGGGTAAAGCCCGCTCATCAATGAAGCCCGCGTCGTCGTACATTTGGCATTGTTGTAGAACTGACGAAACCGCATGCCTTCAGCTGCCAAACGGTCAATATTCGGCGTATCAATCTCTCCCCCATAGCAACCGATATCCGAATATCCCATATCATCCGCCATAATCAGGATAATATTCGGTTGATTCGCGGCCGGAACGGTCAACTGAATCCCTACAGCCGACAGAGCCGCCACCAATGTTATACGCAGTTTCATACTAAAGCGTTCTCCACTCAGGATAGATCACACGGTCTTCCTCTTTTGTATTCACTGAACCCCATTCAGTCGGAGCAGGCGGTGCCGTTTCCAGCACCGACTGCAGGCGGCGATGAATCTCCATCTGCCGTTCACTCTTCAGCGAATGAGCCAGATCGTTCTTCTCGTCCAGATCTTCGGCCGGCTTATAAAAACGGCCATCCGCATAGAGCTTATATTCAGCCGTACGCACAAACTGGCCCGGCTCTTTGTTCCAGTACGGTTGATAGTGACACAACACCCAATCTCGCGGCGTTCCCTCCAACCCTTGAATCTGCGGCAGAAAACTCGTGCCGTCAAACGGATCGCTCCCGTCCAACCCGATACCGGCCAACTCCGCCAGCGTCGGATAGAAATCGGTAAAGTCCACCAGATCATCCAGTACTTTTCCTTTCGGTGTATGCCCCTTCCAATAAGCAATCAGCGGCACATGCGTCCCCGTATCCGTCATACCGCCCTTGCCACCCTTGATTTTCCGCCCGTTCCACCGCGTGGTAATTCGCGTATTGGTTCCGTTATCTGCGGTAAAGATAATGAGTGTATTCTCTGCGATACCCAACGCCTCTGTTTTTTCCAAAATCCGGCCGACGATTTGATCCATGTAATTCACCATGGCCGGGAATTCATTCGATCCCCTCCTGGCCTTATTCGCCTTCTGTGTTCGAGGCGCATCGCCGATAGTATCCGGCGTAGGCACAAATGGACTGTGCACCAACACCATCGGATAATACGCGAAGAAGGGTTGATCCTCGGCCACGCTGCGTTCCATAAAGTCGCAGATAAAATCGACAAAAATATCCGGCCCGTATTTACCCGCATTCTCCTTCGAGGAGATGAACGTCCCGTTATGCTCGATCGGCGGACTCCAGAAACGCTCACCGGCCCCCGCGCCCCCTTTTTTACCTTTTGTAAGCTGCCACAGACAATATTCATCAAACCCGGCCTTGAAAGGACGGGTATGGTCATCCCAGCCCGGTTTCTGATTATAAAGGCCGTTCAGCTGCCACTTACCCGCAATCGCCGTTTTATATCCGGCATCCTGCAACAGATTCCCAAACGTTTTTTCATCTGGACTCATATAGCCGAAATGCGTGTAGTTTCGGAAATTATACTTTCCAGTCATCAACATCACCCGCGAAGGCGTGCAGATCGGCGTACCGTAACACTGCGTAAAACGAATGCCCTGCTCGGCCATGCGGTCCAATACCGGCGTCTTGCAATCTTCATTGCCATAGCTTCCGAAAGCCGTCCAACTGACATCATCCGCCATAATCAAAACAACATTTGGACGCTCAGCAGCAGAAGCTGTCCATAACACGCATCCAATCCATAACGCTAAAAAATAGTTCATCCTTCTGTCTCTCATTTTATGGGATTTTCAACCTTCTTGTTCTTACTCTTTCTGGACTTGTTTTTTCTCATTCGCTGCTCCGGTGTCGGAGGCTGCGGAAGATAGGCCCCGGTCTCTTTCAAATAGTCCATCAGCTGTTTATTCAGCGCCGCCGCTTTTTCAGGCATCGACTTCGCTAGATTTTTAGTTTCATGGGGATCTTCCGAAATCTTGAACAGGAGCAGATCGTCATGATGATAATTATGAATCAGTTTATAATCGCCGACGCGAATCGCACTGGATGGATAACTGCCGTCCTTCTGGTAGTGCGGAAAATGCCAATATTGCGCACCACGCTCCACGGGTTGACCTTTAAACAACGGTACGATACTGAGCCCATCCAGATGCTGCTCCGGCTTCAGCGGCAGGCCCGCCATCTCCAGCAGCGTCGGATAAAAATCCATACTATTGATCGGCGTATCCGTATGCATCCCGGCCTTCGTATGCCCCGGCCAATAGATTAATGTCGGCGTCCGCAAACCGCCCTCAAACACATACGTTTTTCCACCGCGCAACGGAGCCACAGCCGTCGCATGTTCACTCTTTGTGGACGTACGGCCACCGTTATCCCCGGTGAAAACGATGATCGTATTTTCATACTGCCCGCTTTTCTTCAGCGCATCCACCAACCGGCCGATATTCGAATCCAGATTATATAACTCACCTGCATACTCAGCGCTGTCCTGCTGAAGTTTCCACGGATGATGAGCATAATCATCCAGTTTCGTCTCAGCCGTGGTCAGGCCCAATGCGTTCTTTTTCGCCTCAAATTTTGCACGCAATTCCGGCGACGTGGAAATTGGAAGATGCATGGCAAAATGGCACAAATGCAGATAAAAGGGCTTATCCCTTTTGGCCGTCACATAATCAATCGCCGCATCCGTCAGAGCATCATTAAAACTCTGCCCCGGCTTTGCCTGCTTGAAATAACGCTTAAAGGAAAACTGAGCGCATCCATTCCGCTCAATCACCGCGACCTGCGAATCATACCCATGATTTTTCGGACCGCCGCTCAACGGAAAATCCCCCATATGCCACTTACCGTAAAACGCCGTTTCGTACCCGGCTTCCTGAAATGCTTCACCCAGAGTCACTTCACTTTCCTTAATCGTCGGAGATTGCGGCCCCGGGCAATACACACGAGGAGTATCCCCCCGCCGCGCATAGGCCCGATCAATCCCCGGCAGCCATTGCGTAATGCCATGCCGCGCCGGATTTTTACCTGTCAGAATACTGGCGCGGGTCGGAGAACACATCGGACTCGGCGTGTAACAGGAATCAAACCGCATCCACTCTTTCGACAACTTATCGATTTGCGGCGTTTCATAGAATGTGCTGCCGTTATAGCCAACATCCTTCCACCCGAAATCATCGATCAGAATAAACAATACATTGGGGCGCGATGGGTTCTCGCCGAAACTTGAAGCCGTGAAAGCAGAAAGAACGATGAGCACCGTCACAGCAAATTTCAACCCCCAAAGGCACCTGATACACAAAAAATGACCGCCCGTTCCCCTTTCGGGTATCCGGTGTCTTTCGTAGTCAGTGTCCGTCAAATCAACATAGCATGTTCTTGATTTCATTTGTTTTCACCTAGTTATGGTTATGTCGGATTCCTGAACCGTCGAGTCCGGTCGCCCGGTCGCCGAGATCTTCCCGAGCCTGCTCAACCACCTTCATCAATCGGCTGACCACCTCCGGGTGCTGTGCGGCAACGTTGACCGTCTCGCCGATATCCTTTTTCAGGTTGTAAAGCGTCGGTTCTTTGACGGCCTCCTGGCCGCGGCAATACCAGGCCATATCTTTATAGACTGCCGGGCGCGGCATCACCAATTTCCACTCGCTGTCACGCACGGCATACAGATAAAGCCATTTATAATAATAGAAATGGTCCCGCCCGGACTGAACGCGTTTTCCCGTCAGAAATTCAGTCAAATCTACGCCGTCGATCACCCGATCGTCCGGAAGCGTTGCTCCGGCCAGACGGACAATCGTCGGAAAAAGATCAATCGCAGAAACCAATTCACTGCTCACCCGCCCGGCCGAAATTCCTTTCGGCCAGCGAATGATGGCCGGAACGCGCAGTCCCCCCTCATTGGACGTGAGTTTATGTCCTTTCAGCGGATCGGCACATCCGCCCTGAATGTACGAAGCATCGGGTACCCGTTTCAGGAATTTCGGAATGCCCGCCTTATGCGCTTTAAACGGACCGTTGTCCGACATGTACACCACGAAAGTATTCTCATCGATCCCCAATTCCGTCAGCTTATCAAGCACGCGCCCGGTGTTCCAATCGATCTCCTCAATGCAGTCCCCGTAGCGCCCATAAGCCGACTTGCCTTCAAATTCTTTACCCGGCCACAGCGGTTTGTGCGGCATATTAAAGGCCAGATACAGGAAAAAGGGCGCATCTTTATTCGATTCAATGAAACTGAGCGCCTCATCGGTGTAGCGCGTTGACAGACCGGCCTGTTTTTCTCCATGTCCAAGCTCTTCCACGATCTCATTACCGCGGATCAGCACCGTTGGATCCATATCGTTGCTATATGGCGTGCCGAAGTAGACATCGAATCCTTTCTGCATCGGCATAATTTCCGGGCGGGCCATAGAATACCGCTCCAGCCCGCTCCCGTTTTTCGCCGTCTTTATACAGGTCTTTTTACTGCCGGCCACATGCCACTTTCCAATACAGGCGGTTTTATAGCCCGCCGATTGGAGCAGCTCGGAAATCAATACTTCACCTGAATCAATGACCGTATGACACTCCTTTTCTTTTCCGTATTCCGCCAAGCGCTGCGCATAACAGCCGGTCAGCAAAGCCGCCCGGCTCGGTCCGCACAACGGTGCCGCCGCATAATAGTCGGTCAGTCGAATCCCTTCCCGCGCCATCTGATCAATGCGCGGAGTCTTGATCGTTTTCGAGCCGTAGCACCCCAAATCGTTGTAGCCCTGATCATCCGCTAAAATAATGATCACATTAGGACGTGCCGCAACCGACAATCCGACAAACAATAAAATACACAGAACTGAACTTCTCACCGCAATCTCCTGCCACAATTCCTCTGGCAATCCCGAGGGCGGGATGGAGAGGATCCATTTATAAATTATACCCCTATCCAACCGTCCTTCGGTGCACGAAAATTTCAGAATTCATATTACGCCAAGAAAACTGGAAAAGCTCCGGAGTTCGCCTATATTCAATGCGTACATGCAAAGGAACAACATGGATAACACGTGGAATACCCGATATACCCTGCTTGCCGGCGTGCGGTGATTGTACAATTCCACAAAGCCATCGTTATGCAACACCAGTCGATGGGTATCCGTGCGGACCGTTTGGGCCTTCTTAAAACAGGCGAATACCGAATGTCCTTCTGCCCACGGATCTTCGATCATCGGTAAGAATGTAGATGATGCTGGGGCGAGATACCGGAGCTTATGTTGCTTGCGCTTCTGCGTGTAATGCCCCTACAGCGCACACGCCCAAGCGGAATAGAAATCGATATAAACGCACGTTACCCCTCATCAAAAACCTTCATTTTCCGTTCCAGCGTCTTGACTGCACGGCGTCCGTACGTTGCATCCAACGCGTTCGGTGAGCTGGCATGCTCGCCGGCATTCGACGCGGAAACCGTGTCGTCTTTCAACTGTTTTTCAACAACCTTTAAACGCTTCAAAATGCGTTCGGCCTCCGGTTTATTTTTTTCTCGCACGGCTCGAAATCCCTGCTCGGCCAAGTCGTAGAACTCCAGCGTGCGTTCCCCATAAACAAACATGCGTTCATCTTCTTCAATACGACGGCGCACCGGTTCCGTCAGCTCTTGCGCCTGTACACGATCGATGAGTTCACGACATCGATATCCTGCTTCACGCATCTCCAGTAAACTGGGTGCAACACCGGGCTGATCGTAGCTCAAGTGAGAGCCTGCAGAAAACGCATTCCTGCCTCCCTTTTCCATGGCGGGGCCGGTGGTATATTTCAGCAAGGTGATATTGCTCAACATCGGTTCCAGCCCTTCGTAAAAGTTCCGCATATCGTCTGCAGCACTTTCATACCGAGCTGAAAAATAATCCGTCCACAGCGCCTCCACATCCGAGTCGACATCCCACAACTGCCGCGCCATCTGCCAGTTTGTGAGCGCCTTATTTCCCCAGTTTTCAGTTGAGACATGCATGTAGTGAAAATAACGTGCCCCCAATTTATGATAATACGGAATATCAGGCGTCATGGTGTTCATAAAGGACATCGGCAAACACTTAAACCGGGAGATATTATAATATTCCCCGACGCACATCTGCCCCTTGTAAAAACGATCAGGCGAAGAAACCCATCCTCTAAAAATCTCATCGAAACGGGTGTTGATGTCGCACGATGTATCCTGCAGATCATGGACATAGCATCGGCGAATAGGGAAAAAAGTCGCGATACAGGACTCATAATCAAAGTCGGCAGGCAATGGGCGCGTCGGAGGATCAATCACATCATTATAGGTTAGAAAAAGGAAGCGGATCGGCCGATGAATCCGTCCTTCTTTTTGAGCGGTTTTGACGCCTTGATCCATTGCATAAATCACCAACAGATTGCGATCGGTCGGGGTCCCCAGTTTTCGGCACTCCTCGCAGGAACACCAGGTCGCATTGTCCAGCAACCAGGCATTGACAATTGATGCATCTTTCAAACGTCCGCTTTCGAAATCCGTTACCGCATTCTTTACAAACTCAGCCAGCGCATCCGCATTCGAGGTGCAGAAGTTGACCCCGTGCCGCCGCCCTTTTCCCGTCGGTGAGTTCGGTCCCGGAACGCGCTTTCCTTTATTGAGTCCAAACCATTCCGGATGGGCTTCATAATAACTAAGCCGCCCGTCCGCGTTCTTATCGCCGAGGAACGACGGACTCACCTGATAGGGATCTGCAGGAAGCTGCTCGTCTCCATCAAACCCGGAATGATTATACGGATACGCATTGAATGCCCCCAGATACCAGTCATGAAGCAGGTGTTCTCCGCCCGCAAGCTGGATCCCCAGTTTGTTAATCAGAGGCTTATTTGATTCCTCGATGCACCAGTAATTCAGTCGATTGCGCGCCATCCAAAGCAGGAAGTCCGTCCCGCCGCGGTCTTCCCACGCGTGAAAGCCCCGCAGGAGATAGTCCGGACGCTCAACCGCGTTGACTTCAGGAATGGTTTCCAGTTTGGACTGCGGCACAATTTGCCCCGCCTCGCCGGGAGCAAACCACCGGACGCCCAGTCGGTGGAGAAGATCGTAGGCTCCGTAGAGGGCTCCGATGCGATGAGCGAATTTGATTTCCGCGCGCCACCCGGCCTGCGTATTTTTCGTCACCAGAATATAACCCTCATCCCCCAGCAACTCGCTGGTGTCAGACGAGTCAAGCTGGGTAAATACGATCTGTTTTTGATCGTCACCCGGTTCATCGTTCACGATCGCCCAATTTGAAGTCTCCCCGGTGATCAACCGGAGATAGTACTGCAGTTCAGAGGCGGCAAAAGCAACCGTACACGCCGTATCATCCGACGAATCAGCGTCATCCCAAAGGACCTGCTCCTGGGGCGGAGCCGGACACTTCAGATGCATTTCAATCTGATTTGCCGCAGCAATCCCACTCCCCAAAAGCAACGCGCTGAAAATCAGCAAATTTCGTTTCTTCAAATTTAGTTGCATTACACTTCCCTGCCGCATTTTTTTTAATTATTTTTGCTGAGTCGACGGAGCCTTACTCTGCCGTTTCAGGTGAGAAGTGAGTCAACAGAATCCTCTCCTGTTCATCTGCTCGAACGACACGATCCGCCCACGAGGCCACCCCATACATTCTCCAGAGAGAAAGCCGTCTATATGATATACCTCCGCCCATCCCCTTATCGGTGCATTCAAATCCGTTTTTTTAATTGTTTAATTACGCCAATAAAACTCGGAAAAAACAGGTATTTTCGCCTATATTCACTCTCATATATACAAAGGAGAAGAATGGATAACACGTGGAAGACTCGGTATACCCTACTTGAAGGGGCCCTCAAGCGCGACGACGAGGAAGCCTGGACCGAATTCACTGCTGTTTATCGGCCGTTTATCATCTATCTGCTGAACCGCATCCGGATTCCCTCTGCCGATTTTGAAGATATGACTCAAGAGGTTTTGATCACCCTCTGGAAACGGCTGGACTGCTATAAAAAAGATAAAGGAAAATTCAGAACCTGGCTCCGAACGGTGGTTCGCAACGAGGCATCCGACTATTTTTCCCGGCGTAAAAAAGTTAATTCAGCACAGGAAATAATCCTCAACCATGAAGCGCAACAGGTGAGTGAACTTTGTTCTGAAACAGAGCTCAATCAGATGATCGATGAAGAGTGGAAAGCACATCTGTCCATGCTCGCCCTTAAACGCATTGAAGACGCTTTCGGCAAAAAAACCATCCAGTGCTTTTTAGAAGGAATGGATGGAGTCAGCGCGGCGGATACAGCGAAACGCTTGAACATTGCCGTAGAAACAGTCTATTCCTCCCGCAAGCGGGTAAAGGCCCGGATTCTCCGTGAAATTCAACACCTGCGGAAACAGTACGAGTTTTAAAATGGCCGATTCCTCCAATGCCGCGTCTTCTCCCGGACGCCATCAGGCCTTTAAAGTCCTGTATGATCTGACCGACGATTTAAGCGCTCTTGGTCCGGATGAACTCAACCCCTCATTCGCCTCAATTGAACGCGAAGATAAACGATATGACCTCATCGAAGAGATTGCTGCGGGAGGCATGAAAAAAATCTTTCGAGCCTACGACCGCCTCACCCGGCGCGAAGTCGCCATGGCCGTTCTGGTTGACGATGCCCCCAAGGAATACTTCGACCCGTTTATTCATGAAGCCTGGATTACCGCCCAACTCGATCACCCCAATATCATTCGCATTCATGACCTGGGCGTGAATGAAGATCGGCGCCCGTTCTTCACGATGGATTTAAAATCCGGGCAATCCCTTGCTCAGATCTTCTCAGCTCCCTCCAACTTCCAACCCTTGGAAACCTTTTCAAAAATTTGCGAGGCCATTGCCTTTGCCCACTCCAAAGGCATCCTCCATCTCGATCTGAAACCGGATAACATTCAAATCGGTCAGTACGGCGGCGTGGTGGTTTGCGATTGGGGCTTAGCCAAATTTTCAGAAAAAGATCTCACCCCGGAACCGGAAATCGGCAGTTGGGATCTGAACAATGAGTCCACTAAGCAAACCGGGACCATCCATGGGCAGATCAAAGGAACTCCCGGATATATGGCGCCGGAACAAATCCGGCAGGATGAGCCGAAAACCATTCAAACCGACATCTACGGTCTGGGCTGTATTCTCTATTTTCTACTGACACAAAAACCGCCCTTTGGCGGTTCGTATGATCAAATCATGAAACACACCTTGGCCGGTGATCTGCAGGAAAAGCTTCGCCATAACCGCCACATTCCCAAACCGCTTAAAGCCATCATTTC
This sequence comes from Pontiella agarivorans, assembly GCF_034531395.1. Lineage (NCBI taxonomy): Bacteria > Pseudomonadati > Kiritimatiellota > Kiritimatiellia > Kiritimatiellales > Pontiellaceae > Pontiella > Pontiella agarivorans. The sequence goes on along the minus strand of NZ_JARVCO010000002.1, from coordinate 33,120 downwards.
CCGGTGCACCATGCAATCGCCGAATGCTCGCTATGCCTCTGTAGTCGATCTTTTAAAGGATATCCGGCGATATCAGAACGGGTATTCTCCCGCCGCCGAGGAAACCGGATTCTTTAAAGAGGCGGGCCTGTTCTTCCTGCGGAACCGCAAGCTGTGCCTCGTGATCACGGCAAGTTTCATTACACTCGCACTCTGCACATCCATTTTTATTTTCCACCTGATTGAAAGTCGAAAAATGGAACTGCAATCCCGGCTTCGGGCAGAAAAATCTGAATTTCGGGCCAAGAAGGCGCTACAGCTCTATGAAGCGGAAAAACAGGCCCTCAGCGAACTGAATGAGGATTATTTCTCTTCCCTTCGCAATATGAATCAGCTCCGCAGCTTTTCCTATTTTTATCAGAAACCCCAACGGGCACTCGAAGAACAGATTAAATCCCAGAATGAGTTCCTGCAGAAAAACCCGAACGATAACCAGGTTCGAATCAATCAGGCTTACACGTTAATCATTAAACTCGATTTCACCGAAGCGGCGAAGTGCCTGGCCAACCTCCGAACACCTGCACCGCAAGGCCTCGCTGAACTCTGCGCAATCTATGCGAATGACCCCCGGTTTTTAAAAAATCCATCGGAAGATGATTTGGTGGAAGTCATCAAATCTGCGCGCAAAGTTGGTTTCAGCAACTATCGACTAGTTAATAAAATACTGATCTATGATGCCGCAATCCGGAAAAATAAAAAGGGATACGAACGCGTAGTCAGAGAGGTCGTTCATTTTTACAACCCGGAGTGGTCTGATATTGAATTCTTCTACACCCCCAAAACCCAACACCTGAAACTCGGCGGAAAAAACCTCACCACTCTGGGCGTTTTTCTGCGCTTCGAAGATCGATCCCTTCTTTCCTACATCAAACTGAGATCCCTCGATATCAGCAACACAGACGCTTACAACCTTGCACATTTCCAGCATCTGCTCCTGCTGGAAACGTTCAATATCAGCGGCACCCTGATCTCCACACCGCCCACCGAAGAAATGTTTCCCCGCCTCAAAACCCTCATCATCTCGCCCGGCCAGTTCACTCCGGAACAAATTTCAGCCCTTTCTGAATGGCTGAACGTCGTTATTCAGAAATGATGCGCCTCTGCAACCGGGCTTCTCATCCGGTGAACCATCCCCTGCACAAACAGGTGGAAAAGCAATAACTTCCAGAACTTCACGCACCATCCAAAGGATGAGCGGCACAGATGCCGAAAAGGGCAAAAAGCCGAATCTGACATAAAGCGACCGGCCTTTGCCCCACTCTGATTTATAACGGCAAACGAACCGCTTTCGTAAAGGATTCGGAAGGATATCCCTCGCTCTCAACCGTCACGGTAAACTTCGATTGACTGCCGGGCTTCAGTCTCTTTTTGACCTTCACCTGAACAATCGACGTTTCAAAGGGCTTGAGTGGACGGACCGAGCCCAGTCCGATTTCTTCGTCCCCTTGCAGAAGGCGAACGCTGGATGGCTTTGAAACAAGCTCGCCGAAATTCTGAACCTCGATATAGGCAACCAGTCCATCATTGGTAAATTCAAACTTGGGCGACAAAGTCGACAAATACTGAACCTGTTCTTTTGGGCCGGGCAGCGAAGACCAACCGAAGATCAGCTCGCCCGCGGCATCTTTACCCAGCAACTTGCCGGCAAAGTTTTCCGCCGTAAAACCACAATCTTTTCCGTTAAAGACGAGAATCAAATCCTCGCCCGACTTTTCGCTGCGGACCAGCTGACTGCCGCGCCCGAAATTAACCTCATCGGACGATCCGTAACGAAGCGATGCCAAATCCAGATCCGTATGGGGATTGAAACCTTCTTCAGCTTTAACCTTCACCCGAATTTCCTGCGTAGTCGCGGTAACGGGCGAGGTGTTTAACATCTCCAACAGGCGGGCTTTACGCATTGGCAAAGCAATCAATTTTCCGCTGTGGTTATCGTTATCCAGGTCATCATGCTTAATGCAATCTGCCACGGCAAAAAAGACTATCGACGGGCGTTGCTGCTCATCAAACAAAAAACGAATGCGCTCATATTTGTACCACTCGCTCTTCGTTCCATCCTCATACGTTGAAATCCCCGGAACGTACGCTTCGCCCGCTTCCGGCTTCCAGTGGAAACCGTCTTTGGAGCGCAGGTAGTATGCGATCCGCCCCTTCCAGTCATTCACGATGATATGATATTGAATATCGTCCTTCCACAGAACGGGATCTTCAAAAATTCCCTCCAATTTGTGATACACCGATTCTGCGGAGGTGTTATACCAGTTTTCCACCCCATCCGGGCTCGCCCAGATATGACCGCGGCGCGACACCGCGAGATACGAACCGTCATCACGCGGCGCAAAAGAAAAGTTCAAATAGCCGTTAAACACATAGCGTTCGCGCTTGTGAAAATCATAGGCCCGACGTTTCCACGGCCCGTTCAAACTGTCGGAAATGAAATAACGGCCATACACAGAATAAACGACATATTTTCCGTTCTTCATTTTCGGCGGAATCAGTAACTCCGGATTATTACCCTCGCCCAGCGTATCCTGATACCGATACGGCCCCATCGGATCCAGAGCAACAGCGTGAACAATCTCGGAATCGAAATATCCGAAATGTCCATCACGATGACTTTCCGGCCAGCGGGTCACAAACAGATGATACAGTCCGTTTTCGTCCTTATGGGCATCGCCGCCCCAATAGGTCCACTCAGGATCTTCGATCCCGTTATCAATATCACGCGGCGTCACATTCTCACCGCCCCAGCAGTTGGAAGTCAGCCCCTTCCGCACCGGCATCGGCAGGATATGATCCTTAAACTGAGCACCCGGAACTAAGTTTTTCCACTCTGCCGGACGTTCCCGATCCACCACTTGCCCGTCGGCCTGCCCACAGAATATAGCCACTAAAGCCATAACTGAACAAACTGATCGCATTTTTTTAATACCAGACATCGTTAACTCCCATTATTTCTTTATAAAATTATACATATTGCACTGCATTCTACCCTATAGACACAAAGAGAGACTGCCACTCCAACTGTAAGCAGGCTTCCTATAAGATTTAATTTTGATTCGGCTCATAAATTTCTCCTTTTACGTAAACCCATTTCACTGTGCATGGCATTCAGAACATTAAAATCCATATAATTACCGGAGATAGATGTAATACGCATTGGTCAATACCTTTACGGAGCCTCAGGTGCCGGATGTATATGTGCTTCAATCTTAGCGGCATTTTCGGGATTGGCTATTTTCCATGCATTGATCTTTTCTGCGGATGGAGCACGGAATACAAAATAGATGAGCGATGCCACCACCAGCGCCAAAATGGACAGGAACTTATAGTTTAAAAGGCCGGGCGCACCTTTGATGCGTAACGGAGTCATCGGGGAATCCCACACCAATTTAAGGTTCGCTTCGGTGTTCGTATCTTTATCGAGCAAAGAAGCCACGATCATAACCAATATACAGATTCCGCAGAGCATACCGGCCGCGTGCATAAAGAGCATGCTCCAGCCGGTATGTTCTTTGAAGAGGTCGAGTGCAAATACAATCATGCCCATGGCAAAACCAGACCATAACGTAATGGCTGCGGCCTTTGCGGTGGCTCGCTTCCAAAAGATACCAATCATAAAGACGGCGGTGATCGGCGGTGAGATGTAGCAGATCATCGAAGCAATGGCACCGTAGATGGAATCGAACTGTCCAATGATTGGAGACCACACAATGGCGAGAATCACACCGCCGATGGTAGCGGCCCGTCCAATGTGGACCAGCTTCTTATCGGACGTCCCGGGCTTAAACCGTTTGTAGAGATCAAATGCGAACAGCGTCGCAATGGAGTTGAGCGCACCGGCAATTGTGCCCATGAGCGCCGCCAGCAGCGCAGCAACGATGAGCCCTCTCATTCCGGCAGGAAGCAGATTCATCACCATATGAGCGAATGCTTCTTTAGTATCTGCCAGTTCCGGGAGAAGGCCATTATTGATCAGTGCGAGGCAAAGCAGACCGGGCAGAACAAAAAGAAACATGGGCAGCAGTTTAAGGAAACAGGCAAACAAAGCGCCCGCCTTTCCGTGATCTTCATTTTTGGCACCGAGTACACGCTGAACGATCGTCTGGTCCGTACACCAATACCAGATTCCGATTACCGGATAGCCCAATACCACGGCGTGCCACGGCATCCCGCTGAAATCACCGGAAGGACGAAGTACAGAAATCATATGCGGCCCCACCGAGTCGTGCAGGGCATTCCATCCACCAAGTTTCGTGAAGGCAAAATAGGTAACAACGGCAGAGCCAACCAACAGTGTCGTTGTTTGAATCGCGTCGGTCAATGTAACCGCCAGCAGACCGCCGACCACGACATAGAGTCCTGTCGCTACGGCGATCGCAATCATCGTGGGCATCAACTGCGCAACCTCTGTGCCCAGACCGAGCATGGCATTGATCACCACGGCACCGGCATAGAGCGAAACACCAATGTGAATAAAGATGGCGGAGATAATTGAGATGAACGCGAGAAAATCCCGGCAATTACGGTTAAACCGTTTTTCAAGAAAATCGGGCAACGTAGTGATGTTTGAACGTAGATAGAACGGAACAAAAAAGACGGCCAGAATGACGAGCGTGAAAACGGCCGCCAGTTCAAAGTTTGCATAGGCAAGCCCGCTGCGGAAGCCCTCCTCGCATAGCGCGACAATATGCACCGTGGAAATGTTGGTGGAAAAGAGTGACAGTCCAATGATCGGCCAGGCCAGCGTGCGGGCTGCCAGAAAGTAAGCCCCGTCATCCTGCGATTTCCCCAGCCGCGCCGCTTTGCGTTTCTGAAACCAGGCCGCGCCGCATCCGACACCAATAACCATCAGCACGTATCCGATCAAAATTCCGAAATCCAAAATATTTAACATGCCCGTCCCTTTGTTCTATTTATGAATTTTAGATGAATGATTTATAGCTGATTGCTGAGTTGTCTACAGTATCCCAATCCAGATCCATACCTAAGCCGGGCCCTTCCGGAACATTAATTCGTCCATTTTTATCCACTGGCAACGGATCCTTCATTGGAAACTGGAATCGATCTTCAGGGGCAAAGAGCTCAAAATATTCGCAATTACGCACAGCGCAGGAAACATGGAGATTGGCCATATCCATCAGCCCCATTGTCGTGGTGTGAATCTCGCACGGCAGGCCGTGGGCTTCCGCCAAATGACAAACTTTCAGCGTACCGGTAATGCCGCCTTTCCAGGAAACATCGGCACGCACAATATCCGCCGCCCCCTGCTGGATGGCCTGCGCCACGCCCCACGGGCCGCCGCGCGTGGTCTCGGTCGTCGCAATCGGAATATCCAACGCATTACACAACTTACGATATTTTTCCAATTCAAAGTCCCTGAAGGGTTCCTCGAACCAGTGATAGTTCAGCTCTTCCAAATGGCGTCCAACGCGGATGGCCTCCTCCAGGGTATATTCGGCAACAGGATCGCTCATCAACACCGCTTCAGCTCCCAGCGCATCGCGCAGCGCCTGATGAACTTCCATATCCTTTCTCCACGGTCCCGGTGGATGAGCCTTATAGGCATTTATGCCGCGTTTCTGATAGTCCAGCGCCTGCTCCACATATGCTTCTGTACTTGGCAGAAAGAGACTGCTGGCATAGACCGGCAGACTGGTACGATAGCTGCCGATGTAACGGTGCAACGGCAGACCCGCCGCTTTGGCACAGATATCCCATAGTGCAACGTCAATTGGGCCCGGTAGAAATACGGGAAAAAAAGCTCCATGACGATCAATATTCCAGAATTCATGCCAGATCGTTTCGCGGTCCGTAGGGTCACGCCCAAGAACCACCGGAACAATGATGTCGTGAATCATGGCTTCTGTAATCCTGCCCGACCGTGCCCCGAAAAAGGTGCAGGTTCCGTGGAGTCCGGTATCCGTATGCAGTTTAAGCACCACCACGTCCCAGCGCATCGGGCTGCGTCCCGTACGAGCACTGTCAAAAAAGTTATCCGGCCGCTCGCAAACCCAGGTTTCTATTTTAGTGATCTTCATCGTTAGAGTATTCCGTATTTAGCGAACGCATCGGTGCTCGACATGCCGTTCTCGATTTCCTTGCGCACCATTTTTTCGCCGCGCGCCTTTTCCAACGCCTTACACACCACCTCGGTCTCAATTTCTTTCGGAATAATCAACACCCCGTCAAGATCACCAAAAACCAGATCACCGGGATTAATCCAAACCCCGCCGACTTCGATCGGTACGCGGTAAGCCTGAATAATGGTCCGCACCCCGCTATCAGCGGCATAGCGCCCGCGGCTGAAAACCGGAAAATTTTGCTCCAGCATTTGCGGAGTGTCCCGATGGAATCCGTTGACGACCGCTCCGGCGGCACCGCGCATTCGCGCCGTTGCCGTGAGAATTTCGCCCCAATACGCACAGCGCATATCGCCACCGGAGGCAATGTACACTTCGCCGGCTTCCAACTGATCCAATGCTTCCGTCAACAGGCCGAACGGTTTTTCCTGTGGCCCGTATACATCAGCCTGAACCACCGGCATGGCACGCCCTGCAATTTTCATGGCTTCACGCGCCGGTTGCACCGGCTGTGGCAGGAAATGATGATAGTTCCCGAGATCATCCAGAATATCCCCGAGCACCGGTGTATAGAGCTCGTGCTTCATCAGTTCAAACAGGGCCTCATCGCTTGCCCATTCTACTTTAATATTTTCCATCGATTATTCCTCTTAAACGTTAAAATCCGACGCTGGCACCACCGTCTACCGGGAGGCAGGCTCCTGTGATAAATCCCGCAGCGGGTGAACATAGAAAGGTGGCGGCAGTGCCGATCTCTTCTACCTGCCCTAGCCGATTCATCGGCGTACGTTCCAAAATCTTGCGCTTACGATCCGGCGCGTTGTTCAGCGCTTTGCGGGACATGGCGGTTTCAATCCAGCCCGGAGCAATGGCGTTCACTCGCACCCCCTGAGCGGACCATTCCGCGGCCAACGCCCGCATAGTGCCTAAGACAGCAGTCTTCGCGCTGCTATAACTCACAATCGACGGAATAGCCATGAAGGAGCTCATGGAGGCGATAAAGAGGATGGAGCCATGCCCACGTTCAATCATGCCTTTGGCCGCATGACGTGCCAGCGAAAATGCGCCGGTAACATGAACCGACATGAGTTGTTCAAACTCCTCTTCCGAGGTCTCCAACGCATCCTTTTTCTGATGAACTCCCGCATTGTTGACCAGAATTGAAATAGGACCGAGTTCATTTTCAATTCGTTCAAGCAGTTTGGCATTCGCATCGTAATCGGCTACATCGCTGACATAATAGGCGGATTTAGCCCCCAGTTCCGAACACGTTTCTTCCAACAGCTCGGCACGGCGTCCCGTGATGACCACTTCGGCACCGGCTTCAATAAAAGATTCGGCAATGGCTCGGCCGATGCCGCTTCCTCCGCCTGTGATCAATGCGCGCTCATTATCTAATTTAAACTGATTCATATTCTTCGATTCCATATATTCGGGCGCAGTTACAGCCAAAGACAGCAGCCTGATCTTTTTCTGAATAATTTTTCATGTAGTTCTTTAAAATGTTCATCACTTCTGCGTGGGAAGAAGTGCAGCTGCAAACGGGCCAGTCCGAACCGGCCATTAAGCGTTCCGGGCCGAATACATCAAAAGCGGCATCCAAATAGGGAATCAAGTCAGCAGGTTTCCAGCTTTCCCAATTCACTTGCGTTACGAGCCCACTGACCTTTGCATGGACATTCGTGCACGCCGCCAATTTCCCGAATCCCGTCTGCCAGCACGCGAACTCTCCTCCGGCAATGTCTGGTTTTGCCAGATGATCCAGCACAAACGTGGTTTCCGGACAGGCCTGAACGAGTTCCGTGGCCGTCTGCAACTGGTCGGGCGTGATGAGCAGTTCGAAGGGAAGCCCTTTTTCGCCCAGCAGACGGAGGTTTTCACGAAAAGTCTCATTTTGAAAAAATGCTTCCTCTTCGAATTGTAAAAAATGACGAAGGGCCCGCAGCTTCCCGGAATTGGGTAACGCAGTCAGTTGAGCTGACACATCACCAAGCAGGTCGATCCATCCCGTGACTCCAAGAATGAAGGAATGCTGTTCCGCCTGCTCCAGAAGCCAATGCGTTTCGCTAGCTGTCTGCGAAGCATGTACGGCTATGCTTCCATCAAATTCTGACTCTTGAAGAACAGGCTGAAAGTCAGCCGGCAGAAAGTCGTGACGCAAAACCGCCCAGGGACCCTCCATCCATGAATGGATTTCAGCATCGTATTTCCAGAAATGTTGATGTGCATCTATTCTCAAAAAAAGATTCCTCAAGTACAGTGTTTTGCAAAAGCCCAATCCCGGTTCATGACCGGAGCGAGTATCTGTTGCACGTCTTCAACCAACGCAGGGTTCAACGGCAGTTCAGACCAATCAAGGTTCTGCGCCATCCGATCGGCGGAGGCCGTGCTCACCAATGTCGTCGGAATCTCATCGTTCCCCAGCGCAAAGGGCATTGCCACTTCTTCGATGGAACTTCCCGCATCGGCGCAGAACTTAACTGCTTTGCGAAAAATCGCCTTTTCCTTTTCTCCAATCGGATGCCAATCGGCCGGGCCGCGCTGAGTAAGCAGACCACTGGCAAAAGGCGAGGCATTAATGATCCCGATCCCCTGTTTCCTGACTTCCGGAAACAGCTCCAGCAGCAAGGTATCATTCAGGCAATAATGATTATGTACCATGATCGTATCAAGCTCTGCCCGGGCGAGAACCTGATGCCAAACGGCCATATCATAGTTGGACACTCCGACGGCACGAATCACTCCTTCTTTCTTCAATTCCTGGAGAACAGTCAGCCCCTCTCCCAACGCCTGATCAATGTAGCAACCGCGATCGTATTCGATATCATGCAGATGCACGATATCGAGGTAGTCCGTACCCAGCCGATCCATACTTTCCTGCAGGGACGCGCGTATTCTATCCTCTGAAAAATCGTAGATATGATCGCCGACCCCATCATAGGAGCACCATTTCCCCGTCTTGGTTGAGAGCAGGTATTGATCACGCGGCAAACCGGCCAATGCTTTTCCCAGCACAACTTCCGCCTTGAGGTTTCCATAAGCAGGTGCCACATCAAAATAGTTTACACCTCTGTCAAAAGCCATATGTACCGCGCGAATTCCTTCCTCGTCGTTAATCTCGCGGTAAACACTTCCAAGAGCTGACGCGCCGTAACTTAGAATGGAAACATCCATTCCCGTTTTGCCAAGTGGTCGTCTTTTCATGAGTACATCACCTGAATTTTCATATGCTCTCCTTTGGACTCCGCAAGCGCAAGAGCCTCGGGGAGATTTTCGAACGGAACTGAAGCCGTAACCAGCGGCATAACATTGATCCGTCCTGAGGCTATCATTTCCATACCGAGTGCAAAAGTATTGAGCGAATAGATCGAGCCACGGATGGTCAGTTCCTTCGCCATAATCAGATTAGCCGGAAGTTCAACCTGATCGGGGAGCGTCCCGACCTGCACAATGGTTCCCCCGCGCCGCACCCATTCAAACGCACTCTTCAAAGCGGGTGCTGTCCCCGATGCTTCGATCACGATATCAAAGTCTATGTCGGCAGGTGTTCCATCCGTTGGATCAATGGACCGATCTGCCCCGTGTTGAAGTGCATAGTTTTGAGGAAACGAACGGGGATCACTCATTGTCACTTCCAGAGCACCCCACGCACGGGCGGCCAAAGCAATCAGCTGACCGATCGGCCCGCCGCCGCTAATTAATACACGCCTGCCTGTCACACCCCCACTTTGCTTAAGCGCATGCAATGCCACTGAAAGCGGTTCAAGCATGGCGCCCTCTTCGAAGGAAATCCTATCGTCTAATTCCAGACAATTTTCCGACTTCACAACAACAAATTGACCAAATGCACCATTTTGATGCGGAATGGTGGAGGCGGAACCGATGTATTTACGGTTCGGGCATAAGTTGTAACGACCCGTCAGGCAAAACGAACAGGAGCAACACGGTTGTAAAGGGTCGACGGCAACGCGTTCTCCGATTTCACGATGTACATCCTCTCCGACAGCCTCGATGGTTCCGGAAAATTCATGCCCGAGAGCAAAGGGATTCTTGGGAATAAAACAACCGCAGCGGCCATGCATAAAATAGTGCAAATCAGAACCACAGATACCCGTGCGTTCCACACGGACCAGAGCCTGCCCTTTTCCCGGAACAGGAAGGGCGACCGTTTCCAGACGCAAATCACGTGCGCCATGTAGATTCCATATTTGCATATCCATATTCTATTTCTCCTGACGGGGCCTCAACAACGGTTCAGATCCTCTCCTCAACTATTCTGAGGCAGTTAAATATCTAATCGTATCAGGAAGAATGTTTCAATGGACAGACCTGAGATATACATGTATGAATCTGACATTAACCCTGCGCTATGCTTAATTTCACAGAATCAGGATCCGGACAGATGCTCGATGTATTAAAAACCATTCAAATCGATATTGTTGGTGGAGACCGGTCCGAACTAGGCACCGAATGGAGGGGCATTCAAATGCCGGACCCCTACACCCGTTTGTACTGGATTGAATCGGGATCCGGTCATATACACTACAATAATCAGGACAGGCCACTCAGAGCAAAAGAACTACACCTGATCCCCTCAAACAACAGCTTTGAGTATTCGTGTGAGAAGCAGGTCGTGATCCATTGGGTACGATTCTCGGCCACCTTGCTCGGCGGAATAGACCTATTTGCCTATATTGACTGTGAGCGGAAGTTGATTCCTGACAATCAAATGGAATGTAAAAAAATGTTTCTTGATCTTTTTTCGGCGCAGCAAAGTGATCGAAAAGGTAAGGCATTTTATTCCAACGGAACTCTGATGCAGCTACTGGCCTTCTTCATGGATACCATTGATTCCGAGGCCATTCAGCTAAAGCTGAAACAGCAGCAATGCTTTCAGCCGGTGCTAAAAGCGATCGAGCAAACTTTAGCTGATCCACTCAGTGTGGCAGAGCTGGCCCGCCTAACCAGTTTAGAGCCCTCCTATTTTTCTCGAAAATTCACGCGTTTCTTTGGGGAATCACCACAGCGTTACATCATGCGTCGGCGCATCAATCAGGCTCAGCTACTACTCTGGGAAACCAATGAAACCATTCAACAGATTGCTGATGCACTGGGGTTCTACGATGCCTTTCATCTTTCGAAAGCATTTAAACGGATGGCAGGAATATCGCCTTCCAGCTACCGCACACAGGCCTCCCGAATAGGACCGTAAATGCGGTCCTGATTTAAACGAATCGGACCTGAAAAACCTCGATTTCAAATCAACACCAAGACCTGATTCGATCCCACCGGGATAGATGGATTTAAACACAAAGGGCACAAAGCATCCTGGAAGACCGCAAAGGCCCAGCGCCACATAGTGGCGGCTCTACTGATACAGCCTGCACTATGTGGCGGCTCCCCGAATAATCACGCGGCTAGTCCATCAGTTTGATATCTGCATAATATGCGCCGCAGACGACTTCACCCTGCTTGTCCAGAAAATCGCCCTGAAGCCGAATCGGTCCGGCCGGAAGATCGACCACAAAACGCATGGCTTTATCAGAGGCCTTTACCGCTTTCGTCTTGTTGATTTCACCGCAACTCAAACGAATCTCTGTAATCGGCAGCGCTTCACCCGCCGGATAAACCCCCGCCGGAACAATGGTTTTCCAATTGTGGTATTTCCCACGAACCGGAACTTCATCAGTACGACCCATTTCTTTTGAAAAGTCAGAAACGTGCGGCGGAAGTCCACCACTGATTTCGGTATTCGCTTCCTTCGGCCAGCGGCGGAATGTCAGCTCATACTTCCCCGGCGTTTCAACATAAACATTCCAGGCCCCGTGCATTTCCATACCCAGACGAACATCAACCTGCTGGGACGGATTGCCTTTCCCGTCAACAGTCAGCCAGTCAAAGCAGGTCAGCTCAAGCGATTCAAACCCCGGATATCCAATTGTTATTTTGGAATTCTTTGCCATCGACGGCTCAACCGATTTACGCCACTGGATATAATAATCCTGCATCTCCTTGACCACTTCGGGATGCTGATTGGCCACATTGTTCTTCTGGGCGGAATCATTGGCGACATTATAGAGTTTGATTTCTTCGCCCGGCTGAACCCCGTCGGTCTCATCGAGCAGACGCCATTTATTCCACAGTACCGAATAGCCCTTCAGCCCCACGCGTTTCGTGGAAAACTGTACCACCGACATGCGCGAACCCAGCTCCTGTTTTTCGGCCAGAATGGCTTCCTTCAGGCTGACTCCATCAAAGCTCTGCGGCCACGGCATATTGAGACCGCACAGGTCGATAAGTGTCGGTAAAATATCCTGAATAATGGTCAGATCATCCACATCTCTGCCGGGCGAGGGAATGCCGGCCGGCCAGCGCACAAAACAAGGCACACGATGCCCCCCGTCCTGGATCTGGCATTTTTTACCGGTCATGCCGGCGTTATAGACGTCGTTCCCCAGCGTTCCGCCATTGTCGCTCATATAGATTACGATCGTATCATCTCTGACCCCCAAACGCTGCAGCGCAGCATCCAGACGACCCACATTGTCATCAAAGTTGGCTACCATGCCGAAGAAATAAGCCACCAACTCATCCTGATCTTTATACGGCTCAATATATTTCTCCGGCACAAATTGCGGCGTATGCATGGAGCTCGTCGGCAGATAGACGAAAAACGGCTTTTCAGCCTTCACGTTGTCTTCAATAAACGAAATCGTTTTGTCGAACCAAACATCGGTGCAATAGCCTTCTGTTTGAACCGGTTCGCCATTGTGTAAATAGACATCGTTAAAACAATCATTATTCCAGTGGTTCGGCGTCTGCCACACCGAAGCTCCCGGATAACTGAAGACCTCTTCGAATCCGCGATCCTGCGGACGATACGGGTAGAAATCGCCCAAATGCCATTTTCCAAACAGCCCGGTGCGATAACCGTTTGCCTTAAAATAATCAGACATCAGATGCACTGCATGCTCGCTGCCATCCGCCGCCGGAATGGCTTCAAAGATCTGCGTTTTTCCGAAACCGTAATTGTAGGCTCCGTTACGCACCGCATCAATTCCGGTCATCAACTGAGCACGCGACGGCGTACAGATGGCCGAGGCATGAAAGTCTGTAAACCGAACCGATTCGGCATGCATTTTATCCAGATTCGGTGTTTTCAAAACCGGGTTTCCATGACACGACAAATCGCCGTAGCCTTGGTCATCCGCCAACAAAATAATCACATTCGGTTGCTTTTCCGCGTAGCTGCCTGCTACCAGAGCCCCCACCGAAAGCCCCAAACCTATCATTATTTTCCAATTCATTTTTTTCTCCTGTATCAACATTCCATTTTCCGTGTCAGCCTGTTGCACTGGCCGAACCACCCGATGGATTTTTCCGCACTGTCTTAAATCACTTCGACTTCTTTTTTTCGACGGATAAACCTTCAGTTCATCCGCACCGAATGTTTGCCCGGCCTGGAAATCGAAAACGGCCCCGCAGCCGGGTGCTTCCGGTTACGAGCTTCACCCAGAATATCCTGATCGATCGTAATCGGAGAGCCGTCCGGATGCTCAAATCCCTGATTCGGAATCAGCGCCTTGCCCAGCATTTCAGTATCAACCGGCTGCGTTTCCACCGAACCGAATGCATCATCCAGTCGAAAGTTAAACACGGCGGTTCCGCCTTTTTGAGCAACCCTCATTTCTGGATCAAAGGCCGAAACGACATGACTGCATTGCTCACCGGGGAATGGCTGTGCTCCGTTATAATAAACATTGCCTTTCACAAACATCGGCAGCCTGGCAGCGGCATAAACGCTCAACCCATACGGCAAATCCGTTCCACGACGTCCTGCAAATATATTGTTATAGAACCGGCTGTCTCCTCCCGGATTGGCCTTAAGTGCCACAATGTCGGTTTTATGTGGCGGATGATAGGGAACGTTGCGTGTGATGGAACGGTGCTGAATTGTTCCTGCAAACAGGTTGTGCACATAGGCCCCGCCATTCGACCAGTCCCACAGAGAGACTTCCGACAGAAAAATATTATTATCAAAAAGAAACGGCCCGTGATTCACTTCTAGATGCAAGTCACAAGTCGGGTTATCATGCAGCAGGTTTCCACTGACGCGCGTACCCTGTGTCATCCAGTCCAGCCAGATGCCCTTTTCGCTGTGATGAATATAGTTGCCGATAATCTGCGTATCGATCGGACCGTGGAACTTAATAGCCGCCATCTCTGCGCCCCAAAACTGCCGCTTCACATGAATATCGTGAATATGATTCCCCTCAATCCGGCTGAAAGCCGCACCCATACTCCCGACAATGCCAGCCTGTTCACAATGCGAAATATGGTTATTCCGCACAAGATGAGACCCCACCGATTCTTTATTCCAACCCTTGGAAAGTGCGCGTTTAATGGTTTCGACGTAGCCCGGCGCCGACTCCGCCTGATTGTCACCCTCATCGCCAAATTTACCAAGTGTCACGCCGGTGCAGGTGGCGTAGCGGATCGTATTATCCTCAATCACCCAGCCCTTACTCCAATGCGTGCCGATCAACCCGACCTGCTCAGCCGTCGGCGGCGCCCACGGCGTGGCCGCATGTTCCAGCGTAAAACCGCGCACCGTAATATAATTCCGCCCCGGTTTATCCGGATAAAAAACCGTCCGGCGCGCGTTGACCTCCACCAGCTCCCGGTTCGGATCTTTTCCCGGAAACTGGGCCCAGATCGTTGTCTTCGTTTCATCAACCTTCGCGTACCAAAGGCGGATATCCGCCCACGCCGATTCCTGCGGATCACGGCAGACCATGCATACATCATGGGTTCCGGAAACGTTTTCCAAAGAGACGGGCAACGTAAACCACTGGCTCCAGAATCGAACGGATGGCAAACGCGCACTTCCGATCAACCTACCTCGCGGTCCACCCAAACGTACCTCCACGATCGCACCGTGCCGCTCGGTGGTTGCCAGCAATTCAATCTGATCCACCCCCGTCAAATCCACGGAGTCATACAGTACCCAATCGCCCGGATGAAAGTTACCCAAGAACGTGCTCTTCTCTTTTTTATCAACCACTTGGTCCACGCCGGACGCGCCGATAAAATCGAACACATCAATCGACACGCCATTCGACAAGGCGATCTCTTTCAAGCGCAGAAAGTCGGTCACCTTTCTACCGAAAAAGTGCCGCACACACGTCGGCGAATATCGATCCGCAACGGCACCCACCGGTTGCATGACATCGTCCAGACTCCGCGCTTCATGTAGCCAATCTCCATTCAGATAAACTGCCCCCTGATGGTGATCCCAGTTGTCGTCAACATACCAGTCTCCGGAAAGCACATCCGCAAACGGATTGTAATCGCCGAAAAATGAATTCGGAATCACCGCTTTCCAGACATCGTCTTCAACCTGCGTCCAATCCGAAATCACTTCGGAACCTTTAATCACCACGTTATCCCCGGAAAATGCCTGATATGTGATTCGCTGGGCATCCGACACTCCGCCACGCGGCGGATTGATCCGCTCGCGATACACCCCCTCATGCACAATCACCGTATCGCCGGGCTGTGCTTTCGCGGCGGCGGCAGCGATGGTCAACAGCGGTTCCTGCAAGCTCCCGGCGGAACGGTCATCTCCTCGTTTGGAAACGTGAAACTCCTTCGCCGCAGCCGGGATTGCAACCCATGCCGCAAGTAAAATCCTGAAACCAGCCTTCATCATCATTTTCAGCATTTCTATTAGCGAACCTCAAATTCCCGAATACTTTGAACCTTGTCCCCGTTGTACTTCAATTCAGCCGTCAACGAACAGGCTCCGGGCTCAACACCCCACTGCACCGGGATGGACACTGAAATTTTACCCAGCGCATCGACTTCAACCCGTTTTCTTTTTTTGAATACAACCCCTTCAGCGTTTCTCAGTGTCAGCTTTAACTTTCCCGCCCAATCGGTATAGGTGTCGTTGATGATCATAATCCGAATTTCTTCGTCCCGGTCTTTGGAGACTTCGGACTCCCAGAAATCGATCATCAGGGTAACCGGCGAAAAGGCATCTTTGACATAGCGTTCATACGTCGGCTCAAAAATGAGATTTTTGATATCGACAAAGTTATCACTCGTCTCTCCCTTGGGTTCCTCCGGGCGGGAATAGCTCAACACACAAAACTGCAGAACACCTGCGCATTTCCGGTGCACCCGCCAATACTCGGTCTTCATGGCCAGATGACGCGCGTAGGTGGTATAGAGCTGTTCCTTAGTCAGTTTTCCGAATGCCTTCGGATACAGCACCTCGGTCAGGCTGGTCGGTGTACCGTTCCGGTTGATCCAGAGCCAGGCATATTCATTAATGATGAAAGGATTTGGATACTGTTCCGCTCCCGAAACAGGAGGCGTAAACTGGGCCGGACCGTTGTCCGGAATCCGAACGGTCGACAGGGCGTATTTAAGCAGCCCTTCCTCGGGAATAGGATTCTCGTCTTTACGGAATTTATTATAGAGGTAGGGATGCACTTCCGCGACATCATTGATATCCACCGGCGCCCCCCGCCCGTTATCCCACGGACGGTTGGAAAGGTCCAGATGACGGACCTTTCGAATGGCGTCACCGGTCTTTGTCGTTGTGGTTTCATTCTGCGCATCCCAAATCACCACACACGGATGGTTCCAACGTTCGCGCATCCATTTTTCAAACTCCACATGGATCAGCGACAGATCTTTTTTAAACAGGGAAATCCTGCGCTCGTTGTTGTACCAGATCGGATATTCATCCTGAATCAGAAAGCCCTCTTCATCGGCAATCTCATACCAGCGCTCCGGCGGGAATCCGATGGTGAAGCGGATCGAATCCCAATGCATGGTTTTCATCTTGCGAAAGAGTTTCCGTACCCAGGCCTCATCCCAGGGAAGCCCGTTGCGGTCCGGATCTTCAAAGAAGCGGAAAATGCACACATTGGTTCCATGCATGTAGAACGGCTTACCATTCAAATAGGCCTTTCCGGTTTTATGATCCAGTCGGAAGCTGCGCATTCCAAAACGCGTTGAATAACTGTCCGATTCCGTTTCCAGCTCCAGCGTATAAAGAAACGGACTTGCCGGAGACCAGAGTTTGCAACCGGGAATCGGAACCGTAAAATCGAGTCCGTCGGCCTCTCCGGATGCCACAACCTTCCCGGAATTGCATTCACGAATACGGTACGTGACGGCAGCCTCTCCCGCCCCGCTCTTGAGCTGAACCACAGCGCGCATAGCCTTATGTTCCACATCGGGTACCACCTGCACATTTTCAATAAATTGCTGCCCCGACAGGATGAGGCTCACATCGTCATAGATTCCGGGAATGTAGCGTTTCTTTTCCGCATCGAACCCGTTCATGATGGTTGGCGGTGTGTTTTCATAGGTCGTGATCCGGACAACCAGCTCATTCGTTTTTTTCGCTTTAAGCCAGCGTTTGACATCGAAAATTCCGGGCGTGAAATTATGCGGATTTTCGCCCACAAACTTTCCGTTCACATAAACCTGGGAAATAAATTTGGCTTTATTGATTTTCAACAAAGCCGTATCCGGAATGCTGTCCCCCACCGTGAACTCGCGGCGATACCAGAAATAGCGTTTGTATGCCGTCTCATATCCAACGTCCTCAAACGGCGTCGGCCCCGCCATATCAATCAGTCCCGGAACCGGAACAGTTCCAGAATAGCTTTCGGGGAGGACATCCGGCGAAGCAGTCTCTTCAATCTGCCAGGTTCCATTAAGAGAAATAATCGTGCGCCTGCTTTCAGTACCCGCTGCAATCTGGGCAGCAACACATAAAACCGCCAACGCTGTTTTCACACCATTCATCATTTTCGCCTTATAATTCAGCTCGTTCGCTGTCCCGTTACAACTCTAATTGCAAAAACCGGCTTGAACTGACTCCATGTCATTTTTCCACTTTGGCTTCAGCAGCTCTTTGCTGACGATAGGTGTGTGAAAGCTGAATCGCCTTCGCCCGATCCGCCTGATCGTAATCCCAGAATTCATTGATCACAGCATTGAAGGGGAATTTCGGATCGTCCTCGCCCAGTTCAGCACGACGCGTTTTAAGCTTCTTTTTCAGCTTTTCGATGACGCCGGCATATTCCGGATTGTCATAGACGTTATTATCTTCTGTCGGATCATTCTTGAGATCATAGAGCTCCCAGGCCGGCGGAGTTTCGGCCTGATCGGAATCCATCGGTGCGCCGTAAAACAGAATCAGTTTATAGCGTTTAGTGCGAATGGCAATGTGACCGGGATTATCGTGCGAGGCCATGTGCATCCAATAGTGATAATAGGCGGAATCTTTCCAGTCTTTGGAAGCCGTCCCCGTTTCCAGAATCTTTTTAAAGCTCCGCCCGTGCATATAATCCGGCGTTTCAGCCCCTGCAAAGTCAAGAATCGTCGGGGCATAATCGATGTTTTCAACGATGGCGTCTGAACGGCCGGCTTTTACCTGCTTCGGGTAACGCACGATGAACGGCATACGCATCGATTCTTCATAGGCCCAGCGTTTATCAATGTAGTCATGCTCACCGAGGTAGAATCCCTGGTCGCCGGTGTAGAAAATAATCGTGTTGTCATAAAGTCCTTCGGCCTTCAGATAATCCACAACGCGTTTCAGGTTATCGTCGACGCCTTTAACACAGCGAAGGTATGCCTTCAGATATTCCTGATAGGTGTCCCCCAGAATCTCTTCATCACTGCGAGACTGATCCAGCTTTTTCGCCCACTTGCCCCGACCCTCCGCCTGGGAATAATTCCGGCGCGGATTGCGCCGCCCAACCGATGTTCCAATGTATGGAACCAGTTCGTCCTGATCGCCACGGGTGGCAATGGAACCATGGTTTTTACGGTCGCGCATATTTTCCGGTTCCGGAATAGTGACATCCGCCAGATAGTCTTCATAGCGCGGTGCATACTGAAAATAATCATGCGGCGCCTTGAAGTGCATACTGAGGTAAAACGGCTTTTTGGGATCCCGTTTATTTTTGAACCAATCCAATGCAGAGTCGGCAATACAATCCGAAGAGTGCCCCGTCATTTTCACGGAACCCTCATAAACATTTCTACGGAATTTATTCACGCCCGTGGCACCCAGTTCGAAAAAGATTGGATCGAAATAACGGCCCTGCCCCGGCAGCACTTTATAATAATCAAACGTTTCAGGAAGCGCATGCAGATGCCACTTGCCAATCACTGCGGTTTGATATCCGGCTTTTTTCAGTTCGATCGGAAGATACTGCCGCTCGGCCGGCAGCGTGTCAGCCAAGGTTGGACAACCATTCACCGCACTGCTTTGTCCGGTCATGATGCTGGCGCGGCTCGGCGTGCAGATCGCATTCTGGCAAAATGCATTTTCCATCACCATGCCTTCTTCCGCAATCGAGTCAATCGTCGGCGTCGGATTCAGCACCGCCAAACGGCCACCATACGCACCAATGGCCTGCGAGGTATGATCGTCCGACATCACAAACAGAATATTCGGTTTCGACAGCTCTGCCGCACCGGCGGCACCGGCCAGCAATCCGACTCCCATCATCGCAGAAAAAATATTCATTTTAGTATTCATCATCATTTCCTTACATCTCATTCTATTCAGCGGTTCACCGATCAGTTCAGGCCCGCCGTTCAATATTAAAATTTAATTGATCCCATCACGTCTCAGAACACGGTCTCAGGTCTTGCTCAGAGGGAATCCGACTTCAATCAGAGGTCCAGATCGTACGGCACCCAATCCGGAATACCGCGCTCCTCGAGCTGCTTGTAATAGCGCTTGCCCAACGGATCCTCCAACTCACACTCGCGATCTTCATTAATCATGTAGGGCACGGTTTCATCCCACCACTTGTAGTAGGCATTTTTCAGCTGCTCGACGACCTCCGGGTATTGCGCCGAAACATCCTGATCTTCATAGGGATCATGCGCGATATCATAGAGTTCCCGGCCGACCAGTCGCCAGCGTTCGGTTCTCACGGCCCAGTTGGCATCGCGTTCCGGTTTTGCGCCTTTGTCCCATCGACCACGATGTGTGAACAACTGACGTTTTTCCCATTCGGCATCCGGATTTTCCAAAAGCGGCAACAGCGAGCGGCCATCCAACGGTTGAATATCCGCCGGAATTTCCGCCCCGGCCAGGTCGCAGAACGTTTTAAACAAATCAATATGCGCCGTCAGTGCATCCACGGTTTTCCCTCCCTGAAGAACCCCTTTCCAGTACCAGAACGCGGGCACATGAACCCCGCCCTCATAAGGACTTCCCTTACCGGTTTTATAGCCCGCATTGAATTCGTTGCTTTCCGGACCCCGATACGGCGCCCCGTTGTCCGTGGTGAAAATAATCAGCGTATTATCCAGCGCACCCCATTCCTTCAGCTTCTTCATCATCAGCCCGAAGTTGTCGTCGATCCTCTCAATCATCGCATACCGGCCCGACACCTTCTTCAACTCCGGGTGACGCTTTGCAATACGATCATATGATTCTTTTGGAGCAATCAACGGAGAATGCGGTGCGTTTGGAGAGATATATGCAAAATACGGTTTATCCGCCTCATGATTCTTTTTAATCCAGCCCAGCGCGGCGTTGAAAAACAGATCGGTGCAATATCCCTTTGTTTGAACAATGGTATCGTTAT
The DNA here is from genome assembly GCF_034531395.1 of Pontiella agarivorans. Lineage (NCBI taxonomy): Bacteria > Pseudomonadati > Kiritimatiellota > Kiritimatiellia > Kiritimatiellales > Pontiellaceae > Pontiella > Pontiella agarivorans. The sequence goes on along the minus strand of NZ_JARVCO010000002.1, from coordinate 12,359 downwards.
GCAGCAAAACCGGATCGAAATATTTTGCCTTCGACCCTTTTCCCCGATTCGGCGGAAAGTCAAAATTACTTCCCGAATAGGCCTGCCCAATTCCCCCGGCACCGTGGACCAACACCTCATCGAATCCCCGGTTTACAGGCAGATAGGCCTCCTGATCCCCCAAGTGCCACTTCCCGAAAATACCGGTAGTATATCCCGCACGTTGCAACAACTGCGGAAACGTGGTTGTTGAAAGCGCCATCAGCTCCCGTTCATGTACGGTATGAGTGACGCCGTTTCGAAACTCATGACGCCCGCTCATCAGCGCGGCGCGCGTTGGCGCGCAGCTTGGGCTGACGTGATATTCCTTGAAATAAAGCGACTGTTTCGCGAACCGGTCAATATGCGGCGTTTCAATATATGGATGTCCCATAAAAGAAAGATTTGACCCCTGGTCATCCGTCATCACAAAAATAATATTCGGCCGCGCATTCTTCAGAGAATCCGCAGCGACGGCCCCTGCAAACAATGTGGCGGCGAGTACAAAATATCCTGTCTTCATATTCACTTTTCCTTATTCATGCCCACTTATTTCAACTCATTCAGGACCGGCTCAAGTTGTGGCCACGCAACGTTTGGATCGTTATAATCGCTCGGAAGGTTCGGCCCCGGAGTACTGCGGCCTCGCCGGATAATCCCCGCCAGATCTTTACGGAGACTCTGAACAATCTCCGGGTACTGCGCCGCAAGATTGACATTTTCAGTCGCATCCGAGGCCATATCATAAAGTTGCAGACTGGCAATATTCCTGATCGGCTCACTCGCCCGCGGATCATATCGTCCCGATCCGCCAAACGCATCAAACATCACTTTCCACGTTCCGCGCCGGATCGAAAAAATACCTTTATCTGAATGATGTATCACCAACCGGTCGTCACTTCCCGGCTGCGGCCTGCCTTGAAGCGCAGGAAGAAAACTGACACTGTCTTCTCCGGCATCGGGGGCTGGTTTCACTCCGGTCAGCTCGGCGCACGTCGCAAAAAAATCGGTGGAACAGATCAGCGCAGAAGACACCGCCCCCGCTTTAACCTGCTGTGGCCAGCGCACAACAAACGGCACCCGATGCCCGCCCTCCCAGGTGGTGCCCTTCATGCCGCGATAGATCCAGCTGGGATGATGCCCCTTGGCGGCCAGCTCCTCAAATCCGGCTCGCGGCGAGGTTCCGTTATCCGCGGTAAACACAACGAGTGTGTTATCCGTCAGATCGAGTTCGTCCAGTGTTTTCAGGACTTCGCCCACGGCCCAGTCGGTCTCCAGACAAAAGTCGCCATGCAGATTGAGTCCGCTTTTCCCCTTAAACGCTGCATTCGGAACCAGAGGGGAATGCGGCGACGGAAGCGGGAAATACAGAAAAAACGGTCCGTCCTTGTTTTCCCGTATCCAATCCGTAGCCTTGCGCGTGAACCGGGGAACAACCTCTTGCTGGACATATTCTTTGGCGGCGTATCCCGGGGTTGAAGGTTGCGTAAATCCGCGCGCATTCACGTCATCCATTTTGGCCAACTTCTCGATTTCGCCCTGCATCCGATCATTTTCGATATAGGCATGCGGACTCATATTCAAGGAGCCGGAAATACCGTAAAAATAATCAAAGCCAACGCTGTTCGGGCCGTTTTTTATCGGAGCCTTGGGGTCCACTTTTTTCCAGGAGATTTTTTTGCCGGTCAAATGACTCCCCGGCGTCTGCTGCCAATCCATACCCAGGTGCCATTTGCCGATGCATGCGGTCGCATATCCCTGCTTTTTCAGCAGGGATGCCACAGTCTCGCGCGTCGGCTCAATCAAATGCTGACTGTATCCATTCAGCACACCCATTTTCAGCTGCGATGTGCGCCATGCATACCGTCCCGTCAGAATGCCATATCGAGTCGGGGTACAAACACTTGAGTTGGTATGCATATCCATAAATTTCATACCCTCCCGCGCCAGACGGTCGATATTCGGCGTCGAAATTTTGCCCTCCGCGTTGTAACAGGAAACATCCCCGGGCCCCATATCATCGGCTAAAATATAAACAATATTCGGCGGAACGGCCTGCGCCGCGCCCATCAGAAAAAGTACGGCCGTTGCTGTAACTTTCATCTTCATTTCATTCATCCTTATTTCAAATATTCACGAATCGGAGCCAGCTGTTTCCACTTCACCGAAGGATCCGCATAATCCGTCGGCTGCGCGGCACCGGGGGTACTGCGGCCCGTGCGAATGAGCGAAGCCAGCTCCTTTTTCATCTGCATAACCACTTCCGGATATTGCCGCGAAAGATTCGTCGATTCCTCTTCATCCAGTTCCATATCAAACAGGAGTATCTCTTCAGCATTTACAACCGGCTGATCTTTCGGATTTTTGCGACTCGAGCCGCCCCGATCATCCAGCAGCAACTTCCATTTCCCTTTACGAACTGCAAAAAAGCCCTTATCCGAATGATGCACGATCATGCGGGAGCTGTTACCCGGAATTTTTTCGCCCTTCAATGCCGGCAGAAAGCTCACACTATCCTCCCCCGCATCGGCTGGCAGCGTCTTCCCCAAAAGCGCGTTACACGTTGCCAGTAAATCCGTGGAGCAAATCAGCTGTTCCGACACGATTCCGCGCTTCGCGCCTGCAGGCCAACGCACCACAAACGGCACACGGTGCCCGCCTTCCCACGTGGTCCCCTTCAACCCGCGATACTGCATTTCCGTAAAATGGCCTTTCGCCTGCATCGTTTTCAGTCCCGCCTGCGGTGACGTACCATTGTCCGATGTAAAGACGACGAGGGTGTTCTCCGCCAGATTCAACTCGTCCAGCGTCTTCAACACCTGCCCCACCGCCCAATCGGTCTCAAGCACATAGTCGCCGTGCCCATTCAGCCCGCTCTTTCCTTTGAAATTTTCACTGGGAACAATCGGCGAATGCGGCGAGGTCAGCGGAAAATAGAGAAAAAACGGTTTCTCCGCATTTTGGCGAATCCAGCTGCAGGCCTTCTTCGTCAAAATTCCCAGTGTCTTTTCGCGGTCAAATTCCTTTGCGCCCCAACCCGGCTTGGCCCCTTCAAATCCCCGTGCATTCACCGCATCCATATCCGGCAGGTACTCCAACGTTCCCTGTAAATTCCGACCATCGATAAACGCATAAGGGAACATATTCATGGATCCGGTCAGCCCGAAGAAATAATCAAAGCCCACATCCAGCGGACCCCGTGTAATCGGCCGGGTCAAATCGACAAACTTACCGGGAATCTTTTTTCCTTTCATCCCTTTTGCGCCAGGCTTCAACGCCCAGTCCAAGCCCATGTGCCATTTGCCGACACACGCCGTCCGATAGCCCTGCTCTTTCAAAAACAGGGACACAGTCATGCGGCCCGGCTGAATCATTAACGGTGTATATCCGCCAACCACGCCCTCTTTCCTAGGTGTCCGCCACGTATAGCGGCCGGTCATCGTTCCATATCGCGTCGGCGTACAGATACTCGCATTCGAATGTGCATCGGTAAAACGGACCCCTTCCTGCGCAATCCGATCGATATGCGGCGTCGGGATTTTGCCGGCCGTGTTATAAGCGCTCACATCGCCCGGCCCCATATCGTCGGCCAGAATATAAACAATATTCGGCGGAGCAGCCTGAGCCGATCCAACCATACCGGCAATCACAGCCATCACAAAAAATTTACTGATTCCCATAACATTCAACCTTCGAATTTAATTCACAGATCAGCTCTGTTCATCCCCGGTTCTGACCCCGAAAGGATGTTGCTGACTTCTATTTTTTCGGTTCTCTTCTTCCCCAGAAACAGGTTTATCGTTTTCCCTGATACAGAAGGCGCTCCAGCTGCCCTTTGACTGAAATTTTAAAAACCAGCGCAATGTCGTTAGGCAGCTGTTTAGGCAAAGCAACTTCAAGCGCATCATCAGTCCGCGTGAACGCCACCGGACCGTGGCCCACCAGTTCAACAGCCGAAATGCGGTTTTCGGAACCCACCCTGTTTTTAAAGGAAAGCGATTTAATACGTGTTATTCCCTCTGACGGAATGCCCAGCTGAATGGCGTAAAGTGTATTGCCCTGCGTTGTAAAGCGCACATCCGTGTGATCAAACCTGCTTACATCCGGCGTGGCATAACGATGCGGCATTTTTTCCGTCCAAATGTAGCGCAGATCCGTACGATCCACGTGCCCTTCCCCCTGGATTTTCCAGGGTCTGGAACCGTGTATTGCTTCGCCATTCTGTTTCAGCCATTTTCCAATGCCTTTGAGTTGCTCGACCATTTCCGGATCAAACGATCCGTCGGCCCGCGGATTCAGCGAAAGCAGCAATCCACCGTTATTGGCGGTCAAATGACAAAGGCGCAGGATCAAGTCACTGGCCGGCTTATAGGTGCAGCCGTGCCACCAGCACCAGCTGCCGCTCACCGATGACGTTGCATCGTCTTCCCAGGGATGGGTCAGCATCGGCGGGCGGAGATAGCCGCGTTCATAGGAATAGACCCCCATGGTATCGCCGAACTGCCGGTCTTTGTTATGCAGACAGGTCTCGATATTTTCGCGCAGGCCCATATTGAAAAACGTGGCCAGAATATCCGTCGGGTTGTCTTTGGCCCCGCCATCGAACCAGATAACACTCGGGTGGTATTTATTGATAAACTCTTCAGTGATCGCCAGCCGCTTTTCAGCAAACTGCTGCTCTTCGCCGAGAAACCAGTAATAATCCCCCGCATCCGGCTGAAGCAGATCCACCCCGGCATACTCCGTCCCTTTTGAAAAATTTTTCTGCCAGCCGCTGAAAAATTTATATGTTCGAGCATGATGAAATGAAGCAATCGTTTTGATATCGCGCTTTTCCAGCTCAGCGAAGAGCTCGGCTATCAGATCGCGTTTCGGACCGGTTTTACCGGCGCAATGGTCCGTAATCGCGCTGTCCCACATCAGATACCCATCGTGATGCACCGCGCAGGTCCCGGCATATTTGGCCCCTGATTCCAAAACCAGCTCGGCCCACTGAACCGGGTCAAATTCCCTGGCCGTAAAGTCCTCGCATACCTTACGGTATCCATTGCCGTCCTTCACAGAACCATAGCGTTTCTCAAACGCCACACGACGCGGATCGTCGGCATTACGGCTGTAAATTCCCCGATAGCCGACCGTGTAGTAGTTTCCATCCTGCGGCACGGTCGGATTGTCTTCCCATGAACCGATCACCGAATAAGGCCCCCAGTGCGCATAAATGCCGAACTTGGCGTCCAGCGCCCAGTCCGGGATTTCGTGACGATTCAAATCCGCCCAGTCTGCATCATACTGCTTCTCCGCAAAAGAAGGGACATTCAGCAATGCCGCAAGCAGAAGCGTTCTAACAACCGTTGACTTCATATCAGGGCCTCTTTCCAGCGATTGGAACCTGTTGCAACATGGCCTTTTCTTTCCTGGAAACCACACGATCAAACAGGGAGCCGAAGCGCTCATCGTCATTAAACGAAACCGCCTCCGCTTTCCACTGGCGCAGAAAGCCCTTCAACGTTTCAGATGCAGCAGACAGCTCCGCCGATCCTGGTATCAACAGGATGCATACGTTCTTATTCATCACTTTTCTCGTTTTCTGCGACATTGCGGAATCATCGGAAAAATCAGCGCTTAATAATCTTCTGAATTTGGGGCTCCAGCTTCACCGTAACGAGATCATCTTTAGTACGGTGACCATATGCCAGCAGCTCTTTCGCCAGTTTAACCGCCACCGCCCGGTGGCCCGGATCGTCGATATAGTTCCGACTCTCCCCCGGATTCAATTCCAGATCAATCAACCACGGCTGCGTCTTGCTCGTATCAAAAATCAGCTTATACCGATCCGTAATCGCCGCCGCCCACGTTTGAAACCGGGAAATCGTCATATCTTCAAAATCCGCCCCGCCGCCGGTCAGCAACGGCGCGACATTACGCCCCTCAGTCGTGGACGGATCAAAGTCGGACGCGCCCACCTGCATCAGCGATAAAAATGTATCCATCCAGTCAGCCGTATTTGCTGCTTTGTCCACCACCGTTCCCGCGGCGATCCGCTTCGGATAGCGGATTACAAACGGAATGCAGGCCGATCCTTCATACGGAACCCCTTTATTTTGATGCCCGAATTCACCGAACATTTCACCGTGATCAGCAGAGAAAACCACAATGGTATCATCCAGAATCCCCGTGCTCTCCAGCTTGCTCAGAATGCGGCCGACGTTATCGTCAATGCACTTCACCATGCCGTGATATTGCGCGACTTTTGGCAGCATGCTTTCCGCCGTGGTTCCTTCAGGGAGCCGCTGTTTGGTCCGAATCCAATGCGGATAGAAATCGTCACGCATCCCGGTAGTCGTAAAGCTCTCCGGCATATGAAACGCGGCAGGGTCATACATCGTATCGTACGGTGCCCGCACGGTATCCGGCGTATGCGGATCAGGAATACTCAGAACATACAGGAACGGGTCTTCCTGATTCTCCTCAATAAATTCCAGCGCCCGATCCGTCAGCCAGTCGGTGGTATACGTTTTTTCAGTCGCTGACTGAACGGCCTTCTTCCCGTTTTTTATCGGCACACACCCCGTCGTTCCGTCGGCTTCGAATCCGAGCTGTTTCCAGTGACCACTGTTAAACATATAACGGTTGTCATCAAACCCATGAAAAGATTTCGCCGGAGACCAGCCGGGTTGCGGATCGCCTTCTTCCAGATGCCACTTCCCCGCATAACCGGTTTTATAACCGACCTTGCGAAGCACCTTCGCGATGGTCTGCGAATCCTCAGCAATACCGTTCCCGTTTGTCGGCACGCCGGCCGTATGCGGAAAGTTCCCGGTAAACATAGAACTGCGGGAAGGAGCGCACGACGGAGCACTCGCGTACATGCTAGTCAACACGGCACCCTCGTGCCCGATCCGGTCGATATGCGGCGTGCAGAACCCATCAATCACACCCCACGGATTCGCCCGTTCCGGCTGCCCGCGCTCGATCAACAGCTCTTTGTAAATGGTCAACGTACGCAGGCTGTGCTCATCGGTCACCACAATCAGCAAATTCGGCTTATCCATCACCGCGCGCTTAGCGTGCGACGCAGGAGCCATCAAACTCGCGACTCCCGCAAATAAACCTGCCAGGATATTAAATTTCATGAATTTCGTATTGCTCATAAAACGGCCTCGTGCCTTTTGCAGATTAGTCCAGCAACTTTGCTTTTTCTTTCCACTCAACCTTGCGATCGAAGAGGGTTCCAAACCGTTCATAATCGTTATAAGAAACCGCTTCCGCTTTCCACTGATCCAGGAAACGGTCGTATTTTTTCCGCATACTGTTCAGCATATCTGAATTTTCCGGATTGGCGGCAAGGTTCACCAGCTCCAGCGGGTCTTTTCCCAGATGATAAAGTTCCTCGGTAACCGCATAGCCGTCACCAGCATAGCCCCAGTAAATGTATTTCTGATCTTTGGTCACTACGGAAAGCGCATGGGTTGCCGGTTCATTCCAGACATTAATCAGCGGCAGCGCATCGTGAATTTCTGCGGACGGATCGCGGTAGAGCTCCATCAGGTCGCGGCCATCCATATTATCGGGCACCGGCAAATCCGCAAGTTTCAGCAGTGTCGGCGCAATATCGCAGAGCCCGCTCAGCGAACCCGACCGAAGTTGTTTTCCACTGTTTTTCTCACGCGGGTCAAAGATAATCAGGGGAACGCGCGAAGCCTCCTCATAGGGAAGCACCTTGGAAGCATATCCATGCGAACCGCAGAAATACCCGTTATCAGCTGTATAAATAATCACCGTATTCTTATCCGCCCCGGTCTCTTGCAGGGCCTCGCGGATCATACCAACCGCCTGATCTATGGCATATACCTGCTGATGGTACGTCGCCATGACCTGGTCATATTTCGTTGCGTAGTTCCAGCTGTGGAACCGCTCATACTGCCGATCGGCCTGACTTTGTTTGGAAAAATGCGCCCCGTTTTCACGCCCGAAATTGCCGGGTTTTGTAAACGTTTTCCCTTTATAGATTTCATCAAACCGCGGATCGGGTGTTGCCGGCCGATGCGGTGCCTTGAAGCTGATGGAAAGACAGAACGGCTGCTCTCCTCCGACGGATTCCTTAATGAAATCACGGCCGAATGCGCCATATGCCAAGGTGGAGTGAGGATACTCATTGACATATTTTTTAAGCCCTTCATTCGCTGCGGTCTTATAGCTGGTCTGACCGTGTCCCCCGGCCCAGACATCAAAATACTGATCGAGATTTTTAATGGCCTTACTTTTCAGATTTTTCCGGATGCTGAACCCGAATTTTCCGGCAAACCCGGTGCGGTATCCCGCCTCCCTCAGCAGCATCGGATAGGACTTTTTCCAGATATCCTCCATCATATCGCCATGCATAAAGTTACAGCCGGTCTTGAATTCGAACATCCCCGACATCACCGTGGCGCGGCTGGCCATGCAGATCGCTGTCGTGGCATAGTGCCGATCGAATGCCATACCATCCGCAGCCAGCCGATTCAGATTCGGTGTCTGCACATCGGGATTGCCGTAGCAGCCCAGGGTATAAAAGCTCTGGTCATCCGACATCAGGAAAATAATATTCGGCCGGCTCTCCGCATTTCCAATGATTGGAAGAAGACCCACGACGGCCCCGACGAGATACTTTTTTAAAAGATTCATTGCTCTTCCTTCGCTTTCTTTTTCATCTTACGGCTCAACATCCCCAAAGCATGCCACTCCTCCACCGGCCGGAAATCCGTACCGTACTCCCTTCCGGCATGGCTGTACTTTGCCGAATCCAGAAAGGCCAGCAGCTCCTTGCGCATTTCGGCTGCCTGTTCCGGATAGTGTTTCAAGACGTTATCGGCCTCCGTTTTATCCGTTGAAAGGTCAAACATACGATCCTTGGAAGGATCCGTCGGTGACTGAATCATCAGCTTCATTTTGCCCTTTACGATCCAGGCATCATTTTCATAACGGAACGGGATCGACTTGTCGTGCACCTGCTTTTTGCCACGCAGAATCGGCAGGACATTTTCACCGTCCAGCACACGATCCTGCGGCAACTCAACCTCCAGAGCTCCGGCCAGCGTCGGCAGATAGTCAAGTACCGACATCGGAACATCGATCACGCTTCCCGGCTCAATCTGTCCCGGCCAGCAGGCCAGCCCCGGAACACGCACACCGCCTTCTGTGGCATCACGCTTGCCGCCGGTGAACCCGCCTGAATTACCCGTCAGCCGGTTTTTGCTTTTGCCGTAGGTTTCCTTCGACTTCAACACTCCGCCCAGCGGCCCGTTATCGCTGGTAAAGAAGATCACCGTATTATCGGCAACACCCAGCCGTTCCAGCTCGGCCCGCAGGCGCCCAACCTGATCATCCACTTCAGAAATACAGCCGAAATAATGCGCAGCACCGCCGAAACCTTCATAACGCTTCAGATAATCCGGCCCGGCCTCCACATCTTTGTGCGGCGCGTTGAACCAAATGACCGAAAGAAACGGCGTATCGCTTTCGACAGCCTGATCAATGAACGGAATTACGCGATCCATAATGATGCGTGATGAGCCGCCACGCAGATTTTCAGTGGTTACCACTCCGTCTTCGTAATAAAAATTGTTCGGTGCCTGGCGGCCCTCGGTCGGATTCCATGTTTTCACGGCCACTTCGGTCACAAAGGAGTGATCATAGTCACGCTCCCACGGCGGGGCATAGTTCAGCTCAGGTTTACGTCCCTTTCCCTTGGGCGAAATTTCCCGGCTGAGCGTGCCCATATGCCACTTGCCGAAATGCCCGGTGGTATATCCCTTCGACTTCAGCATGCGGGCAATCGTGTATTCTTCCTTCGGCAGATGCGCGCGGTTGGCACTGAAAACGCCCATCCGATAATGATGGCGGCCGGTCACTAAAGAAACCCGTGTCGGGGAACAGACCGGGCCGATGGAATAAAAATGCGTCAGATTCGCCCCGTCCGCCGCCAATTTATCCAGATGCGGAGTCTGGACATACGGATGGCCATTAAAACCAACATCACCATAGCCCATATCATCACACATCATCATGATGAAATTCGGCCTGTTTGCCGCCTGTACCGCACCAGCGAGCAACAAGGTTGTGCTGATTAGCTTTATCCATTTCATACTTCAGAAACATCCTTTTTTTTACTTCAAATACTCCGCTAGCAACTCAAGCTGTTTCCAGGATTCCCCCTTGCGCAACGGATCGTTCGCCTGGGCGCTGCCGGGCGTACTGCGCCCGGCCTGAATGATTCCGGCCAGCTCGTTCTTCAACGCCTCGGCCACCTCCGGATATTGCTGGATCAGATTATCCGTTTCACGAGGATCAGCATTCATATCGAAAAGCATGGTACGGGACTCGTTTTTGATAGGAGCTCCTTTAATCGTCCCCGTTTTTTTCCCGTTATAAGCATCCAGAACCAGCTTCCACTTCCCCTTGCGAGCCGCAAAATATCCCGCCGAATCATGGTGCACCACCAATCGTTCCTGCGCACCCGGGATCCGTTTTCCCTGCAATGCCGGAAGAAAACTGACGCTGTCCTCGCCCACATCATCCGGCAGCGTCTTCCCGGCAAGATCCGCCAGCGTAGCCAGCAGATCGGTCGTGCAGATCAGATCTGTCGATTCCGTCCCCGGTTTAATGGTTTTCGGCCAACGGGCAACAAACGGCATGCGGTGCCCGCCTTCAAAAATAGATTTTTTCTGGCCCCGATAAATTCCGCTGGGAAAATGCCCCAGCTTTTCCATATTGGGAATTCCGGCCTTTCCGCTGGTGCCATTGTCAGAGGTAAAGATCACCAGCGTATTTTCTGCGAGGTTCAGTTTATCCAATGTTTTCAGGACTTCGCCAACCACCCAGTCGGTCTCCATCACAAAATCGCCATGTTTCCCGATCCCGCTTTTTCCCTGAAATTCCTTTCGCGGACAGATCGGCATATGCGGAGAGGTGAGCGCCAGATAAACGAAAAAGGGCCGGTCGCGATTTGCCGTGATCCACTCGTCCGTTTTCCGCGCCAGATCCGTCAGCACCATCTCATTTTTAAATCCTTTTGCGCACCAGCCCGGATGCCCGCTCGGCAACCCGCGAGCCACCATTTCCGGCCCATAACGTTTGCCGGTTTCCAGTTCCAGTTCTCCCAGCAACTGATCATTTTCCACATAGGCATGCGGGTCATGATCCAGCGAGGAGGAAAGTCCGAAATAATAATCAAACCCCAGCGTCGTCGGTCCGTTTTTAATTGGCGCTTTTGGGTTTTTCACGTTCTTTGCCGTTACCCGCTTGGCATTGGGAGCCGCATCATTTTCCCAACTCATGCCCAAATGCCATTTGCCAATGATCGCGGTTGCATAGTCTTCTTTTTTCAGAAATGACGCGACCGTTTCGCGGCTTTGCGGAATTAACGGATTCGAATGCCCCCCCAGCACGCCCTCCTTCTTCCTGGTCCGCCAGCAATAGCGCCCCGTGATAATCCCGTAACGCGTCGGCGTACAGACACTGGAACCGGTATGGGCATCCATAAACTTCATACCTTCGCGTGCCATGCGGTCGATGTGCGGCGTCGGAATTTTACCCTCTGCGTTATAACAGGACACATCCCCCGGCCCCATGTCATCAGCCAGAATATAGACAATATTGGGCTTACTTGCCGCAATTCCCTGTGCACAAACCCCCAAAAAAACCAAAAACAGCCACTGCTTATTCATCACGATTCACTTTCGCATTATTTTCAGAATCTAACACCAAGAGTGAAACACGAGACCTCCTCCAAAGCAAAACAGAGGTATCGTAGTCTTTTCACAGCAGAGACTACGAAATATTGTAGTACAGCCCGTCAAAAATATCCGCCACCCAGTTGAAGAATGGTGTGATCACGCTGAATGCCCACAGCAAGATCCGTTACCGCATCCTTATCGATCCCTGTCAGGACCATGCGGAAGCTTTTGCTTGCTACGCGATGAGGCAGCTTTAACTTGAAGTTGCCCACTTCGACCTTCTGCCCGGCTTTTACGGAATACGCCGCTTCCGTCAGTTTTTTATCCCCGTCAAACAGCGTAATCGTACCCTGTGCATCCACCTTGCTTCCGATCAGAATGCTGCCCGGACTAATCGGCCCCGCAGTAAAGTTTACACTGAGTTCGCCCTTGTGGGTTTTCTTCAACGTCGACACATCAATACGCGTGGCATTCGCAATCAGATAGTGCCCAAACGGCTGCCAGCTGAGTTTCATATTGCTGATCTTAAAGCCGTTACAGTTCGGATTCGGCGCGTTTTCAGGAAGGTCAATGGTCAGGGTTTTATCCTCATTGATCGTATAATTCACAACGCCGTGACCAAACAGT